>SXRM01000313.1 GCA_005792545.1 Pseudomonadota bacterium | reverse complement strand
CCGCCACGCCGTTCTCGACCTGTTGCAGGATGACGGACTGCGCACCGTCCGCGACATCGGGCGCAATCTCGACGCCGCGGGTCATCGGTCCCGGGTGCATGACCAGCACGTGCGGCTGCGCGAGCTTGAGCCGGGCCGCGTCCAAGCCAAAGAAGCGATGGTATTCGTGGGCGTGCGGAATCAGGTCGTTGCCCTGCCGCTCGCGTTGGATGCGCAGCATCATCACCACGTCGGCGCCTTCGATGGCCGGTTCGACGCGTGGATGGACGGTGCAGCCGAACGCTTCGACGCCCGGCGGCAACATGGTCGCGGGGCCGGCCACGTGCACGTCAGCGCCGAGCTTGTGCAGCCCATGCAGATTCGATCGCGCGACCCGGCTGTGCGCGATGTCGCCGATGATCGCCACCTTGCGCCCGCGCAGGTCGCCGAGCTTCTCGCGCATGGTGTACAGGTCCAGCAGGCCCTGCGTCGGGTGCTCGTGGGCGCCATCGCCCGCGTTGACGATGCCGCAGCCAATGCGCTCCGACAGAAACCGCGGCGCGCCGGCCGAACTGTGGCGGATGACCACGATGTCGGGCGCCATCGCCTCCAGGTTGCGGGCAGTGTCGAGCAGGGTCTCGCCCTTGGACAACGACGACGTGCTGGCCGCAAAGCCCATGGTATCGGCGCTCAGGCGTTTGGCGGCTAGCTCAAAGCTCATCTTGGTGCGCGTCGAATTCTCGACAAAGAAAGTGAGCACGGTCACGCCGCGCAGCGTCGGCAGCTTCTTGATGCGGCGCTGGTTGACGGCCTTCATCTGCGCGGCCATGTCGAGCAGCGCCGTGATCTGGTCCGCCGACAGCGTTTCCAAGCCCAGCAAGTGGCGCAGCTGCAGGTTGCCGAGCCCGCTCATCGCGACACCACCTTGGCGACCGACGCCGTTTCCGTAGGCACCTGCACTACGCTGTGCAGCCGGCCGCGGGCATCGCAACGCACCTGGATCTTGTGCCCCGCCGGGACGCTGAAGCGATGGCCGACGGCGTCTGCGGCAATCGGCAACTCGCGGCCGCCGCGGTCGAGCAGCACCGCCAGCGCCACCGCCCGCGGCCTGCCAAAGTCGACCAGGGCATTGAGTGCCGCGCGCACCGTTCGGCCCGTGTATAGCACGTCGTCGACCAGCACTACGCGCCGACCGCTCAGGTCGCCCGGCAGCGTCGTCTCGCCCTCGGCTGCGCGCGGGCCTTTGAGAAACATGTCGTCGCGGTACAGCGTGATGTCCAGCGCGCCCACCTGCGGCGTAAACCCGAGCGCGACTGCCAACAGGCCTGCCAGTTCCTCCGCGACCGCCAGGCCGCCCGTTCGGATGCCGATGAGCCACGGAAAGGTCGCGGCGTCATGCGGCCACGGCAGCGCCAGCAACTCGTCGGCGAGGCTGCGCATGACCTGGTCGAGGTTCGCGCGGTCCAGCAACGGTGGCGGGTCGCTCACTTTTGGGCCTGCCAACGGGCGCAGTCCCCGTCGGGCGCGTCCTGGTGGATGAACTCAAACATGCGCGGCAATTCTGGCCGGTACCAGTCGTCGACAAACGCCCACCAGCGCACGCCGGCTTTGCCCTTGACGGTATCGAGCGGCACCAGGCCGAAAAAGCGGCCATCCTTGCTGTTGTCGCGGTTGTCGCCCATGACCAGCAAGTGCCCATCGGGAACTACGAAATCGGGGAACTCGCGGTTCTCGGGCGGGCTAAAGCGCATCGCGTGCGGGCCGTAACGCAGCCCGTTCCACTCCGCAGGTGGCCAGTTAGCCGAGTTATCGACGTCGAGCAGCCCCGGCGCCGCTGACACGTGGTGCTGCGCCGTGTACACGAAGCCGCCCAGGCACTCTTGCACGACCTTGCAGCGGTACGCGCCGCCCATCGAAGACTGGCCACAGTCGCCCGCCTGATCGACGATTTTGCGCCCGATGGGTTTGCCGTCGATCTGGATCGCGTTGTCGACCATGCGCACACGCTGGCCAGCGACCGCGATCACCCGCTTGATGAGATCCTTGCCCGCCGAGTCCGGATCGTCATCGTAAGGGTACTCGAACACCACGATCTCGCCCGGCTTGGGGTCGCGCAGCGCCAGGTATTTCAGCCGCGTAAACGGGATCTTCAGCCCGTACAAGAACTTGTTGACGAATAGGTGGTCGTGGATCTGCAGCGTCGGGATCATCGATCCCGTCGGGATCTTGAAGGCCTCGAACACGAACGCGCGGATGCCGAGCGTCAGCAACAGCGCCAGCGCGATGGCCTCGACCAACTCGCGCGTCGGCGACTTGCGAAACTGGCCCAGGTGCACATTGAGCCCGTCGTCGAACGCCGCCACGGTGCGGTCAAAGCGCGCCACTTCCTCTTGGCCCGCGTCGCCGGCAGTCTGGGCGCGGGCCTGTCGCAAGGCCGCCAGTTGATCGCGCAGCACCTGTAGCACTTCGGGCGACAGCAGTCGGCCGCGCTTGCGCAGCAGAGATTCTCCCGTAGATTCAAGATATTCCGAACGCTCTCGCAATTGCCGCAGCGCTCGGCGCAGGGCCTTGGGTTCCGTCGGTACGTTGGGGGGTTGGGGCAGGCTCACGGGGCGATCACCGGCAATGCCGCAGCTTCAGGCAAGATTGCCGCTACCACCCCGCGGCCGCGGATTGGGTCGGGCGCGCGAGCCTACAACCCGAACGCCGTCGATTTCAATCCCGCGGACCTTAGAGGGTGTTTATATACATCGCCGCAGCGAGCGGAATGAGGCGCCCGCAAGGCGAGGCGGAGGCACTGAGACGACTGAGGTGCACTCGCGGTGCGCCGCAGGGAGGAACAGGGCCGACAACAAAGCATGGCGGGGTCGATGAGTCCTGCGAACTCATCGACGGGTTACGCGCAGCAGGTGTTTGAATGTAAACACCCGCTTAGAGGGTGTGGCCAAAATCCCACCCAGCTACGGCCAAAGATCCTGGACATCTCGCGGCTTACGTCCTCCCTGCCCGGGTTAATTGGATACTGGCTCGGTCTGCGCACTTCAAGTGCGCCTCGGTCGGTCACTCCGGGCGCGCTCGCGATCTGCCTGCAGGCTCTTCGACCTCGCCGCGGGCGTGATTTAGCCACACCCTCTTAGGGGCTGTGCAAGCACAACTCGATCGCCGTG
>SXRM01000312.1 GCA_005792545.1 Pseudomonadota bacterium | reverse complement strand
CGCGAGCTGTTCAAGGACGAAGTACGGCAGCTTGGCCGCGAGTTGGGCCTGCCGTCGTCGCTGGTCGATCGCCAGCCGTTTCCCGGCCCCGGTCTGGCGGTGCGCATCGTGGGTGCGGTCAGCGCCGAGCGGGTCCGGCTGCTGCAGGCCGCGGACGCCATCGTGCGCCAGGAGATCGACGCCTACGCGGGCAAGGCCGAGCTGTGGCAGTACTTCGCAGTGCTGTTGCCGGTGCAGTCGGTGGGTGTGATGGGCGATGCGCGCACCTACGAGGCCACCTGTGCCGTGCGCGCGGTCACCTCGCAAGACGGCATGACCGCCGACTGGGCTGACCTGCCGCGCTCGCTGCTCGGCCGCATCAGCACCCGCATCATCAACGAAGTGCGCGGCAGCAACCGGGTCGTCTACGACATCAGCAGCAAGCCACCAGCGACCATCGAATGGGAATGATCGTGTACGACCGCCGCCTGCCTGCCGGCCGGCGCGCGCTTGTGCGTTGAAAATGCGAGCGAAACCTGGTGTGACAGTTCCGCCATGGCGACACCGTCAATTTGTGGCGCGCGCGCCAAAGAACCGTATGCTTGCGCCAGGTGCGGCCCGACTTCGCCGTCCAGCAGTCTATAAGCCCTGAAAACGCAAGGACAAACCGGCATTCTCCCGCCACCACTGGTCGCCGTCGTGCTGGTGGCGTGCCTGGGCTTGGGCGTGGCCGGCAGCGCGCAAGCGGTGCCGACGTCACCTTCGGGCGGGTGCCCGCAACCACCTAACGCTTTGATTATTAACGAGTTTTCCGTGGGATCGGGCAACGCGCCGCGCTGGGTCGAACTGTATAACCCGGGCAAATACGCGCTGTCGCTCAAGGGCGTGCTGGCGGTGGTGCAGCCGATCGTCGGCAGCAAGCCGTCGACCAAGCCCGAGGACATCAAGCAGTACGACCTGGGCGACCTGCTGGCGGAACTGCCGGCCGGCGAGGCGATTGCCATCGGCCACGTGCCCCCGGTGACCAACTCGGTCAATGCCCTGCTCAAGACCAAGGTGCTCGATCTGGGCGGCACCTTTGCGCTGCCGTGCGGCGCCAAGCTGACTGTCGAAGGCCCAAACGGCCTGGTCGACCACGTGACGTGGGACTTGTGCGGCACCAAGGACTACAAGGGTGTCTGGAACCTCGACCCGGCGCAGGCCGACATCTGCAAGAACGACGATCTGAAACTGTGGTGCCAGCCGCCGGCAGAACTGGCGAGCCTCGGCACGCCCGGCAAAGCCAACCTGACCTGCGATCTCGACGGCGATAAGTATCCGTCGCAGGCACCGGCTGGGGCACAAGCCGACTGCGACGACCTCGACAAGCAGATCTTTCCCGGCGCTATTGAGGTCTGCAACGGCAAGGACGACGACTGCAACGGCCAAACCGACGAGAGCCTGGTGGCGCCGGCCGGCACCTGCTTGGTCAAAGGCGTATGCGGCAACCCCCTGCCCGATGGCAAGCCGGTCGCGCACTGCGACGGCAAGGGCGGCTTCTCGTGCACCTACCCGTACGGCTACGAGAGCGTGAGCGAGACGCTGTGCGACGGCTTTGACAACGACTGCGACGGGCTGACCGACGAGGGGCTGACCAACGCCTGCGGTGGCTGCGGCGCGGTACCGGTCGAGGCGTGCAATGCGCTCGACGACGACTGCGACGGCACCACAGACGATGTCGGCGATCTGCCCCAGGCGTGTACGGCGACCGGCATCTGCGCCCAAGCCAAGACGGTCTGCGCGGCTGGCAAGCTCGGCTGCGAGATGCCGCTCGGCCATGAGGCGACGGAGACCCTGTGCGACGGCCAGGACAACGACTGCGATGGCCAAACCGACGAAGAGTTGGGCAAGGGGCTAGACTGCACCAAAGGCACCGGCATTTGCGCCGCCAAGGGCAACTTGCACTGCGGTACGGCCGGCAAGGTGGTGTGCGAACTGTTCGACCCCGCCAACGTCCGTAAACCCGAGACCGAATTGTGCGGCGACGGCAAGGACAACAACTGCGACGGCTTTACCGACGAAGGCTACTCGGTCGGCGACCAGTGCGAGGCCGGCACCGGCGCCTGTCGCGTCGTCGGCAAGAAGATCTGCAGCGCCGACAAAAAGAAGGCGATATGCAACGTGTCGCCCTTGCCCGCGGGCCCGTTCGAGCGCTGCGCCAACCAGCAAGACGACGACTGCGACGGCGCCACCGATGAGACGCCGTGCCAGACGAGCGATGGCGGCGGCGGACCGTGCAGTGCGACGAGGGCACCGGTCGCCGCGGCAGGGTTCGGCTGGCTTTTGGCCTTGGCGGCCGCTGCGCTGTGGGTCTGGCGGCGGCGCAGCGCCTGACGGTTGCAGGCGCTGGGCATCGACCGCTATGCTTGCCGCGATGGGCGCTCCCGCTTTGCCATTGCTACGCCTGATGCCTCGCGCGCTGACCGCGGCGGTGGCGGTGCTGGCGTGGGCTTGTGACGAAGGCGTGCCGGCTGCTGCGCCCGATGCCGCCGCGGTTGCCGACAGCCAGGACGGCGCGGTAGCCGATAGCGCGGTCGCGGGAGACAGCCAGTCGCTCATCCCCGACGGCGGCAGCGTCACGGTCGAAGTCGACGGTACCATCGGCCCGTGGGCGCAGGCGTGCCTGCAAGCGCCGCAGATGTGCGACGACGGCAATCCGTGTACGGTCGATGGCTGCGATCCGATCAATGGCTGCACGGCGGTCGTCAAGCCCTGCGCCGACGAAGACCCGTGTACGCTGGACAAGTGCGACGTCGCCACCGGCAACTGCGCGCACGCGGCCGATAGCTGCGACGACGGCAATGCCTGCACGGAGGGCGTGTGCACGACCGGCGTGGGCTGCACGTTCGTCGCGGCCAACTGCGCCGATTACCAGCCGTGCACGGCCGACGGCTGCTCGCCGCAAAGCGGCTGCGCCCACACCCCGATCGACTGCAACGATGGCAAGACCTGCACCATCGACAGCTGCGACGCGCAAAAAGGCTGCGTGAACGTGGCACCGCCCGGCGCCAAGTGCTGCGAAATTACGGTCGACTGCGACGACGGCGACGTCTGCACCGCCCACAAGTGCCTGGGCGGCGTGTGCAGCACCCAGCCCATCGCCAACTGCTGCAAGGGCCCGGCCGACTGCGACGACGGCAACCCGTGCACGTCCGATCTGTGCGCCACCGGCACCGGCCAGTGCAGCCACCAGGCCAAGCAAGACAAGGGCTGCTGTGCCAAGGACCTGGACTGCGACGACGCGGCCGCGTGCACGCTCGACAAGTGCGTGGACTATAAGTGCGGCCACGAACCGACCTGCTGCACCACCAGCGCTAGTTGTGGCGACATCGTGCAAGGCGCCGCCGAGTGCGCCGACGCGACCTGCACCACGGCGGGCTGCGCGGCGCTGCCCAAGCTCGACCCGTTGACCAAGGTGGTGGCGGCGCCGTGCTGCGTGCCGCAAGTCGCCAAGACCGGGTTCGAGCCTTTGGACACCTGGATGCCGGTGCTGGTGGCCAGTCAGTACGGCCAGTGGTCCGTGCAGCCGGCAGTCGGCCAACTGAGCAGCAACGCCGTGGTGTTCAAGCCGGTCGACGGCGGCGTGGCCGGCGGCGGCAGCGTGGCGCAAGTGCGCATGCCAGCTGTCAATTTGCCGCTGGGCGTGGACAGTAAGCTCAAGTTCAGCTTCAAAGGGCAGTATGGCCTCGGCGACATCTTGCGGGTGCGCGTGACCACCAGCGTGGGGTCGTGGTGGATCTGGCAGGGCAACCCGAGCGCGACAACTTGGCAGACCCCGACGCTGGATCTGAACGCCTTTGCCGCACGGGCCGCGACCCGCAACGTGCAGTTGACCTGGGAACTGTTGCAAGCCAAGGGCTCGCCGACCGGGCTGCACCTGGACGACATCGCGATCACCAGCACCTGCAAGCCCAAAGCGTGCAGCATCGACGCGCAGTGCAACGACAACCTGGGGCTGAGCAAAGACACCTGCGTGGGCAACCAGTGCACCTACGTGGCGGGCGGCGACTACTGCGAAAATGACGCCACGGTCTGCGACGACAAGAACCCGTGCACCAGCGACTATTGCAGCAATTTCACGTGCTACCACGCCAAGATCAACAACTGCTGCACCAACGTCAGCGAGTGCAACGACGGCAAGAAGTGCACGCAGAAGACCTGCATCGGCCAGCAGTGCCAGTTCAACAAGCTGCCGTCGACGCAGTGCTGCGACAGCGCCGCCGACTGCGACGACAAGAAGATCTGCACCTTGGACCTGTGCCCGACGGTCGGCCTGCCTTGCCAGCACACCAAGACCAGCGCCAACTGCTGCGACGCGGTGGGCGACTGCGACGACGGCGACAAGTGCACGCTGGAGAGCTGCACCAAAAACGTTTGCTCGGCCAAGAACATCTGCTGTCAGGATCCCAAGGACTGCGACGATGGCGACCCGATGTGCACCGACGAGTCGTGCGTCAACGGCCTGTGCGTGTGGACCAAGCTGACCAAGCCTGGCTGCTGCGAAACCATTATGCAGCAAAGCGACTTCGAGTCCGGCAAGCCTGACTGGCTGGCCTTGCAGGGCAACAATCCCAACGCCAAGTGGCAGTGGGTCACCGGCAAGCAAGCGCAGAGCGGCAAGGGCGCGCTGTACTATGGCGACATCAGCAAAGGCAATTTCGAGACCGGCGGCACCCACAGCGGCACCGCGCAGCAAAGCGTGGCGTTGACCGTGCCAGCCGGCGCGACCACCAAGTTCAGCTTTGGGCTGTGGATGGACACCGAGGGCGGCAGCTACGACGAATTCAAGGTCAACATCATCGACGCCAGCGGGCCCAAGGCCGTGTTCGTCAAGTCGACCTACAACAAGTGGCAGCTCAAACAGTGGATGCCGATCGAGATCGACCTGTCGGCCTATGCCGGCCAGGCCGTGGTCATCCAACTGCTGTTCGACACCATCGACCAGATCGGCAATGGCGGCGAGGGTGTCTACGTCGATGACTGGAAGCTCGAGCGCAGTTGTCCGTAGTCAGCGCAGCGCCGGTTGCTACTCCTGTCCCTGTCCCTGACTCGGCTGCGGCGGCCCCACCGGTGCCTGTGCGCCCTTGTACAGCGCTGCCGCCACCAACGCCGCACCCACGGCGACCGCCACGAAATAGCCTGTGCCATGCACGAACTTGCGGCTGTCCAGCGCCTGTTGCTCACCGCCCTGTGCGCGCGCTGGGCCTGCTGGTGCCGCGTTCGCCGGGTTGTCGTCTTGCGTCATCGCCATCTTCGCTGGGTGCTGTACGCAGCTACTGCTTGACGATGGTCACCTGACCATCGGAAGCCCACTCGCCAGCGCCGCTGCTCGGGTTGGCGCCGGAATTGTACGACCCGCCGCCACCGCCGCCGCCGTAAGTGCCGCCCTCGTACTGGCCACCGGATCCGCCGCCATAGCCGCCGCCGCCGCCGCCACCGCCGGCCGACTCGTGGTTGCCGCCGCCGCCGCCAAAGCCGCCCCAGCTCTGGCCGTCGCGCGAGGCGCCGCCGGTGCCGCCGTTGACAAAGGAGATGCCGGGGTTGCCGCTGTTGCTCTGCTTGGCCAGGCCATTGCCGGTCAGGCCCGCGCCGCCGCCGCCACCGTTGACGTTGCTGACCGTACCCGAGATGCCGCCCTGACCATTGCAGCCGGGGGTGCCAAAACCGCGGTCGTCTTTGGTGCCGCAGTTGGCCGTCGAGCCGCCGACGCCCGGCTGGCTGCCGTTGCCGCCGCGACCGCCGCCGCCGCCGGCGATGAGCAGCGGCGTGTTGTCGCTCTGCACAACGAAGGTGCCGCCGCCGCCCGAAGACGAGGTGGCGCTCGGCGACTTGGTGCCCATCTGGCCGACCAGAATCTTGAGCACCGTGCCCTTCTTGAGCACGAAGTCGCCGCGCATCCGCGCGCCGTTGTTGCCGGCGGCCGAGGGGCCGTTGAGCGCCGCGCGAGCGCCCCAGGCCTCGATGCGGTAGGTGCCGTCGGTCGGCACCGTCCACGACTGAATGCCGCCATTGACCGCGACGAATCCAGCGAGCGGCGTGCCGGCATAGGCGGTCTGGCACTGGCTTGCATTGGGCCCGCTCTGGCCGGTGGCGCCGCAGGTCTTGAAGGTGACGTTGACTTTGACTTCGCTCACGCAAAACGGTGTGCAGCCGTCGTTGAAAAAGCTGTTGCCGTCGTCGCACTCTTCGGTTGCGTCCTTGACCTTGTCGCCGCACGCCGGCTTGACACAGGTGGTGCGACAGGCGTCGGCGACGGTGTCGCTATTCTTGGGTCCGTCGTCGCAGGCCTCGCCGTTGTTGACCATGCCATCGCCGCAGAACGCGGTCTTGCACAGGTAGCAGCCGTCGGCGGGGGCGTCGTTGCCGTCGTCGCACTGTTCGCCGGGGTTCAAGAGCCCGTTGCCGCAGGTCTGCATGAACTTGAGCAACTGCCAGTTCTTGCCGTCGCAAACCGCCAGCCCACCCAGGCTGGGGACCACTATCGACAAGCCCTTGTTGCCCGCGGCGCAGGGCTCGGTCACTTGATTGGCGCTCGGCAGCAGCAGGCCGCCCGTCGCCGCGACCTTCTTGTTCGACAGCGTTTCGACCTGCACCGAGAAGCCCTTGATCTGCCCGTCGGTGGTCTGGGCCCCGATCTGGCTGTCGACGGCGGTCAGCGTCCAGTCGCCGACCGGGTTCTTGCCAACCCAGGCCGTCAAGTCGCCGCTGAGGGTACTGTCAGGCTTGGGGTAGGTGGCCTTGAGCGCGGTGCCGGTGCCCGATTTGTTGACGAGCAGGTAGCTGGCGCCGCCTGGCGCGGTCAGCGTCACGGTCAGCTGGCCGAGCGAGCTGGTGGTCAGGTCCACCGACACTTGCAGCGCCAGCGCCTTGCCGACATCAGGCACCTTGACCGTCGCCGTAGCGCCTTTGAGGTTGGCATCCGGGATGTCGATCGGCTTGTCCAGGCTGGCGATCTCGGTAAAGACGTTGGTCAGCAGGCCATTGGAGATCGCCGACAGGCCGTGCGGCGGCAGGGCAGCGGTGTCGACGCCGCCCGCGACGCACTCCAAAGAGCCATCAACCTTGAAGCCGCGCACCACCAGCCCGGTGCCGCACAGCGTGCCGACCTTGGGCACCACCGGCGCGCCGACCAGGTCGGCGTAGACGCCGCTCGTCGCCACGTCGGCCAGCTTGGGCGCGCCCTGCAGGTCGTTCCAGTGGCCGCTTTGTGCGATCTTGGCCAGCTCGGCCTTCTTGGCATAGCCGCTCAAGTCCAGCTTGTCGACGTCGGTCGACTTGAGTAGCGTCGCCACGAACTTGGGATCGAGTTGCGCGACCCCAATGCAGCCCGAGCACTGCACCGACTCGGCTGCCGCCGCCTGCACCGCGAAGGCGACCGCGTGCAGCGCCACCCGCGGCAATTCCGGCTCGTTGCCGACTTGCACACCCAACCACGCTTGCGCTGCCGACGCCAGCAGCCCCGGCGTGATCGGCGTCTTGGTGCCGATCGTCAGGCCAAAGCGGCCGCCAAGCACCGTGACCACCTGCGGCGCCTCCTCCCACAGTGCCGTTCCGCCTTGGGCAGCCGGATACAGCCGCATGGTCAGGATATAGTCGCCGTCCGCAGCAGCGCCGGTGCCCGCGCCGGCGGTCAAAGTGCCGGTGACGGCGAGCGAGCCTGGCGTGGCGGAAGCTGTCATGGGCAGTGACAGCAAGGTGGCGACGGCCAGCGCGGCGATCCAGCGGGACATGGCAACTCCGTGGCCGCGGCCGGTGGCGCGGATCCGCGCAGTCTGCGGTTGCGCGGTCGAGGGGTCAACTGCTCCCGCATTCGCACGGCAACCGCAGCAACCCGTGGCAAGTCCGGTGCCGTGGTTGCCCCCAGCCCGCACCTTTGGCACGCTTACCGCGCGCCGACACAACGGCGTCCCGTGTGCACGATGTCCGAACTGCCCCCAAGCGACGCCATCGCGGCGTGGCGCCAGACCGCGCTGGCTGCCGCCGTCAAGAAAGGCCTGCGCAAAAAGCAGTTCCTGCGTTCCACCGGCGAAGCGGTGGATGACCTCTACGCCCACGCCGCCGGGCACGGCGATCTGCACAAACAGGGGCTGCCCGGGCAGTTCCCGTTCCTGCGCGGCGTACAGGCGACCATGTACCGCGGTCGGCTGTGGACCATGCGCCAGTACGCCGGCTTTGGCACGGCCGCCGAGTCCAACGCGCGCTACAAGTACCTGCTGGGTGCCGGACAAACCGGGCTGAGCGTCGCCTTCGACCTGCCGACGCAGATGGGCTACGACCCGGACGACGCCATGGCACAGGGCGAGGTAGGCAAGGTCGGGGTGTCGATCGCCAGCATGGACGACATGCACACGCTTTTGCATGGATTGCCGCTCGACAGCATCAGCATTTCGATGACGATCAACGCCACGGCGACAACGCTTTTGGCGTACCTGGTCGGCGTGGCCCAAGAACGCGGCCTCGACCCCAAGGCGCTGACGGGCACGGTCCAGAACGACATCCTCAAGGAGTACATGGCCCGCGGCACCTACATCTACCCGCCGCGGCCGTCGATGCGCTTGATTACCGACCTGTTCGCGTGGTGCCAGACCGAGGTGCCCAAGTGGAACACGATTTCGGTCAGCGGCTACCACGTGCGCGAAGCCGGGTGCGACGCGGCGCAGGAGATCGCCTTTACGCTGGGCGACGGCATCGCCTACGTGCAGGCCGCCATCGACGCGGGCCTGGATGTCGACGAATTTGCCGGGCGCATCGCGTTCTTCTTCAATGGCCACAACAACTTCTTGGAAGAAGTCGCCAAGTTCCGCGCGGCGCGCCGGCTGTGGGCGCACATCATGCGCGACCGCTTTGGCGCCAAAAAGCCAGAGTCGCAAAAGCTGCGCTTCCACACCCAAACCGCGGGCTCGATGCTGACCGCCCAGCAGCCCGACAACAACATCGTGCGGGTGGCGCTGCAGGCGCTGGCTGCGGTGCTGGGCGGGACTCAGAGCCTGCACACCAACTCGCGCGACGAGGCGCTGGGGCTGCCGACCGAGGCGGCGGCGCAGATCGCGCTGCGCACCCAGCAGATCATCGCTTTCGAGTCGGGCGTCGCCGACGCCGTCGATCCGCTGGGCGGCAGCTATGTCGTCGAGGCCTGGACCGACCAGCTGGAGACGCGCGCGCGGGCCTACCTCGACCGCATCGACGCCCTGGGCGGGATGGTCGCCGCGATTGAACAAGGATATCCGCAGCGCGAGATCCAGGACTCGGCGTACCGGTGGCAGCGCGCAGTCGAGTCCGGCGAGCAGATCGTGGTCGGCGTCAACCAGTTTGCAGCCAATGAGCCCGAGTCGGCCCCGGTGCTCGCCATCGACCCGCGGGTCGAGCGCGACCAGATCGAGCGCGTGCGCGCCGTGCGGCAAGCGCGTGATGCCAGTGCCTGGCAGGCGGCGATGGCGGGGCTTGGGCAAGCCGCGGCGAGCGGTGCCAACCTCATGCCGGCGCTGGTGCATGCGGTGCGCTGCCGGGCCACCACGGGTGAGATCAGCCACGCCTTGCGGCAGGTGTTCGGTGTTCACCAAGAAAACCTGGTTGTGTAGGACAAGGTGATCGAACCCGTTTGCATCGCGTGGCGCAAGGTCCTCGCAGCGCCCCTTGCGGCGGTGTGGGACGCCTTTTCGGACACCGAGCGCATCAACCGCCTGGGCGGCCTGCACCTGCAGTTCGCGTTCGTGGCGCGCGGCGACGGCACCAGCCAGCGCACCGGCGAGCTGCGGCATCTGGGCCTGCGGGTGACTTGGGAAGAGAAGCCGGTGGTGTTCACCGCGCCGACCCACCACCTGATCGAGCGCATCTACGAGAGTGGGCCGATCTCGAAAAGCCAGACCGAGCTGCAGCTGATCGAGCGCGCCGACGGCGGCACCGATTTTGCCTACGACGGGCGCTTCTGGCCCAAGTCGCGGCTGTTTGCGCCAGCCATCAAGCTCGACGTCGAAATCACGGTGCGGCCCAAGCTGGACCGGGCGTTCCAGGCGCTGTTTGCGGCGCTCGAACACAACGCCCAGTATCCAGACGTCGCGCCGCCCAAGTTGAACGCTACTGCGGAGAAACAGCTACAGGCGGGGCTGGCGACCGTCCGCGAAGCCGGCGTGGCGGAGCACCTGGGCGAGTTCGTGCGCACGGCACCGCTGACTGAACAGCTGCGCATGCAGCCGCTTTTGCTGGCCAAGCGCTGGCGCCTACCGGAAAAGCAGGTGGTCGCCGGCCTCTTGCGGGCCGCGCGCGCCGGCATCTTGCAGCCGCGCTGGGACATCCTGTGTCCGTCGTGTCGGCTGCCGGCAGACGCCGCGCAAACCTTGAGCTTGAGCGCCGGCCAGAGTCACTGTCCTGCGTGTGAGGTCAAGTACGACGCCAGCCTCGCCGACTCGGTGGCGCTAAGCTTCCGGCCAGCAGTGACCCTGCGTGATCAGACGGCGCGCATCGACTGCCTGTCGAGCCCGGGCCGCATGCCGCACATCGTCAGCCAGCGCGTCATCCCGCCGCGCGGTGAGCTGCAATGGACGCTGCCCCTGCTGAGCGGCAACTACCACGTGCGCTCCTGGCCAGCCCTGGATCAGGTGGCGCTGTCGGTGCGGCCGGAGATCGAGCGGCGGTCGGCGACGGTGCTCGCCGGCCCGGTGGCGCTGGGGCCGCCGACGCTGCGGCTGGGCGCCGGTCAAGTGACGCTGCGGGTGCGCAGCAAGATCGACCAGCCGCTAAAGATCGTGGTCGAGCGGGTGCAGGTCGCGGCCAACACACTGACGGTCGGCCGCATTCTCGAGTGGCCCGACGTCGCCTCGCTGTTGCCGGACGACGCGCTGGAACCCGGCGTGCACATTGCACCCTTCACCGGGGTCTTGCTGGCCGTACGGGTGCTGCGCGGCGGCGAGCGCGCCGACGCCAAAGTCGCTGATCTGGTGCGTGCCGCCGGTGCGCGCGCATGTCAGGTGTCCAATGGCTGGGTCATGGCAACTTTCGAAGCCTGGCCTGCCATCTACAAGTTGGCCGAACGCCTGCAAGGTGCGCTGTGGGTGACCGCGGCGGTGGGGCTCGGCACCGTGGTGCAGCTGCAGTCGGGCGGCGTAGCCGTGGCGTCCGGCGCGGCGCTTCAGGATCTGGTCGGGCTGTGTCAGGACGCGGAGCCCGGCCAGTGGCTCATCGACGACCCCGACCGCCTGCGCGAGGCGGCGCGGCTGTCGGGTCTGCAGCTGCTGCCGATCGCCGGGCTGCGGGCGGAGGCGCTGGAGCCCATTGATCGCGACCACCCGCCGCTGCCGCTGCCAGCGGCCGCCACTCGGCCGGCGCAAAGCGGCGACCTCATCGACCACCGCTTCCGCCTGGGCGAATTGGTCGGCAAGGGTGGCTTTGGGCTGGTGTACGCCGCGCGCGACCAGGTGATGCAAAGCGAGGTGGTGGTCAAGCTCATGCGCCCCGAGTTGGCCAATGACACCACGCAGGTCCAGCGTTTCTTTGACGAAGGCCGTCTGGCCAGCCGCCTGCAGGGGCCGCACAACGTCCAGGTCTACGAGTGGGGCATGGCCGACGACGGCCGGCTGTTCCTGGCCATGGAGCGGTTAGACGGCCAGGAGTTGGGTGAACTGCTCAAAAACGAGGGCACGCTTGACCCACCGCGGGCGCTGCGCCTGGTCGCGGGGGCGCTTGCCGGCCTGCACGAGGCGCACCAGCAAGGCCTCGTGCACCGGGACATCAAACCGGCCAACCTGTTCATCGTGGGCGCGGGCCAGGCCGAAGAAACTGTCAAAGTCATCGACTTTGGCATTGCGCTGGACCTGACTGGCCAGATCAAGTCGCCTGAGCAGTCTGGGTCGGTGATTGGCACACCGCTGTACATGGCGCCAGAGCAGGTGCGCGGGCAACCCTTGGACGGGCGCGCCGACCTCTACGCCATGGGCATCGTGCTGTACGAGTGCTTGTCGGGTGCGCTGCCGTTTTCGGGTCCGACCGTGTTGGCGTTGTTGCTTGCCCGGCTGAATCAGCATCCGGCGCCCATCGAACGCAACTGCGCACAGCCATTGCCGCTCGGCCTCGCCCAGGCCGTCGACGCAGCGCTCAGTCACGACGTCGAGGCGCGACCCGCCGACGCCGAGGCGTTCCGTCGAGCGCTGCTGGCAGTGCTCTCGCACATGGACGATCCAGCCCAGTGGACGCGTTCGTGGCGTGCGCATCAGTCCGCGGCGCATCGGCTGCGCGACGCGGTCATGGCCGCTACGGTGTCGGACTTGGAGTTCAGCGAGACGCCGAGCGACCTCTAGGTCGTGGGGATCGGCCAGGCCCTAGATGGTGAACCCGCCCGACGGCGGCCCCAGCACCAGGTGGGGCAAGCCGGCAAAGCCATCCAGTACGTAGTCGGCGCCCATGCCGTGCGCGGCCTTGCTGCCATCGTGGTCGACCAGCGCACAGCGGATGCCGGCATTGCGCGCGGTGTTGCGGTCGATGCGCGAGCTGCCGACCAAAAGCGTCGAGCCGCGGTCGCCGCCGCAACGCCGCATCAGCTCTTCGGCACCAGCGGGGTCGGGCTTGCGCGGCACGTCGCCATCGCCAGCCAGCAGGTACAGAAACCAGCGATCGATGCCCATCTGCTGAACCAGCCGAAAGCTCGGTCCCTGCGGCTTGTTGGTCAGGATGGCGAGCTTGGCGCCGCCCTTGACCAGCGCCTCCAGAGTCTCGGCAATGCCAGGGAACAAGCGGGCCTTTTGACCAAGCCGCGCCTCGTAGCGCTCGCGAAAGTACTGCAATTGCGCAGAAATATCCAAATCTGTCGGCACCGGTCCGGTCGCCAACAGGGCCGCCTTGAGCAGCGCACGCAGATTCTCGCCCGGCCACTGCGAGACCTGGTCCACCGACAGCGTCGGCCGGTCCTGCGACTGCAGGTGGTCGTTGAGCGCGTCGGTCAGGTCGTCGAGGGTGTCGACGAGCGTGCCGTTCAAGTCCAGGATGACCACCGAAAACCGCAAGCGCTGCCTCGCCCGCGACCCCGGCCGCGGCGGCTTGAAGTGTTGCGCATGCCCGCGCGATTGCCAAGCGCGAGCGCTCGCGATACCGTGCGGTCGCCCCGGTCGCCGCGGCGACCCCGAGCCCGCCACGATGCAACAACGAATCCGCACAGCGGTCTGGTGTCTGCCGCTGACCCTGGCGCACGGATGGACCGCAACCGGCCTGGCGCAGGATGCCAGCCGCGTGCAGGTCAGCGACGACGGCAAGACCCTGCAGGTCCCTGGTGAACCGGCCCGCAAGCCAGGACCCAAGCTGCCGCTGCCCACTTTGCGACGCACGGCGGCCGACAAACCGGTGACGCCACCCAAGACCGCGCCCACCGCCATCGCCGCCAGAGACGAACCCGCGCCGGTCGAGCGCGACGCCGCGGCGGTTGAGTTCTCCGCGGGTTACTCGTGGCTGCCGGCCAACATCCTGCGCGCCATCCAAACCGCCTCCAATCCCGGCAAGCCCCTGCGCGATCAGCACCCGGAGCTGCAGGGCACAGCTGTCGAGGCCGGCTACCGCTATCCGTTGTCCCCGCGCAGTTGGGTCGTCGTGCGTGGTGGCGTGATCGTGCCAAACGTCCCCGACCAGAACTGGTACGCCACCAGCGGCTCGCCCGCGCCGCTCTACACCGAAATTGGTCTGGTCGGCATTGAACTCATGGCCGACTACCTGCGCCGCGTACCGCTGACCAGTTGGCTCGGCGCGTATGGCCGCGCTGGCATCGGCATGCTGATTCTGGCCGGCGGCGCCTCTCAGACCGAAACGCTACCCAATTGCCCGCAGAGCAACGCGGCCAAGTGCGCGACCTGGCGGCACGTGGCCAAAAGCGACGTCTCGCTGCCACCGGTGCTTCCGGCCGTCCGCGGCAGCCTTGGCCTGGACGTGGCGCTGAGCGGTCAACTGAGCTTGCAGTTGGAAGGTGGCCTGCGCGCCACGCCGTACTTTGGCGCCGGCGTCATCTTGCGCCTGTAGCGCAGCCACTATGGCAACACCAGATCGCGCCGCCCGGACCCGGCGTCAGCGTCACCCAGGCCCGCGCCAGACCAAGTGCATCCAACGGCGCCTGCCTTTCCGACCGGCCACAGCTGGCGTCCAGCGGGTCGAGCAGGAACACGCCTCTGCGCCTGTCCGCCACGTACCAACACGACATTGTTTGTATTTGCGGGCAATCGCGGAGGAGGTCCGGCCCTACCCGGTCCGTGGACTGGGGCCGCATAGTGGGCAACCTGGCAGGCGACAACCGCGCACCGGCGAACGCCGTCATGTCAATCAGCAGTAAGAGCGCCGTAACAGCCCAGCGAACCGCACTCGCGGGCAGCAGTTTCCTGGCGGCGGCAGCGCCGGCGCTGCCGCAGGGCCAAACTGGTTCGAATGGGTGGCGGGAATCCGCTTGCAGTCGGCGGCCATCAGGCCGCCACCGCATCGG
>SXRM01000311.1 GCA_005792545.1 Pseudomonadota bacterium | reverse complement strand
GGCTGCGTTGTGCATGGGCGTCGGATACCTGGGATGAAAGTTTCCGCCAGGCGGTCGATGCGCCGCCAAGGCCGCTAGCCAATGGCTTGAAATTACAAACCTAAAAAAGAATGGGCGCTCGGGTTTGGATTTGCGCCCGAGCTGGAAGAGGCGTTGCTTGGCCATGCAGACGTGGTCGAAGTGGCCGTACGCGGCGTTGCCGACCCCGAGTTTGGTCAGCGGCTGCAGGCCTGGGTGGTGCTGCGCGAAGGCCGTGAGGTGAGCGTCGCCGACCTGCAGCTGTGGCTGGCCTCGCGCATCGAGCGCTGCAAGCGTCCGCGTCAACTGCACTTCGTCGCAGCGCTGCCGCGCAATGCCTTGGGCAAGGTGGTGGCGGTTGAGCTCGACCAGCTTGCGTGAACCGTCCAAGGCGGTTTTCGGCCCGCTTTGTCTGCGCCGCGGCGGGCGACCAGATTTGGGCAAGACCACTTGCACGCTTGCATTGCCTCACCGCCGCGGCCCTGCGACAATCGGACGATGAGCCGCGCCCTTGCCGCCGTCGTCCTTTGCCTTGTCAGCGCGTGCAGCCAGCCTGCTGGGCCGGCATCCTCGACCGACGGGGACGCGACCGCGGCTCCGGGCGACGCCGCCGTGGCGGACCAGGCAATGGGTGGCGATGCAGCGTCCAGCGGCGATGGCACCTCCGCCGTCGGTGACACCGAGGCAACCGCTCAGGCGGGCGACGGCGACGCCGCTGTGCTGAGCGACACCAAGGCCGACAGCGCCGATACCGTCGATTCCGCAACTGATGTGGCGCCAGGCGACACCGGCCCTGACGTCCCCAAAAGTCCCTGTTCCGGCATCACCTGTTCGGGCCACGGCAGCTGCTACCCCATCTACGCCAAGCCCATGTGCAAGTGCGACCCCGGCTACTACCTGCTCGGCACCACCCAGTGCCTCGACGCCAGCGCGCCAACGGCGTGCAACCCCAACCCGTGCAGCGAGCCCGACAAGGCGGTGTGCAACCTCGGCAGCGACGGTAAGGCGATCTGCGGCTGCAACGTCGGCTTTGACGACGTGGGCGGCGCGTGCCTGTTCCAGACCTGCCCGCAAGTTGCCGGCTACTCGGCCATCACCCTCTACGACCAGACCGGCGCTGGTGTCACCGAGGGCTTCGACCCGCTGCTTAAGGGCGACACGGTCAAGCTGCGCATCGACATCATCGGCCTCGCCGGCAGCGGCACTGTCACCGTCGAATTGCAGCAGAGCAACCTGCTCGTCGACCCCAAGCGCTGGAGCTGGAACGGCAAACCGGTCACCGTCACCCAAAAGGCTACCATCTGGTCGCTGCAAGTGCCGTTGACCGTCGGCAGCCACGCGCTCGAAGGCTTTGCCACGTTGGATACGGCGCTCTATCCGCTGAGCATCAACGCGCGCTTGACCGGCCCCAGCGGCTGCGAGATTCCGCACAGCAGAAGCGGCGCGCGCATCGGCCCACTCGGCGTCCTGGACCCCAAGGGCTTTGGCTGTATTGACCTCGACCGCACCCGTTCGGTGCAGTTCAGCCACGACGTCGTCGAGAAAAACACCAGCGAGTACGGCAAGGTCAACGGCACCACCTCCGACTACCAACCGGCTGGCAGCATCGTCTCGACCGTAGTCCAGTGCTTTTCGCGGCAGACTGACCGCGCGATTTTCCTGGCCGGCGACGGCAAGGGCGAGCTGCCGTGGGCGGTGGACAACGACGTCGTCATCGAAGTCTATGACCATGCGCCCGAAAAAGGTGACGCGCCGCTGGCCGTGCTCTACACGGGCACCGACACCGTGGTCAGCAACAAGGGCTGGAACATGGTCGCCGCCGCCAAGCCCGACGTGCCCGGCACCCACTTTGGCATCCCCAATGGCATGCCGTTTGGTTACTCTGCCGGGCATGTGCGGCTGGACGCGCTGATTCCCAAGGGGCAGTCGCGCTGGTTGCGGCTGGTTGCGCTCGACCAGGGAGTGGTGGGGCGCCTGACGCGCGTCTACGTGCTGGCAACGCCGGCCGCTCAAGCGCCGCGCCAGTGCCTGGGCAACTTGCACTGCGTCGACAAGGCCGGTGTAGTGGCCGCCGGTTGCGTCGATGGCCAGTGCGCGGGGCCGCCCTGCGTCGGCGGCGGCTGCGCGGCAGGCTTGTTCTGCGTCGGCGGCTATTGCACCAGCCAGTGCGACCAGGGCGGCGGCGTCTGCCCGGCCGGCAGCGAGTGCAAGACGCGCAGCTGTGTGCCTGTCGGCGCGGCCGGCACCTGCGTCGCCGCCAACAAAGACCAGGACTGTCCCCCCGGCCAGGTCTGCCACTGGGGCCGGTGTGAGGTCGGCTGCCACCACCCGCGCAAGCAAGACCAGAGCTACGCGCAGGACTCGAGCTTTTGCGGCGGCAACAAGCCGGCGCTGTGTCCGCACTGCCCACAGCCCGCACAGGGCTGCTGGAACAACGTCTGCGCCGAGTGCGAAATTGACGCCCACTGCGCCGCTGGCCAGTGGTGCGTGGATCGGGTCTGCACCGCGCCATGGCCGTAGGCCTGGAGCACGCGCCGCCTGCCATCTGGCTCGCAGTGGCCTGCGTTGCGCTGCTGCCGGCAACCACCCTGACGTCGGCCCTGGCGCTCGGCGTGTGGCTGCGCCGGTTCGGACCCTCGGCTATCTGTTGGACCACGGGCTGGTTCGGCGTGCCGGTCCACGAGGGCTCGCACTGGCTGATGTGCAAGCTGCTGGGGCGCAAGGTGGTCGCCGTGCGCTGGTTCGAGCCGGACCTGCAAGCTGGGACGCTGGGACGCGTCGACTGGGTAGCGGGCACCGGGCCGGTTGCGTGGCTCACAGCCGCAGCCGTCGGGTTGGCACCGCTTGCGGGTGGCGTATTGGCGTTGCATGGGCTGGCGCAGTTGGCTGGCTACGACGGCCTGTCGCGCGCAGCCCACGCGTTGCAAGGGCTGCAGTCGCCTCAGGAATTGGCCGAGGTCGCGCAAGGCCTCGCAGGCAGCGTCGCCGCCAAGGGCGCGCAAGCGTGCCACGGTCCGCTGACGACGATGGCGGCGTTGGTGGCTTGGCTGTGGACTTCGGCTTGCGTGGCCACTCACCTAAGTCCGTCGCGCGCAGACCTGGCGATGGCCTGGCGGGGTGTGGTGTTGGTTGCCGGTGGCGCGGTGCTGGTCGATTGGGGCCTGCAAGCTGTTGGCGTGTCGGTGCACGAGCCACTGCTGTCCGGTGTGGCGACGGTCGCGGCTTGGACCCTGCCTGCGCTGGCGCTGGCGCTGGCTAGCCTCGCCGGCTTGGGGTTGGTGGGTTGGTGGCTGGCGCTCCTGCTGCCGTCGCGGCGGTGAGGCGGTCGCGGAGCCGGGTGGGGCAGGGGCTGTGGCGGCGGCGCCGAACTCAGGCTGCTGCGCGCGACGGGCGGCACTGGCAGGGTTTCGTGAAGAAATGTGTGTTTCTGGTGTGCCGTTGGCATCGCTATTGCAGAGAGAGAGAGAGAGAGATAAAAGACCAGCTCGTCCGCCGGGTTTGGCCGGTGTGGACCAAGGCGGCGAGCGATGAGCGACAAGGGGCGACCAGGTGTGCATTTGGTGGGGTTCTATTCAGGCGATCTCGACATCGCGGCCGGACTGGCTGCATTGACGGCTGTGGCTGACAGCGTGATGGCGCGGTCTGGCACGACAGGCCTTGTGCCGTCGCGCGACATGGAGATCGCGGCAGCATATACGGGTGGGGCGATTGCAGCTGGAGGCAGTCCGCTCAAGCGCGCACGCATCAGCGCGCCCACCCTGGCCCAAGTCATTGCGCCTGGCATCCGGCCGCTGGGTTCCGCCGCGTCACCGCCGAGCGATCCGCCGCTGATGACGCTCGTCGACCATCCGCTGCCACTTCCCGCAGGAGAGGCAGTCACCGTGGTCGCCGAAGCGACTGCCAATGACACCATTGTGGCGGCGCTGTTGTTCTTGCGCGAACGGTTCGACCCGGCGCCGCCGGGTCCAGTGTACGTCCTGCGCGGAGCAACACCTGCTGCAGGCGCCACGTCGCCAGTGTCGGCAACCTGGACGCCAATTCTGCTCGACTGGGATCAGCCATTGCCCGCGGGTCGGTACGCAATCGTGTGGCTACAGTATGTCGTCCCAGTCGAGGCGAGCTCGCGGGCGATTGCCGCCCGCCTCGTGCTCGCCGATCAGGTCCTGCGCCCAGGAACGCTTGCACAGGCAACCACGTCCGATATTCCGAACCGGCAGATGCAAGACGGCGTATTTGGGGTGCTTGGCACATTCGAGAGCTTTGCCATGCCGACAGTTGAAGTCCTCAATATCGGTGCGACGCCGTCGACAACGGCAGAAATCAGCCTTGGCCTGATTCGGCTCACCGACGCGCAGGGCCGTCCCTGCACGTGCAGCTAGGCGGGGCACAGGACATGCAAAGAACTATGCGCACCTCCAGCTTGCAAACCGCGACCACCAGCACGGCGCCGGCAGTGCTGGTCCAACCAAGTCCGAATCGCACGGCTTTGCTGTTTCTTGCGCCGGTGAGCACAGCCACCGTGACGGTCAATACCCGGCCGCCAGCCGCAGAGGGCGACGGCATCCTGCTGCAATCCGGTGCGGGTGCGGTCCAGTTGACGCGCGAGCTACACGGCGACCTCGTCGGCCAGGCGTGGTTTGCGCGCGCCTCCGGCGCCGCCGTGTTGGCGACTTGGGTTGAGTCGATGGGGGGAGCGTGAAGTCACCGGCATCTACGGGAATGGCGACAGCAGGCGTCGCCTTGCCTCTTGGGCGTGCTCAAGTAGCGGATGGCGGCGCGCCTGTCTTGCGCGGTCAGGCCCCCCCGCATGCGCGTGTCGAGCTAGAGCGGCAAGGCCCTGGTGGTGTTCGGATAGTCGCCACGACTTTCGCCGGCCCCGATGGCATCTATGAGTTGCCGGCGCCAACCCAGGGCTTGACCGCGGACCGCAAGGTAAGTTGGTGGCTGCACATTTCGGGTGTCGAGCGGCGTCTCCTCGACTTTGCGCCGTCGCCCCCGAGCCAAAGGCAGACAATTCGCAAATGGTGGGCTGCCGCCCTCTATGGGCCGGCGCATACCCCGCACGGCGCACTGCGTGAAGCGATGGCGGGCCGCTGATGTGGAACACCGTCGTCGACATCAAGCTCGATGTGCTGAGCGCTGAGGTCCGCAAACGAATTGTCCATCTGGCCGCGCAGGTGCCTGTGACGCCGGCCCTGACTATTGCGATCCAGGATTTTCGCTTTCATGGCATCACCGCAGCAGACCCCATCCCTGGCGTGGTTTCGACCGCAACACCGCTTGGTGCCTGGCACATGCTCGACCGCATTGGCCTCGACTTTGTGCTGGATGCCACCAGCCAGCCGGGCATCTTGGACCCGATTTCGGGGACAGACCGGTTTCGAGTTGCGGGCACGGTTGTTCTGGGCGTTGATGCCAAGGGTACGATAAACGCCGATCAGATCTGCATCGACCGTCGCCACAGCGCTATTGGCATCATCCTGCCGGCGGGCTTCTACACATGGCATTCGCTTGAAGACCTACAGCAGTGGCCGGATTCTAGCGTTGAACCGCACACAGCGTTTGTGCGCGCCTTGCTCGAACTGCTCCTCAGGTTTATTGGAACAGCCTCGCACAGCGGCCTGCGCTTTGTACTCGCTGCGTTTTTGGACCAAAAGGTGGTGCCGCCATCGCTCACAGGCGGGGCAGTCAGCCTTTTGAAGATGCTCAATGGCAGCGCAGGGTTTGGGCGTTTCGCGCACGCCGCGCTGACCGCGTCTGACCAGGAGCTCACGTCGGCGGTTGGCTCGTTCATTCGCTCCATGCGCCAAGGCAAACCATGGGACCAGCGCTGGCCGTTCCCCAAGATTAAGCTCCGCGCCGACCTTGAAGACGCGCTTAATCCACCGAAACCGAAGGATCCTGCCGCGCCGGGCGCAGCAGCCAATGCCAGCTTGCCAGCAAGTAGCAAGCCGGCGCTTGTGGATTGGACGCCGGCTCAATTGACGGCCGTCGAGCAGGTTGCCGAACACTTGAAAGCTGCCAAAGCGGCAGCGGACAAGATGCAGGGCGAATTGACGAAGTTTGTCGAACTGGTCCAGAGCAAGTTGGTAGCCAAGAAGGCCGAGCAGCAAACGAAAGTGGCGCCCAAACAGTCTTTGAGTTTCGATTTCGAGATCGGTTTTGCCTGGCCACAGACCGCAAGCGACTTACGCATCGTGATCCATGCGGAGCCGGCGGAAAACGACGGCTTGACAAGTTTTGCCAGCGTCGTGGACCTGTTCAAGGCACTCAAACCAGGCACAACCGGATCGACAACTGCTCCGTCGTCCAACCAAGCGGCCAGGTTTGCGGTGGACGAACAAGCTGCAAGCGCTGCACTATCTGTGCTTGGCGCGAGGGCTTCGTTGGCTGCTGAGGGGTGGCCATTTGTCGTTTGTGGTGTTGGTCTGCACGTTTTGCAGCAAGATGTCGTGCGCCTTGTCGTCGCGTTGGCGCGGCCGGCCAGCGCTGGCGCCACCTTCCCGTTTGCCGAGACGGCGACACCCGAACTTGTCGCCGAACTGCGCCTGACTGTCGTCAAGCAAGACGACGTCTTTGTTACGGTTCAAATCGATATCGTGTCGCTGGGCGTCGCCGCAAGCCTAATTGCCGGCATGGGCGAGCCCGAAACTGGCAGCGCGGCAGAGGCAAAGGCCAAAGAACTGTGGCAGGCGACTGGCGCCAAGGCAAAGTCCTACGAAGATGTGTATTTCATCGTCCAAGACAACCAGACCACCGCAGACTTTCAGGAATTGCTTGGTGACATCCAAGAGATCCCGGGCCTTGCGCTCGCGATCGCCGCAGCTTTCAAGGGACTCACTTTCGGCGGGAGTGCTGGCCTTGCGACGATGGGCGCTGACCCGGTCATGTTGCTCTTTGCGGCGCTGGAATTACTCGCCGACGGTCTGTTAGTTTCCTTGTTTTCCGGTTCTGGCATGGCGCTAGCAAGCCAGGTCGTCCAAGAAATGGATGCCGCCGTTTCCGGCTTCTTCAATTTCTGGGCAAGTTCGCCTCAGGCTCGGCAGCTGCGGATCCGCTGGGACGCGCTGCTGGTCGAATCGCCGTTTCCGTTGCCAGTAAGCAAGGTCAGCCGCCCGCGGATAGCGATGGCCGATGGCGCGCTGTCGCTGTGGTTCGAGGGGTGGCAGTATTCACCGGTGCCGGAGCACTCGCCACCGGTCATCGTGCCGCAGTGGTCAATTGCTGACCATGTCGTCAAGGATTTGGGCAGCCTGGAGGTCATGGCTGTCGGCGAGTTGCCGGTTGACCCGGCAACGGCTGGGGCGGTAGGGCCCAAAACACTGGACTTGAGGTGCAAAGTCGTCGCCCAGCGGAGGGCAATTGGCCCAGTCCAGTTGCCGAACTCGTTCTTGTCGTTGCCCACCGCTGGTCCTGGTTCCGAAAGTAGCTATTTTCGTTGGGAACTCCTTGCAAAATGTGCAGGCGGGTTTCTACCTAACGTGTCGAAGCCGATGCAGACTTCGAGCTACTTTCTGCGCATTCAGCATGGTGCGGGGCCAGCCGCGGCGGCGGTATGGTACGCTGAACCGTACGCTGCCTTTGCGCCAGCAAAAGAAGGCATGCCGGGCTTGATCAACCTACAGGCAGAAACAATTCAACCATTTATCGTCGCAACTGAGTTTCAAGCCGTCGCGCAATGGCTGAAGTGGCTTGCGGGCATCACCAGCGAAAAGGCTACGGTAGCCTCGATGAACGCGTGGTTTCAGAGCTTCCAGTCGATCGCTCAATTGGGAGCCAGCGCAGGGTCAAACGTTTGGTCGCAACCTGCCGTCAAGTCGGGTAGCAGTTGGCTGCACGTGGAAATCGCGGGCGCATTGGAGGCCGCACATGTCCCGACATTGCTGAATTCCTTAGTCATATCTGGCACTAGCATAGTCAGCAGTTGGCTTAAGGAATGGAGCGAAAAGGGCCATGATTTCCAACTAGTCATCAAGACGCTGATTGAGGTTGAACTTGCTAGCAGCGCGAAAGGTGAGCTGATGGACGATGAACTCATCGGTAGCCTGACGCAAGCTGAGTTGAAAGATGTGACGGCGCTCGCGACCAGCACACTGCAGAAACTTCAAGCACTGTTCCCCACGGACCCCGCAAGTAAAAAGGGTTCCGCTAGCCCTAAGGTGCAAGACGCAACCCGTGTTAGCTTTTTCGGCATCAAATCCGCTGACCTCGACGCTTTTCCTTTGCTCGTGAAGGAGGAAATGCACGGATTTTCAGGCATCAAGGCAGCGAAGTGGCTGGGGCCGGCTTTCAGCGTATCGTGGTTGGCGGTGGACATCACGAAAGCCGCAAAGTTGGGTGCAAGCCTGGGCAGTCCATGGGGCAACGGCAACACGTTGTTGGCGACAATCGCGAGGGCCGCAGCGCTGAACCCAGTCGAGATGTATGCACCGGTGGCCCCGCAACCTGTTGAGCCCGGCGGCCAGGATCCGGGCTTCGGGCCGTATGGCCAGCCAGGTAGCCAATGATCTTCTTCGGGACATGCGCGAGGGGCCGGGCGCTGCCTGCCTTGAGCTGCTTGGCCGTGTCTTGTGCGGCGGGCCAAAGTCCCCTGTTGGCCGATGCCATCGACAGCGGGGGCGATGTGACGGTCGCGGACCCCGGCGGCGTCACGAGTAGTGCGCAGGACGCCACGACGGAAACCGCAAGCCAAGTCAAATGTGATAGCAAGCTCTGTGCCTTTGCCTGTTACGTCAGCGGCCGTTGCTGTGGCATCAACGGCAAGTGCAAGCTCTGGCCGTCGGCGAACGCATGTACCTTTGCGCACTCATGTTCGCTGTCTGGCCGCTGCACAGCCAAGTTGCTTGCCGACGGCGAACTTGGTTGCGATGCCACCTCACAAGAACACTGTGAAAACAGCCTTGCCTGCATGTATGGCGGTGCTTGCACGCTCGTCCACAATAGCGAGCTGGACAAGTTCCCGCAGTTCCGCCCATTTGGCAGTTACATGACCTACTTCTACTGGTCTGAATCTGGCAAGGTTATTGACCCAATTTTCCTTGGCAACGAGTGCCGACCGAGCAAAGTGGAGGACTGCCAGATGCCTCCTGGCATGCACCTCAAACGGGCCTGGTGGACGTGTTCCGCCAACCCGAGCTGGGCCAACCGCGGCTGTGTGCTGCGGCACAATTCCTGCTGTGCGGTCTACGGCGAGGACCACAAGACACCCATGCCCGATGACAAGTGCTGGTAGGTGGAGCCGGGTGTGGCAAAATCCCTTCGAATCCGCGCCGTCACGGCACGAACATCGACCACTTCTCGACGTACTTGGTCCCGTTGACCCCCGCCGACGAATTGCCGGCGGTAAACCCCGCGTAGATGGGCTTGCCGCTGGCCGCCAGCGTCGCCCAGATGTCGTGCTTGGCGGTGACGACCGGGTTCGCTGGCTTGGCGGCGCCCGGATCGGCGACGTAGATGCGCAGGCTCGTGGTCGGGTGGTCGTAGTCCAGCCAGAGGGTCTTGGGCAGCTGATTCTGATTGGTCGGCAGAAAGGCGCCTGTCGACGCCAGCGACTTGCCGCTGGCACTCAGATTGAGCGAGGCGGGGCCAAACGAGCCCGCGCCCTTGCTGCCGCTGATGTACGCGACTACTGACGGATTCAGGGCCGGCGTACCTTGGTCGGCGTAGCCACCGCCACCTACGTTCAGGCCGTTTGCGGTCGATTGCAGCACCAGGCTGTACCCGGCCGTGAAACCGCTGACGTCGACTTGGATGCGCAAGCTTGTGCCGGCGGCGAGCGGCTTGGTTCGCCACACCGCGCCGGTCTGGCTGTCTCCACCGGTGACCAACCGCAGCTTGCCGCTTTCGAGCGCCGCGACACCGACGAACTGGATGGCATCCGGGTCGCAAAAACTGCCGAAGTTGAAGGTATAGGCCGTCAGCGCCTGGTTGGCTGTCGCCGCGAAGTCGACCTTTGCGGAATTGGTGGTCAGCGTTGCGCGGCCTGTGTAGGAGTTGTTGTTGTTCAGACCCAAAGTCAGCCTGGCGCCGGTCAGGCCGCTCGCGTTGGTCGTGGTCTCTGTCGTCGCAAACGTGGCGCCGTCGGGCGAGCTCCAGGCGACCTTGGCGCCGGCTACGGGCGCGTTGTCGCCATCGGTGACGCGGACGATGAAGTCGTGCGGCAGCGTGCTGCCGGGTGGACCGGACTGGCCGCCGCCGCAGACCGGCGCAACCGCGGCTGCGACGCCACAGTCTTCGTCGGTCTTGCCGTCGCAGTCGCCATCGCCCGCCGCGCAGCCGTCGGTCGCCAAAGGCACCACCTGGCCATTGCAAGGGCCGCTGCCGCCTTTGCCATCGCAAACGGTCGTGCCGGCGTGGCAAGGTCCCACGTCCTTGGTCGCCGCGGCGCCTGAGTAACACGCGGCGCTTTGCCCGCTGGCCACGCTGGTGCTTTTGCAGCCCCCGCCGAGCTGGCAGGCGTCGAGTGTGCACGGCTTGCCGTCGTCGCAGCGGCCGTCGATCGCGGTGTGCAGGCAACCGGACTTGGGGTCGCAGCTGTCCGACGTGCAGGCGATGGCGTCGTCGCAGCCGGTGCCGGTCGCCGCCGCGGGCACCTGGCAAGCACCGGCGCTGCAAGTCCCGGCCGGTCCGCAGGTCTTGGCCTGGCAGCCTACGCCGTCGGCCAGTGGACCTGGCTGGCAGCGCCCCGTTGCGCCGCAAGCGACCTTGACGCAAGGGATGCCCGCAAACGCGGTGGTGCAACTGGCGTCGTCGGCGCACGGGACGGCGCCCCGCGGCACGCACACCGACTGCAGGCAGACGGCACCGCCGCACCCGTCGTTGCCGCTGCAGGTATGCGTGCAGAACTGCTGGATGCACAGGTTGGATTCACATTCATCGGCGGTGCCACACGAGGACAGAAAGCTCCGCTTGCTGTCGCTGCCGACACAGGCCGGCAGGCCCGCAACCAGGACTGCAGCCGCTACCGCCACCCACGGCGCGCCTTTGCGCCCAGCGCGGCCGCGGCCGCGGTTGCAAGGTTCTACCATGCTGACTCCGCCCCAGTATCGACGCTGTCGCGTCTGCCACGCGCCCGACGCGCAGTCTGAGCACGGCGGAGCAGCCCCGTCAGCGTGTGCCTGATGGCGCACGGCCGGTGCCGAGCGCCGCCCCAAAAACGGCACCGGCCCGGCATACGCTTGCGCGTACACCGGGCCGGCCCGAGCCCACCCTGGCTCAGCCTTGCGGCTGGCTAGCGTGAGCGACCCGTCGCTGCGGGTCTGCCTACTTCTTCTTGCCGCAACCAGACTGGCCGGCCGCGGACTGAATCGCACCCTTTTGCGCCAGCGTGATGACGCCGGCGTTGACCATGGCTTCGGTCGAATGCGCCACGCAGGACACATACTGGCCGTGGTTGTTCCACGAAACCGAGGTGCCGCGCGGGCCGCTGCACGGGCAGGACTGGGCTACCGAGCAGCCGTTGCTTGGCACCACCGCCGTCGCCAGCGGGGTCGACGGGCAAATGTCGGCGCCGTCGAGCACGCCGTCGTTGTCGTCGTCGGCATCACAGGCGTCGCCGAATGCGTCGCCGTCAAAGTTGGTCTGCGCGGCGTTGGCGACCAACCCACAATTGTCGGCGCCGTCGAGCACGCCGTCGTTGTCGTCGTCCGCATCGCAGGCGTTGCCTTGGGCGTCGCCGTCGGTGTTGACCTGGTCGGCATTGGCGACCACCGAGCAATTGTCGGCGCCATCGAGCACGCCGTCGTTGTCGTCATCGGCGTCGCAGGCGTTGCCCTGCGTGTCGCCATCGGTGTTGAACTGGCCGCCGTTGGCCGTGAACACGCAGTTGTCCGTGTCGTCGGCCACGCCATCGTTGTCATCGTCGGGGTCGCAGGCATCGCCGACGGCATCGGCGTCATTGTTGGCCTGGTCGCCGTTGACGACGAGCACGCAGTTGTCGATGTCGTTGGCCACGCCGTCACCGTCCAGGTCCGGATCGCAGCTGTCCCCAAGGCCGTCGCTGTCCTGGTCCCCTTGGCCGGCGTTGGTCGTCACCGGGCAGTTGTCCAGGCCGTTGATGACGCCGTCGCCGTCGATGTCGCCGTCGCAGACATCGCCTTGGCCGTCGCCATCCAGGTCGCCCTGGTCGGTGTTGACCGCACTGGCACAGTTGTCGATGACGTTGGCCACGCCGTCGCCGTCCAGGTCCGGATCACAGGCATCGCCCAGGCCATCGCCGTCCATGTTGGCCTGATCCGTGTTGCCGACCAGGCTGCAGTTGTCGGCGCCGTCGGCGACGGTGTCGTTGTCGTCATCGTCGTCGCAAGTGTCGCCCTGCGCGTCGCCGTCGGTGTTGACCTGGTCGACGTTGGCCGCGAACTGGCAGTTGTCGCTGCCATCGGCCACGCTGTCGTTGTCGTCGTCGCTGTCGCACGCATCGCCGGCGCTGTCGCCGTCGTTGTTGCTCTGGCTGCTGTTGCTGACCAACTGGCAGTTGTCGGCGCCGTCGTCGACGCCGTCGTTGTCGTCGTCGCTGTCGCAGGCGTCGCCCAAGCCGTCGTCGTCGGTGTTGACCTGATCGGCGTTGCTGACCAGGCTGCAGTTGTCGGCGCCGTCGGCCACGCTGTCGTTGTCGTCGTCGCCGTCGCAGGCGTCGCCCAGGCCGTCGTCGTCGCTGTTGACCTGGTCACCATTGACGGTGGTCGGGCAGTTGTCGGCGGCGTCGCTGCTGCCGTCGCCATCGTCGTCGTCGTCGCAGGCGTCGCCCAGGCTGTCGCTGTCGAGGTCGGCCTGATCGGCGTTGCCAGTCACCGGGCAGTTGTCGTCGGCGTCGGCCACGCTGTCGCCGTCGTCGTCGCTGTCGCAGGCGTCGCCTTGGCCGTCCGCATCCAGGTTGGCCTGATCGGCGTTCGACGCCGCTGGGCAGTTGTCGGCGTCATTGCCCACGCCGTCGCCATCTTGGTCGCCGTCACACACGTCGCCCTGGCCATCGCCATCGAGGTCCGCCTGGTTGGCGTTCGCCGTGAAGGCGCAGTTGTCACCGCCGTCCGCGACGCTGTCATTGTCGTCGTCGCCGTCACAGGCGTCGCCCTGGCCATCCACGTCGTTGTTGGCCTGATCGGCATTGGAGACGGTCGCGCAGTTGTCGCTTGCGTCGAGGACGCCATCGCTGTCGTCGTCGGCGTCACAGGCGTCGCCCTGGCCGTCGCCATCGAGGTTGGCCTGGTCCGCGTTGCTGTCCAGTGGGCAGTTGTCGCCACCGTCGGCCACGCCGTCGTTGTCGTCGTCGCTGTCGCAGGCATCGCCGTTGCCATCGCTGTCGCCATTGGCCTGATCTGCATTGCCGACCAGCGGACAGTTGTCGCCACTATCGACCACGCCGTCGCCATCGTCGTCGGCGTCGCAAGCGGCGCCAAGCCCGGCGCTGTCGCGGGCCCGCTGGGTGGCGGTGGCGTGGGCCGGGCAGTTGTCGCTGGCGGCGACCATGCCGTCCGCGTCGGCATCGGCGTTGCAGGCATCGCCCAGGCCGTCGCCGTTGCTGTCGGCCTGGCCGGGGTTGGGGATGGTCGGGCAGTTGTCCACTTTGGGACAGCCGCCGGTCCAAATCTTGAAGCCGAGGTCGTACGAACCGATGTACTCCGAGCCAAAGTGCCACAGACCCTTGCCCGGCCCAGTCGACGGGCCGTAGCTGACACTAGCGGAGCCGCTGTTCATTACCGCGATGAGGTAGTACTTGGCGCCGACGGTCACGGTGACCGGCGACCAGGTCACGTCAACCCAGCCAGCACCTGCAACCGTGCCGGAATTGCTGGCGAGCAACGTCCCGCCGGCAGTTGGCGAGGCGGAGTACAGGCGAATTGACACGTCGCCACTGCCACTGCCCATGTAGAGGGAGCCGCCCGAGATCGTCGAGCTGGCGGCCGTGAACACTTCGCCCTCAGTAAAGCCGGTGCTCAGGGTCAAGGTGCCGTAGAACGAGCTTGGGAAGGCCTGATTGGCAATGGCCAAGGTCCCGCCGGTGCAAGCCACTGTTGAGCCGCATACGCCGTCGCCGTCTGCATCGTTGAGCGCATCGTGCGTGCACGCGTCGCAGGCATCGCCGAGGCCGTCGCCATCGGTGTTCAACTGATTGGCGTTGGCCTTGTTGACGCAGTTGTCGGTTGCATCGCCAACGCCGTCGTTGTCGGCGTCGTCGTCGCACGCGTCGCCCTGGCCGTCGGCATCGGCGTTGGCTTGGGTCGGATTGGCGGTCGTCGGGCAGTTGTCACACGCGTTGAGCACGCCGTCCGAGTCCGCGTCGGGCTCGCCGCTGCAAGCGTCGCCGATGCCGTCTTTGTTGCAGTCCGATTGCGCCGGGTTGGCGACAAACTTGCAGTTGTCGCAGGTGTCAGACAGGCCGTCGCCGTCGCTGTCTGCGCCCTGGCATGACAGAAAGCCGGTGTGCAGCACGTCGTACCACGCGTCGATTTGGGCGGGCGTGCCGCCGCAGCAGCAGTCCCAGCCGTAGTAGGTCAATGAACCAATGCCCACCTTGTGCTCAAACACGGCAACGCCGCCCGAACCCTCGTAGCGGATGTCCGCTGCGGGCACGTTCTTCAAGAAGATGGTCAGGTTCAGTGTGGCCAGGCTGGCCGGTCCATTGGCGTATTGTGTGCCAGTGGCGTTGGCGTGCTTGGTGGCCGTGTAAGCTGCGCTGGCGTCCATCACGCCAGAGGTCAACGCCAGGCCAAAGTTGGCGTTAAGTTTGGCCACTTCGCCACCGTGGGCGCCCAGCCACACGATGTGTCCGCCGGCGGACAACCACGCGTTCATATTGGCCTTGGTGGTCGCTGACAGGTTGTAGGAGGACGAATTCTCGCCCACCAGAATGAACTCGGCGGGGCCAGCATTGACGGCGGCGATGGCCGTGGCCCAGCCAGCGTCGTCCGGGGTGATCGAGCCGCCGACCTGGCTGTCGCCGCGGGCCGCGAGCCGGGTGTTGTCGAGCCCGTGGCCGCTCATATAGACGAATTTGAGTGCGTACGCCGGCAGGCTCGCACCGAGCAACAGCATCGCAGGCAATACTAGGCGACACGCAGTCGTCGCCCACTTATGCCATTTGTAGTTGGTATCCATTGAGTCCCCCGGGCGTTCGTAATCGACGCCTTGCTTGTTTGCGCGGCGAGCGGCGAGGACATCGTGTCCTGCGCACTCGGGGCGCCCCCAGACCCTGCGGGCCATGCAAGAAGCGGGCCACCTTAGCGGCAGCGCAGCGAGCTTGTCGCAGGTCACCGAGATGGCTGGTCAATGCACGCGCATGCAAGCCTTGCGCGAACGCGCCGGCGCCTGTCGTTTTCGCCCATGACCGTACAGTGAGCAGTCATCGTATTGTCTTGAGCGGTCAATGGCCGATGAACCCACCCCTGTGCGCGCGGTCCCGCCTAGACCCCGTTGCGTCGCGTCGCGGGACGTCAGGACCGCGCCAGGCTGCGGCGCGCCGACGGGCTACCAACGGACCAGTTCGTACACGGCAACGGACGACCGCAGTGCCACCAGCAGCCTTTGCGCTTCGCTCAGCTTGCGGCGCTCGGTCAGTTGCTGCGCAATCTCAGCGCGGACGTTGTCCAGCGTGCGCGCTTGCCCTGCGGGGCCTTGCGCCGCCTGCGCCACCACCCAGCCCGCGCGGCTGCGCACCGGCGCCGACCACTGGCCTGGTTGCAACGCCGCGACGGCGCGCTGCAAATCGGGCTCCATGCCACCGCTTTTGAGATCGAAGGCCGGCAAGCTCTCAAGCCGGTGCGCCGTAGCTGCAGCGGCCGGCTGGCTTTTGCCACTGACGACATCCGCAGCGAAAGCCGCGGCCGCCTTCTGCCGCAAGTCGCTCGTTGTCGCGTCTGCATTGGGTGAACAGCGGGCCAGGTACGGGATGACCTGTACTGACGCAGGCCCTTGCCACCGTGCGCCATCGCGCTGGTATTCCTCAGCGATGTCGCGATCCGCCACTGCGAGGTCGCCGCGCAGCCGCGTGAGTTTGGCGATGGCTGCCCGCCGTCGCAGCTGCGCTGCCACGACCGCCGCCATGGGGTCGGCGGCCGCATCGCCCGTCCGGCTTGCGGCGCCGGCAAGGTCGGCACCCCCCATTGCGGTATCGCGGTCGGTCAGCGGCTCCCCGTCGGCCAGCAGCGCAGCTTCGGCGAGCACTGCATCGCGCCATTGCCCAAACAGCGCAGCGGCCTGGTCGTGGTGGGCTCTGGGCGACGCAGGCCGCAGCAGGCCAGAAAGCTGCGTCAGTTCAGCGCAAAAGGCGTCACCTGCGACCGCGGCTGCCCCAACCGTCGCGACAGCGGTGGGCGGCTGCGCGCAGTCCAATGCCGGCAGCACGACTGCAGTAGCCGCTGCGGAGGCCGCAACGGCACTTTCGTCCAACTGCGACCGCATCGCTGTCCCACGCGCTGGGGACGCGGCTTCGCCAGCGGCCTCTGACTGCAAGGCGTCCGCGGCCGGCCTGCGGGCATCCCAAAGCGTCCAAACCACGGTGCCGGTCAGCAGCGCCACAGCGGCGCCGACCAGAATAGGCAAACCTTTCATCATCTAATCCAACCTGTAGACCCGCCTAGCCGGGCTGTGTCCACCTGCGCGCGGCTGACCTTGCAGTGTCCTGCACCCGAAGCGGCCAGCGCCCGCTTGGGTCGCGGTACCGAGCATGACTACTTCACCGGGCGACGGCTGGTCAACTTTGGTCCAGAGCCTCGCAGCTGCCCGCCGATTTCTTGGCCGTTCGGTTGGCTTGCTCGCGGCTTGCGCCGGGGCATTCGCTCGACCATCGCCTCGCCGCAGCTATCGTCCGCTACGGCCCGCCCACAAACCCCACCAACCGCTCCGCGACGTCATCCACCAGCGTCAACGCGGCGCTGGGCACCGCCTGACCGTTCGGAAATACCGGAGTGACAAACAGGCTGTGGTCCTTGCCGCGACCGAGCCACACCGCAGCAGATCCATCCGGGGTCAGCCCGTAGAACCGCACGGCCACCTGCCCACCCGCAAGCAGCGGTTGCGGTGGCGAACCCGCTGCGGCAAGGTCGATGCGGTACAGCGGTCCCGCGTCCTCCGGCTGGTCGTAGGCTCCGCCGGTCCTGAACACCACCGCTTTGGAATCCGCAGTCCACACCGCCTCCGCAACGGCTTGCGCCAGTGTGGGCGTCAAAGCCTGTTGCGAGGCAGCCAGCTCGGGTCGTGCGATTTGCAGCGACTTGCCTTCGCCGGTCAGGACCCACTTGCCATCACCACTGTAAGGTGAACCCACTGCGCGGGTTCCCGGTCCCAGCTGCAGCGGCTGGGTGGCGTCGCTGCCGTCGAGCCGCACGCTCAGCAGGCCTTGCGGGCCCGTCAGCAAGGCGCGCTTGCCCCCAGGCGCCTGCCAGGTGCCGGCCCAGCTTGCCGGCAGCGACCCTTCGGTCAACCATTGCGTGCCCCAGAGCCAATGCCCCTTGGGCGTCAAGGCCTTGACGCCGGCCGGGTCAGGGGAACTCAACGCCGCGGTCAGCAGCAGGTCTGGCTTGGACACTGCCGTTGGCTCGATCGACACGGCGACAACCAGCCGGTCGGCGGCCAGGGTCGGCAGCAGCGCGAGCGGCAGGCCGGGTATCGCGTCGGCCACGAGCACCGGTGCTGCCGAGTCGGCGCCACTGACGCGCGCAGAGACCACTTGCAGCTTGCCCGGCTGGCCAACCGCGGCGACCACGCGGTCCGTTGCAGGGACGGCTGCCATCGCCTGCACATTGCCAGCATCGAGCACTGCAACGGCCGGCTGACCCGGAGCTACGGCGATGAGCTTGCCATTCTGGAGCGCGACAACCTGTCCTGCGTGCACCAGCACCTGTGTGACGCCGCTGGCTAGTAACGGCGTCTCTGCACCTGACCCGGACGGCTGTAGCGGCCACGCGTCCAGCTTGCCCTTCTGCAACCGAATGAGGTGATTGCCAAGCACCGCAGGCACCTTCAACGTCAGACCCTGGCCGGGCGGTAGATCGGCCGGCATGACCCATCGTTCCTGAGGCGAACTGGCATGCGTTGGCGCCGCGTACCAGCCGGGTTTGGGCGCCGCGCAGGCGTAGATGGCCCACTTGCCTTCGGCTATCACTTGGGCCTGCTGAACAGCGGCCTCATGCCAACCAGTCAGCGCCACCGCCGGGCCGCCTACCGGTGCGGCAAGCAGCGCCGCGCGCTTGGTGTACTCGTGGACCACCACGCCGTAGGGCGTGACCAGGTCGCGGTACCAGGCGCCCGGCAGCGGATTCAGCGCTCCACCGGCCAACGGCACCGTCCAGCTTTGCCAGCCCGCTGGGGTATTGGCATCGAAAATCACCTGCGTCGCGCCCGTGGTCAACACCGGCCACGGCCCACTTTGGTTGACGATTTGCGGCACGGTGTGCAGCACTACCGGCTTGGCATCCGGCCCACCTGGCAGCAGCCAGCGCTGCACGGCGCCCTGGCCATCGGTGCCAACCAGCGCCTGTTTGCTCAGCAGCGCCGCCGTGACGCGCGGCCGGACGCCCTGCCACGCGCTGATCCGCTGACCCCCAGGTCCATTCGAACCGTCTGCGGCGGCGACGAAAACGGCCCATTGCGCCGGTTGACCACGGGCACTCCAAGCCACCCCTTGGCCGTCGCGCGACATCGTTGCTTCCAGGTCCACCATCGGGTCCGACAGCGGCACCGGGGCTGTCGCTTCGCTGCCGTCGGTGGCAACAGAATACAGCCTGCGCTCGGGCTTCCAGCTGAACCACTGCCGGGTCACGATGCGCTTGCCACCCTTGGCAATCCCAACCAGCGCGTGGGTGCCCTCTGCGGGCGTGAGCGCTACGACGGCACCGGTGTCCGGAGCTGCCGCGTACAGGCGATCCGCGGCGACAATGACCCGGCCGTCGCCCAACACGTCAACGAGCCAGGTGCTCTGGTCAACCGGACCGAGCAACTGAGGCGCCTTGGCCTGCGAACCATCGGCCAGCGCGGTGCACGCTTGCCCGCCATTGCCAAGCTTGGGCTTGATGACGAAAGCGAGGCGCTTGCCGTCCGGCAGCCAGCGCGGCCGCTCGATGGCCGAGCCCGATGGCGCCTGTGCCACCAGGACCGGCGCCTTCGCCTGTGACCCATCGAGTGCAGCGCGATAGAGGTTGTCGCCGTTCACCCAAGCGGCTTGGGTGTCATTATAGGCCCGCTCAAGGGCGGCTAGCAGCGGCGTCTCGGCGATCTTGACCGGCGCATCGGCGCCTGAGCCGTCGACTGGCAGTGCGTACAGCGCGTCGGGCCCGCCGAGCGGTTGTAACACCACGACCAGCGTGCGGCCGTCTGGCGTCAGGTTGGGGTAGGCCACTTTGGCTTCGCCGACGCCGTAGCCAGCGCCGCGCAGTGGCCCCACCCGCAACGGCTTCGCGGCGCCGGTCTCGTTGACGGCGGCAAACCACGGCGTGTCGACGCCGAATTGCGCGACCCACAGCGCGCGTGCTGTCGCCGTGCCGGGCGCAGAGCCGATTGCGATGGCGTCGGTCGCCGCGCCATCGACGCCGCCGCGACTGACAGCGACGTCGAGGCTGCCGCCGCCGGCCGCGGCCATCTCGATGCGGTTGGCGGGTTGGGGCGTCGAGCAGGCTATCGCCAGGCTCGTCAAGACTGCGGCTTCGCGGCACGTGCGCATGGAGTGCCTCCTGGACCGCACGCGTGGGGGCGGCGGCAGGGTGAGACGGATCATACGGGCTGCATTGGGGTAGTCGCCACTGGGCGGGCGGTCAAGAAGGCGCAGGCCGATGCGCGCAGCGCGGCATCCGGCGTTCGGCGTGCTGCGGCTGGTCTGGGCTCCGACTTGTAGGTGTTGAAAACGTCGGTCGTCTGGCCATCCTTGCTACGTGGAAAACGCCAGCGCTTGATCGCCGCAACCGCGCAAGCCCCGACCTCCGCGTCGCCAAACGTGGTGCTTTTGACGAAGGCATCGAGGACCTCGCCGTTCGACGCAATATGGAAGCCAACGCGAACCTCTCCTACCCTGGATGGGCACGAAGGGCAGTTGGGCTGCCAGCAGGCTCGGACCGCCGGTTCGTTCCTGTCGAGTACGCGCTTGATGGCTCGCGGTGGCAAGCCGCCGTACCGGAAGGCCCGGATCCAGGGCTCTCGTTCGCGTTCGCGATGAAAGCGACCCACCGTATCGACGTGGATCATCAGGCTCCGACCGGGCGCCGCTTGGGCCTGGACCCGCGAACTCGCCTGCGCGGGCTGGCTTCGCTGCGGCTGTTTTGCCTTGGTCTGCCCCCAAGCCGTCGCCGTCAACAATTGCGCTGCCGCACCTGCGACGAGCAATGCGGCAACTGCGGTCCGTGCAGCCAGCATCAGCAGCAAGGAGAAGCGGTCAGCCATATCGCGAGCGCAAAGCGCGGACGGCGCAAGACCGGGTTCCGCCGGCGCTCTCTTTGCAGCTTGTCTCTGCGCGGTCTGCGTCATGGCGAGCCGGTGGACGTGTCGGTCGAATGCGGATGGGCGCGTACCTCAACGGACACCCCGCGCTCCACGCGCAGCGTGTCGCCCGTGTCTGCATCGAAGTGGACGGTGCACGCCTCACTCTCCGCGACGGGCAGCGGCCGATTGCCGTCAAGCGTGAACGTGCGGCCGTCGACTTGCAGCACCCAGACGGACCCGCGATAGCCGCCGCGGCGCAGGCCGGTGACCGTGCCGGACCAAACCGACTTGCGGCCGCTGTTCGGGTCCAGGTCTGTTGCCCTGGCGCGGTTGGCCAGCCCGACCAGGCCACAAAGGCCTGCGAGCGCGCCGGTGCCGAACGCGACGCTCGTCCAGCGTTTTGCCGTCTTGCCATGGCCGGACGATGCCGCCAACGCGGCAAGCCCAGTCGCAACGGCAAAGGCGAGTGCAAGCCACGCGAATTGCCGCCTGGCACGCGCACGCTCCGCGCCGATGCTGGCGTAAGCGGCACGGTCGGCAGCGTCTGGGGTGCTATACAGAATCGCCTTGAGCTGAGATCAAGCCTACCGCAACGAAGGAGCGACGAGTCGGCTTATAAAGCCGCGAGTTTGCGACCCACCGAGCAAGCAAGAATGGCAATCGCCGATGACCTCGGGTCATCGCGATCCTGTATAGTGCTGCACGCTGCCAGTCCAAGCCGGATGCTGGCTGTCGGCCTTGGACTTCGTCAGCGGCACCATGCAGGCGCTCTGCTCGGCGGCGGTGACCACTGTGGCTGGCACTTCCTTCGGGCACTTCAAGGGTTTGCTATCGCACTGCCAGATCATGCACTGCAGCTTGCCATTGAGCGGCCCGACCGCAAGCCACCCGAAATACGCTTCCAGCACTGATCGCCACCAACCGGGGCAAGCTTCTGCGCGGTGGTTTGTGGCCCCGGCACGGACGATTGACCTGTTTGCGAGTAGACCTTCGGCAATGCACGTCGCTTGCGCCGACGGGCCGAGTCCAGAAACAGGCCAATTCTATTTCACTTCACCAAGCGGACGTGCAGACGGGTGGCAGCCCGGCGCACATCAGCTTCTGATGGGCCAAAGTCGCCATCGCCAGCCCGCCTCACCTGCCGGCTGAGGCCGGTCAGGGCGAGGTCAGCATGACCGGTGCTTGCCCCTGCTGCCACCGGTAGCGCGCCCGCCCCGCGACGCTCGCCTGGCTGATGGAGCCCACCCCGTCCGGCCAGCGCACCTCTACTTGCGCCGAACAGGCCGCGCCCAAGCCAAAGTGCAGCACATGGTGGCGTTGCAGCCCGCCTTGGCCATGGCCGCCGTCAACATCGGCGGTTTGGGTCACGCCCCCCGCGGTCACCCGCACTCTGGCGCCCACCGCGAGGCGGTTGCTGCCCGGGCCGCCGCGCAACTCGAGCTGCAGCCAGTTGCCGTCGTGGCCGCGGCTGTTGAGAAACAGCCGCACTTGCTGGGTCGGGTAGCAGTCGGCGCCCATCGAGCCTTCGCAGCGCATGTGGGCGTGGCCGACCATCAGGTCGAGGTCGCCATCACCATCGAAATCGGCGACGGCGTTGCCCTGGGCGCGGTTGTGGGCGAAGAAATCGGCCTGGGGCACCGCCAAAAAATGGCGCGGCGCGTCCTGCCGCCACAAGAGCGCGTGGTTGTTTGGATAATCTGACGCGCCGATGTAGACATCTTGCCAGCCGTCGTTGTCGAAGTCGAACACGGCGCTGGTCATCATCCCTTCGTCCCAGCCGGCAGGCGGATAGCTGCGGGTCAGCCCAGTGGCGTCATTGCCTGGTCGCGCAAACTGCACCTGATCGCCGCCCAGATTCAGCAGCAACTCGGCGACGTCGCTGGAGCTGCCGACATCCCAGTGCTTGATCTCGTTGGTAAGCAAATCGATTTTGCCGTCGTTGTCGATGTCGGCGCAGACCGTGGTGCCCGAATTGCCGCCCAGCCGCCACGGCTCGCGGTCGCTGGCGTGGTTCCAGCGGTAGTTGCCGCCAAACGCTGCCTTGAGTTGCGCACAATTCAGCGTCGGCGGCGGCACGTTCTTGCACCCGGGGTCGGTGGGCACGTCCTTACAATGGCAGCGCGCCGACTCGTTGTCGGTCCAGTCCATACCGTCGTCAAACGCGTAGCCAGAAAGCACCGACACGTTGCTGTAGGTCAGGGCGCCGCCCGGCCCAGCCACCGCCTGCCACAGATGGTTGGGGGCGCGGCCGTAGCTCGAAGCCAACAGCTCCGGCCAACCGTCGCCGTTCAGGTCGCAAGCCGCCGCCGACCACGCCCACGAGTGGCCCTCGGCGTTGTTCAGCTTGGACAAGGTCGCCATCGTCCAGTCGAGGGTGTACAGCCCAAATTGCTTGGTCACGTCGCTAAAAGTGCCGTCGCCATTGCCGCGAAACAGCCGATCCTGCAGCGGCGAGTTGCTGTTGCCGACCATGTTGTGGGTCAGCCACAGATCGAGCGCGCCGTCGCGGTCGACGTCCGCGAACGCCGCGCCCATTGGCGCCGACGGCTTGCCGGCCATCCGGGCCGCACTGTCCTTGGGGCCTAGCGAAAACACGCCCTTGCCGTTGTTGAGGTACAGTTCGTTGCTCGGCGCGTCGGCGCCACCCTTGCCGTCGCTGCCCGTGCCGACGAACACGTCGAGGTCGCCATCGTTGTCGACATCGGCCGAGGCCAGCGTTGCCCCAGGGTGGTTTTCGCCCTGCTGACCCGGGCTGCGCCGCGCAAACAGGCCACTGGACACTGACACATCTTCAAAACCTTTGCCGGTGTTGCGCAATAGCCAGCGGTAGCGTGCGGGCTTGCCCGGCGCGACCACGTCGGGGCCGCCGCCGTTGCGCACCAGCACATCGGGCCGGCCGTCGCCATCAACGTCGGTCACGCTGAGCTGGTTGCCGACCACCCCGAGGTTGGTCAGTTGCCACTGGTCCGTGGCTTCAGAAAACCACGACTGGCCCTTGGCATACTGGCTAGCTGCGGGGCACGCCGGCACCGCATCGGCGTTGGTCGGCGGCACATCGGCCGCATCGCCGGCCGGGGCGTTGCCCTGGCTGTCGCCGGCCGCCACGTCGGCGCCGCCCGCCGCCACGGGCGAGGGCAAGGCGCTGCTGCATGCGGCGAGCGCCAACGCCCAAGTTGTTGCGCTCAGCGCGAGCGGACAACGATTCATCTTTGGCCTCCCCAACCCGGCGCTGCGACGCGGTCCATAGTTGCCGGCCTTAGACGGCAACGACGCTGATCGTGCGCGCTGGGCGGCCTCCGGTCAAGTTGGCTGGGCGGCCGTTACGTGACCCTTGATTCGTGAAGCGCTGCCGAGAGCGAACCGTCCATCATCTGCAACCAACGGGTCTGACTTGACGGACTTGCGATCATGTCGTGCGCAGGTGGCGCCTTGCGCTTGGAGAATCTGTATCCAATTGCCCACACCTTTGCGAAGGCCACGCTGGGCCGCACGCGTAGTTCACCAGTTGACTCGACGGCCTAGGTCACTTGGTCGACAGGGTACGCATTGAGGCCCGCATCGAGCGTTTGACCCTGGGCGATGCGGGCGATGTCGCACCGGTGGGCGAAGGTGTATTCGAGCTGCGCACGCATGTCGGCCCTGGCTTGTTGACGCGTCGCCGTCCGCGGCCGTAGCGCGGGTGCCGGTTTCGGGGCCGGTGGCCGTGGCACCGCAAACGTGCTCAGCATCGTGGTCATGCTCGCCCGCCGCGCACTTGGCCCCATGCTTGCGCTTGTTGTGCGCAACGCGGTCGCCGAGTGCCGGCACGACGAGCTCGCGGTCCTTTGCGCCAGGTGCAAATACTCCGTGATAATATGTACTTGCGATCTTCGATAGAGGAGCCTGAGCCATGACCCGAAGGGCAAAGTCCCGGCGCGTCATGAGCACGGCATTCTTCTTGCCCTTCCACTCGTTCTTGAGCACCTGCGCCCGTACCCGCGCTCCATCGCCTACTGCGCGCTGACCCCCACATCATCCACAAACCAGCCCTTGCGATACGCCACCTGGTTGATCCCACCGGTATCAAACGCAAACCGCACCTGAAACACCTTGTTCGCCACCGCCGCCAGGTCCACCGTCAACTGCTGCCACACCTTCTGCCCACTATACAGGATCGCGATGACCCGAGGTCATCTGCGATCGCTGTTCTTGCTTGCTCAGTGGGTCGCAAACTCGCGGCTTTGCAAGCCGACTCGTCGCTCCTTTCTTGCGGTGGGTTTGATCTCACCTCAAGGCGATTCTGTATAGGCGAGCCGGCTTGCCGAGTTGTTGCCACAGAACTGGCAGTCGCCAGCGGAGCGGGCGCTGGCTGTCGCAGCAGCGGCCGTGCCCGAAGCAGCTGCCCTGCCAGCAGCAGTGGCCGCGCCAGCAGCAGCTACCGCATCAGCAGTGGCGGCCGCGCGCGCAGTGGCGGCCGTGCGCGCACCGGCAGCCGCAGCCGCAGTGAACGACAGCACCTGAGCGCCTGTGGCCGATGTGCCCAAGCACGGCGAGCGATACTGGCTCCCGATCCCGTCAACTCGACCAGGCAACCAGACCGCCGCGCCAACCAGCGCGGCTCGTAGCGACGCACGCTCCGGCTGGAGTTTGCCACGGTGGGCGGACGGTTGTAGGTCGGGGAGTTCGGGTGGTTACACACCGGCGACACACATGGAAGCAACGGCGCGACCGAGCGCGAGCGGACGCACGTCATGTCATCGAACTGCGGATCGTCGAACCGCTAAGGTCGATTTTCGCGGCCATTGGCGGCGAAACAGCGCCTAATTTCACAACATCATGACGTTATTTCGGAAACAGATCCCGTGGGCCTTGCCCACATGCCCCCTCTCAAGGCTTCATCCCCCTGAGCGCCTTCAGCGCCCGATCTCGGCCTTCGGTCAGTCCGACGAGCGGCACGGGATAATCTGTCCCGAGTTTGATGCCGGCTTCGGCGAGGACGTGCATGGGGGCTTCCCACGGCTGGTGAATCCACTCGGCCGGGAGCTTGGCGAGCTCGGGCACCCAGCGGCGCACGTAATCGCCATCGGGGT
>SXRM01000310.1 GCA_005792545.1 Pseudomonadota bacterium | reverse complement strand
GCATCCCGGTCGTCATCGCCGGCACCCACGGCAAGACAACCACCACTAGATTGACCGCGTGGCTTTTGGAAGCGACGGGCATGGCGCCGGGCCTTTTGGTCGGCGGCGTGCCCAAGAACCTGGGGACCAGCTTTCGTCTGGGCACCGGCGCGCCGTTTGTCATCGAAGGCGACGAGTACGACACCGCCTACTACGACAAGCGCCCGAAGTTCGTGCACTACCGGCCGCACCACGGCGTGCTGACGTCGGTCGAGTTCGACCACGCCGACATCTACCCCGACTTCGCAGCGGTGCAGCGCGCGTTTGCTTTGTATGCGTCGCTGTTTCCGGCCGACGGTCTGCTGGTGGCCTGGGGCGAGGACGAGCGCGTGACTGCGGTGCTCGGCCGCTGTCCAGGCAGGGTGGTGCGCTACGGTTTCGCCGGCGGCTCGGCGCCGCTCGACGTGGCGGTGGACGAGGTGACGGTTTCCGAGCGCGGCGTGCAGTTTACGCTGCGGCGCGGCGACGCGGCCCCCGTCAATGGTCGCGATCCGCTGCCCGACTACCAGGCTGGGTCGATCATCGGCCGGTTCGACTCGCCGATGGCGGGTCGCCACAACGCGCTCAACGCCGCGGCAGCGCTGGTGCTGGCGCTGGACCTTGGCGCCAACGCGGACGCGCTGCAGGCGGCGCTCAGCCAGTTCGAAGGTGTCAAGAAGCGCCAGGAGTTGCGCGGCATCGAGCGCGGCGTGTCGGTCATCGACGACTACGCGCACCACCCGACCGCGGTCAAAGAAACCGTGGCGGCGATTCGCGGTCGCTACCCGGGCTGCAAGCTTTGGGCGCTGTTCGAGGCCGAGTCGAACACCTCGCGCCGCAAAGTCTTTGAAGATGTGTACCCGGATGCCTTTACCGGCGCCGACGAAGTGGTGCTGTGCGCGCCATTGCACAAGGAAACCGACAAGTTGCGCGCCGACGAGGTCATGAATGCGGAGCGCGTCTGTCAGTCGATTGCCGACCGCGGTGTTGCGGCGCACTACGTGCCACAAGTCGATGACATCGTGGAATTACTTGCAACCCAAGCGCGTCCGGGCGACGTGGTGCTGGCGATGAGCGGCCGCGACTTCCAGGGGTTGCACGGCAAGCTGCTGGCGCGACTGGCGCGCTAGTCCACGCAATTCAGCGCCCACCGCCGGACAGCGCTTCCAACAGCGCCGCGGTCTGCGCCGCCGAGCTGGCCTGATGCCGCAGCGCCGCCGCCTGGGCCAGCATGGCGACGGCCAGGGACACCCCAGCGGTCTCGACCACCAGCGCCGTCGCGGCGCCGAGCAAGGTATTGCCGCGGCCGACCAAGAGCGCCACCAGCGTCGCAATCAAGAAGCCGATTGACAGGCTGCCGAGCACACCGGCGCAGATTTCGAGGCTGCGCGCAAAAAGGTCGAGCGTGGTCATGCGGCCGCGATGGGCGGCTATCAGCCCCACCATCAGGTCGGCGTTGAGCGGCAGCGGCCCTTGCGATCCGGCCATCACCACCTGCTGAGCGGGCCGCGGATTGGCCGGCTGATTCGGCGGCGCGGTCGGCACCTTGCGAATCGGCGCGCGCGCGGACGGCTGCGGCGGCACCGGTTGCACGGCCTGCAAGCCCGCTCCCGGGGCGTGGGTGCGCGGCGGTGCCATCGCGTGCAGCGTGCTGCGCTTGACCTCGCCCTGGTTCTGGGTGTCGTAGGTCTGGATGACGTCCGACGACTCTTTGTGGATATGCACGGACGGCCTGCCTTGCTCACCGGCCGGCCGGACCGGGCGCAGCAGGCCTGGCTCCGCGGTCTTGGGTGCGCCGGGGAGCTTGGGCGGCTGATCGAACGAGGCGGGCAACAGCGTCGGCCGCTGGCGGGTCGGCGCCGGTGATCGGGCAATCTCGGCCCGCGGCAGCCCGGGCACGTCGTCGTGGTCGTTGTCGTCAGCGGCGGGCTGAAACTGCGTCTCGGTGCTCGGCCGCGGTGCCAGCGCGGCGTAGCTGCCGAGCGTGGTCGGCCGCGAAGCTGCGGCGGCGCGGTGCAGCGGCATCGGCGGAGGGCCGCCAGGCAAGTCGGGCGGGCCGTCGGGCAAGTCGGGCGGCAGATCGCCGCCTTCATCGTCCGCGGCGGCGTCGTGCATCTGCGTCGCGTCTTCGTCGCCGTCGTACCGGCCCTGGCCGTTGGGATGCGCCATCGTCGGGTCCGACCCCGCGTTGGGGTCCGCGCCAAGCGTGCCATGATGGCGGGGCATTGCCAACTGCGGGTGCCGTCCCCGGCTTGCCCGCCAGCGGTGCCACGGCATACCCTACGGCCGGAGGTGCGATGCCGCGTGGTTCAAAAAGCTGGGGTGCACGGTGGCTGGCGCTGGCGCTGCTGTGCGCGTGCCGGGCGCCAGGGCAGTCGGGCGGGGGCTTGGATGCCGCTGCGGCCGACGGAGATGCCGCGTTTGGTGGGGCACTGGACGTTGCGCCTGGCGTGGCAGACAGCGATGCACCCTTGGCCACAGACGCCGACACCGCCGGGAACCCTGGTGACGTCGATGCAACCATGCCAACCGACGCGGATGCGCCCGGGGCCCTAGATGCGGCCTCGCCGGACGCGGACGCCGAACCTTTGCCGGACGCGCTGCAAAGCGATGCCGCCGACACCGAACCTGCCGACGCGACGCCGCCCGATGCCAGCCCCGCAGCCTGTGACAGCAACGCCAAGCTCTGTGCACACCTTTTCACCTACGCTGGCACCGGCAACGAAAACACCGTTGAAGCGCGCGGGTCGTGGAACGGCTGGAAAACCGGCACCGCGTTACAAGCCAGTGGCACCACCTGGTCGGGCACGGTCAAGCTGCCGCAAAACACCACCTTTCAATACAAGTTCCGGGTCGTCGGCCCCGACGGCAAAGAGCAATGGAAAGCCGACCCCAACAACCCCAAGACCGCGGACGACGGCTTTGGTGGTAAGAATAGCGTCATCGATCCGATGAGTTGCCCGACCGATGGCCTGTGTCCGGTCCCGCAAACCCTGTGTGGAGCACCGCTGAAGGCCGACGCCTTCGACTGGCGCGATGGCGTGCTGTACTTCGTGTTTGTCGACCGCTTCAAGAACGGCAACCCAGCCAACGACAAGAAGAACATCAGCGCCGATGTGCCCGAAATCGCCAACTGGCACGGCGGCGACTGGGCGGGCGTGCAGCAGAAAATCGACGATGGCTACTTCACCGCGCTGGGCGTCAATGTGCTGTGGCTGACCGTGCCGCTCGACAACACCGACGACCTGCAGTGGGGCGACGGCGGCAAAAAAGTCACTGCTTTTCACGGCTACTGGCCCCGCGACCTCGACAAGCCCAACGCGCGCTTTGGCAACCTGGGCGAGCTCAAATCACTGGTTACCGCGGCGCACAAGCAGGGCATCCAGGTCATCTTGGACTACGCGATGAACCACGTGCATGCGACGTCGCCGGTGTTCGCGCAGCATCCCGACTGGTTCCACCCGCTGAAAATCGACGGCAAAACCTGCACCTGCGGCTCTGGCATCTGCCCGTGGGACAGCCCGGCCGGCGTATGGTGCTGGTTCCGCGATTACTTGCCGGATTTCGACTTCGACAACGCAGTAGCGCGCAAGGCCTCGATCGACAACGTGCTGTGGTGGATGGAACAGTCCGGCGCCGATGGGCTGCGGCTGGACGCCATCAAGCACGTCGAGGGCGTGTGGCTGACCGACCTGCGCAAGCGCCTGAACGACGACCTGGAGCCCAAGCGTGGCCAGCACATCTGGCTCGTCGGCGAGACCTACACCGGCGACATGGGCACCATCAAGTCGTTCGTGGAGCCGTGCAGCAAGCTCGACGGGCAGTTCGATTTCCCGCTGCGCGCGGTGCTCGACAACGTGGTGCTGCTGCGCCAGGGCAAGATGGGCGACCTGGAGAAGTTCGTCAAAACCAACGAAAACTACTACGGTCCCGACGCGCTGATGAGTACCTTTGCGGGCAACCACGACCTGCCGCGCATCATCCACTATGCCCAGGACAAGCCGCTTTTTGGCAACGTCTGGGATCCGGGTCAGGCGCAGGCCTACGACAACCCGCCGCCGCCGGTGGTGGAAAAAAGCGCCTACGAGCGCGTGGCTGTGGCGATGGCGGTGCTTTACGGTTTGCCCGGCGTACCACTGGTCTACTATGGCGACGAGGTGGGGCTGGCTGGCGCGGGTGATCCGGACAACCGGCGGCCGATGCCGTGGACGGGGCTGAGCGAGCACCAAAGTTGGCTGCTAGTGGCTCACCAGAAACTGGGTCAGGCGCGCAAAGCCCATTCGGCCCTGCGCCGCGGCGTACGCCAGACCGTGGAGGTCGGTGACGACGCCTGGCTGTGGACGATGACCGACGCCAAAGAGACGGTGTGGGTGGCGATCAACCGCGGTGACGGACCGGCGACGCTGCAAGGGCTGCCGGCGGGCGTGGAACTCAAGGATGCTCTGGGCGGTGCAGCGGTGACAGGGCCAGGGGTGACGCTGCCGGCGCGGTCGGCGAAGTATTTATTCAAGCCATGAACACTTGCCGGGCGCTCAATACGTCCAGATGAAGTCGACCGTCGGCCACACCTCGTGCGAGCGCACATAGGTGTACTTGTCAAAGCCTTCCGCGGTCTTTTCCAGGACTTGCTGCCGGCGGTCCAGGTCGTAGACCATGGCGCCCAGGGTCAGGCGCGTGTGCGCCGTGGCCCGCAGATCCAGCCCCGCGTAGACGCTCATCGTCCACGGCGATACTGCCTCGTCGCCGGCCGGGCGGCTGACCCAGTAGCCGCCGAGCTCTGCGCGCAGGCGCAGGCCGTCGAGCACACGATGGTCCACTGCCGCGCGCAGTTGGGCACGGGTCCGACCGACTTGCGGCGCCAGCTGCACATCGACCGGCCCCCACGCGTCGAGGGGTGCGGCCTCGGCGCCGGACACGGCGAAGCCGGAAGCAATTTCAGCGCGCAGGGTCATGGTTGAGTAGCCATCGCCGCCCGCGTCGTGGCTGTATTCGCGGGTCGCCCACACGCCGAGCTTGGGCACCACCAGCCAGCCCGGGCGCTTGCACCAGCCGGCCGCTTTGGGGTCTACCTCAGCGACTTTGCACGACGGCACCAGGTCGCCGGCCAGACCCAGGGGCTTGGGCAGCCGCCAGCCAAGCGTCGGCACGCCCACGCCCAGGTGCGCCGTCCACTGCCATTGGTCGGGATGGGTGCTCGACAGCGGCACCTTGACGTCGACGTGCGGTGCGGCCAGGAACACCAGCGGGTGCAGCTCGATCTCGACCCACTGCAAGCCGTAGCGCAGCGGATTGAACAGCCCGATTTGCCACTGGCCGGGCGCCAGAATCCGCGCTGTCTCGCGCGGAGCCAGGCTTTGGGCGGCGGCGGGTGCGGTCCACAGCGCAGCGGCGGTAAGCGCGCCCAATAGCAGGCGAAGGGTATTGCGCATCACGGCACCTCCCAGGTGCCGAGGACCGGCGCGTGGTCGCTCAGGCGCACCGGGTCAGTCTTGAGCACCGGGCCGATACCGTTGTCGCCGCCGATCTTCTGCCCGGCCTGCTGGGCGACATCGGTCGAGCCAACCTGCCAGGTGGTGCCTTTGCTGGCGAACAGGTAATCCAGCGTCCGATTCCAGAAGCCCTTTTCGCCGTTGTCGTTGACCTCGTCGGGCCCCAGAACCGAGTGCGAGTAGTAGCGCTTTTGCTCCAATTCGGTCTTGCCATAGCGGTCGAGCGCGATGGCCGGCACCAACTTGTCGTAGAAGCGCTGCATGGCCTCGGGTGTGTACGGCGGCTGGGTGAAGTCTGCGCTGCACACCGCCGTTTCGCGCTCGTCCATGAAAGCCTGCTTGCGCGCAGCGACCGGAGGCAGCTCGTTAAAGTCGCCACCGACCACGAACGGCAGCGGCTCTTTGGCCAGCAACTCGTCGATCTGCGCAATCTGCTTTTGCTTGGTGCCGTCGTTGTCGTAGGCCTCGGTGTGCACCGCCCAGATCGCCACCTTCTTGCCGGTAGCGACCTCGATTTCAGCGCGCCCCAGCGCCCGGTGCAGGTAGAACATGGCCGTCAGCGCATCCTGGTCGCTGCGGTCGATCTGACGGATGCGCTCAGCCTTGGTGATTTTGTGCTTGCTCAAGATCGCGTTGCCCAGGTGGATGCGGCCGACGCCTTCGCTGGCGATGTACTTGCTGTTCCAGGTGCTGGCAAAAGTCGCGTAGTTGAGTTTGGTGTGCTCCAAGATGCCTTGCACCATGTCCACGTAGGCCGACCGGCGCGAGTTGACCTCAATTTCTTCGGCGATCAGCACGTCGGGGTCGAGTTCGTTGATGGCCTCGTAGATCTTAGCCATGTTGGCGTCGACTTCGGCCTTGGTCATGTGCGCGCGGTCGCCCCAGCAGTCGAACCAGAAGGGAATGCGGCCGGCGCCGTACTTGATGTTCCAGGCCACGATTTTGATCCGAGCGGGCGCCGCGACGGCCGGGGCGGCTACAACCGTCGAGCGGCGAAAAATCGGCGCCGGCTCGCGGTCGTAGGTCTGCGGGTCCGCGAGCGGTTCGCAGCCGCAGGCAAACAGCGCCGCGGTGACTGCGGCGAGAAGCACTGGTTTCATGGCAAGCTCGAATCGGTCGACGCCAACAGGCTGGCGGCGGGTGCACGGTCGCGCGAATCGGGAACCGCGTCAACTGACGGCTGGGACGCGTACAGGGCAATCGCAAGTTCCAGGTTTTTGGGTGCGAACAGGCCTCTGCGCCTGTCCGGGCAAAGAGCAATCGCTCGACTGAACCGGACAGGGATGGAACCTGTCCGCACCCAGCACTGGGAATTGCGACTTTGCGATAGCCCTGGGGACGCGTAACGGCGGCCGGCGTCCGCTGAGGCTTGGGGCAAAAGCGGGCCAGCTACACAAACGCCGCCCGCAACGCCCCGTCCAAGTCCGCCTTGAGGTCGTCGACGTCCTCGATGCCCACCGACAGCCGGCACAGCGCGTCGTCGATGCCAATCTCTTTGCGCCGCTCGGGCGGAATCGACGCGTGGGTCATGATCGCCGGGTGCTCGATGAGCGACTCGACGCCACCCAGCGACTCGGCGAGTGTAAACACCCGTGTCGCCGACAAAAACCGCCGCGCGTTGTCGAGGTCCCCGTCCAGGAACACCGTGATCATGCCGCCAAAGCCGCTCATCTGGCGGCGCGCCAGGTCATGCTGCGCGAACGACGGCAGCCCCGGATACACGACCCTGGCCACGCGCGGATGGCTCTGCAACCATTGGGCAATCTGGCCGGCGTTGTGGCAATGACGCTCCATGCGCAGGCCAAGGGTCTTCAAGCCGCGCAGCGTCAGCCACGAGTCGAACGGACCCGGCGTGCCACCGTTGGCGTTCTGCACAAACGCCAACTGGTTGCCGAGGTCCTCGTCGCGCACGATGGCCGCGCCACCGACCACGTCGCTGTGGCCGCCGATGTACTTGGTGGTCGAGTGCACGACCAAGTCGGCGCCGAGCTCGAGCGGCCGCTGCAAGGCCGGCGTGGCGAACGTGTTGTCCACCGCAACCAGGATGCCACGGGCATGAGCGCGCCGGCACAGCTCGGCGATATCGACGAGCTTTAGCATCGGGTTGGTCGGCGTCTCGAGCCACAACAGCCTGGTCTTGCTGGTGCAGACGCTGTCCAGCGCCGCAGGGTCGCGCAAGTCCGCGTAGCTGAAGGCGATGCCGTGGCGCCGCCACACCTTGTCGAACTGACGAAAAGTACCGCCGTACATGTCGTCCATCGCCACCACGTGGTCGCCGGCGCTCAACAGCGCGATGATGGCGTGCGTGGCGGCGAGCCCGGACGAGAAGCACAGCCCGCGGGTGCCGCCTTCGAGCGACGCCAGCGCCGTCTGCAGGGCGTCGCGGGTCGGGTTGCTGGTGCGGCTATACTCGTGGCCCAGGTGCTGGCCCGGCGCCGGCTGGGCAAAGGTGCTGGTCTGGTAGATCGGTACCACCACCGCCCCGGTCAGCGCTTCGGGGTCCTGGCCGGCGTGGATGGCGCGGGTAGCGAAGCGGGCGTGGCTCCAGTCGTGGCGCGGCGCCGCGTCTTTGGCGAATTCATCAGTCATGTCAGGATCCTATGATAGCTTCGGTCAGGGGCTGCGCGCAAATGACTTGATCGCCCTGCCGGGCAGCGGAGCGGCGAGTCGGCTTGCAAAGACGCGAGCTTGCGACCCACGGAACAAGCAAATGGGCCCAGTGGAAAATCGAGTAGATTTTTCAAGGGCCCTTAGCCGCGGGGATGCGCGGCATACCACGAAATGGCCCGCTGCAAGCCATCGGCGAACGACACACTGACGGTGTAGCCCAGGTCGCGGCGGATAGCGCTGATGTCGGCGAGCGAATCGCGAATGTCGCCGGCGCGCGGCGGCAGGTGCTCCACCGGCACCGCCGTGCCCAGTTGACGGTTGATCTCGGCGATCAGATCCAGCAGCGAAATCCGCTCGCCGCAGGCCACGTTGTAGATGTTGCCCGGCGCGTTGGGCGCCGTCAGCGCTTTCAGGTTGGCCTCGACCACGTTGTCGATGTAGCAAAAGTCGCGGGTCTGGCCACCGTCGCCGAATACGGTCGGCCGCCTGCCCTGCTGCATCAGGGTCACAAAGCGCGGGATAACGGCCGCGTACTCGCTGTCGGGACTTTGGCGCGGACCGAACACATTGAAGTAGCGCAAGGCCACGCACTGCAAGCCAAAGCACTGCGTCCAGATCTGGCAGTACGTCTCGCCAAATTGTTTGCTGGCGCCATAGGGGCTGATCGGGCACGGCGCCATCGTCTCGACCTTGGGCAAAACGGGCGTCTCGCCGTAGGCCGAAGAGCTGGCCGCGAACACCAGCCGTTGCACGCCAGCGGCCCGCGCCGCTTGCAGTACGTACAGCGTGCCGTTGACGTTGACGTCGTGGGTGTCTTCGGGCGCCTCCATGCTGCGGGCGACGCTCGGCAGCGCTGCCTGGTGCAGCACATATTGCGCACCGTTCAGGGCGCGCTTGAGCAGCGCACGGTCGCGAATGTCACCTTCAAAGACCTCGATGCGACCGGTGAGCGCGGCCAGATTGACCTTGCGACCCGTCGAGAAGTCGTCGACGACTGCGACCGAATCGCCGCGCGCGACCAGCGCGTGGACCAGATTCGATCCGATGAAACCGCCACCGCCGGTGACGACGACGCGCGCCATGGTTGTACCCTTGGTTGGGCTGACCGGAGTCGGCCAGCAGTCAGACAGGCACTGAGCGACCGGCAGGCGCCGGTACGCCGGCTCGAACTACTGGTTCATGCCGTCAAGGAACGCCTGATTGGTCTCGTACTTGCGGATCTTGTCGAGCAGGAATTCCATCGAGTCGATGACGTTGAGCGGGTGCAGCAGCTGCCGCAGCAGCCAGACGCGCGACAAGGTCCGTTCGTCGAACAGCAGGTCTTCTTTGCGCGTACCGCTCTTGTTGATGTCCATGCACGGAAAAATCCGCTTTTCCATCAACTTGCGGTCAAGGTGGATTTCGCAGTTGCCG
>SXRM01000309.1 GCA_005792545.1 Pseudomonadota bacterium | reverse complement strand
GTCGGCGCGTGCGGTCAGGAACAGCACCGGCACGTCGCTCAAGCGCCGGATTTCTTTGCAGCGCTCAAAGCCGCTACCGTCGGGCAAGCCGACGTCGAGGATGCACAGCGCGATGTCGCCGGCGCGGATGCGCTCGACTGCTGCGGCACCGAGGGGGACCCAGGACGCCGCGAAGCCCTCGGTGCGCAGGGCGTACAGCAACGTGTCGGCGAGTGCCGCTTCGTCGTCGCAGACCAGGATGTGGGGCGGGGTCGAGGTCATGGGGCTTGCGCGCCGAACGACCGTGCAGGGTCGGTTATTTCCGCGCGACCGCTGGCAAGGGCGGACGGCGGTGGCGGCGCAACGGTGGCAGAATCGCGACAGGCAGACAAGGTGTTGTCAGGTCGGCCGCGGCGGTGGCGGCCAAGGGTCCGCAAAGGCGCGTCGGGCACCCCCAACCCGTGATCCCGGCTGGCGGGAACACAGTTTGAGAACGCCAAAGCTGCGATTCCGGTTGCTGGGAGCGGTAGTTTGGTGCTCGCAAGTGGAGATTCCAGGCGGCGGGAGCGGTCGTTTGGCATGCTGAAGTGATGCTTCCGGCCGCCGGGGAAGGTAGTTTGGCGCGTCCAAGGGGCGATCCCGGCGCACCGGTCGCCGCAGCGTGCGATGATGCCTACGCGCTACTGGCACGCGCCAGCTTTGCAGACCTTGCCTGCACCGCATTGCGTGCTGTCAGGCTGCTTGGGATTCCAGCAGCCGTTGTGCGCGGCGTCGCACTGGTCGTAGGTGCAAGGGTTGTTGTCGTCGCAGTCGGTAGGTTTCATGGCGAAGCAGGGGCCGGAGTTGGCGCACGAATAGTTGCCGAAGGCGTCGGTGTGGACGAGCCAGCCGTCAAAGTTGGCAGATCCCGACCCTTTCAAGGAGCCTACCGCAGTGACGCCGTCGTCGGTCGCCGTCACAAATGACAGCCCGGCGTCTGGTGGCTCGAACACGGTATGCCAACGCTCGTTGCCATTGGATTCGCGCACCATGATGTAGCGGCCCACACCGCCTTTCTGTTCGGGTTTCGCGATTGACCCGATGACGACAATACCGCCCAGCCCAGGGGTCGCCATTCCGGCCCAGGCCCAATTGGGCGGCATTGCATAGGTGCGTTCCCAAATGGTGGCGCCATCGGCGCCCGCATACAGGATGTGGCCGTGGTATTTGAGACTTTCGGTAATCGTCCCAACCGCAACCGTTGCAGGACCCACAGCCACGACAGCGCTGAGGAACGTCGGCTTTGCCAAAGGGTAGGTCGCCTGCCAAACTAGCGTGCCTTCCGCGGTGATGGTGCTTAGGCGGTAATCGGCGCCGGGAATGCCCCAATATCCGCCAAGCTGACCGGCCAAGACAATTCCCGTGGCATGCGATGCAAGGGTTCTGACCGTGTCCGTGGCTGGGCCAAAGCTCTTGTCCCAAAGCAAATTGCCTTTGTGGTCAAACCGCGCGACGCCATACTTCTTGGTCGCTGAAATGCACGCAAAGCCGCTAGGCAGCGTGGCCAGCGTGTTCCCTAGGTCAGAGTCGTAACCGGAGGCGCAACCCGCATTCTCCTTGCTCCACTGTACCACGCCCTGGGCGTCGATGAGGCCAAGCAAAGTGGCGTACTTGGTGCTGCCAAGCTGGTATCCAGAAAACACCACCCCGTTGGGCTGCCAGGCGGCCGAGTGCGCGTGGGTTTCTTGCTCGCCGCCAACCGTGGTCTGCCACAGCACCTTGCCGTACTGGTCGAAACGCACAAACCAGGCTTTGTGAAAATTCTCCCACGGACTCGAGTCTCCGGTATAGCCAATGGACATGTACCCATCATCCAGGGCGACCAGCCGCTTTGGATGGTCCGCGTCATCTGCAGCAAACTGCACCTTCCAGAGTTTAGGTTTGCCAATGCACTGGCCGCCCTTGCACGCGTCGCCACCGGTACACGCGGCGCTGTCGGTACAGGTCGTGCCGTCGGGCAAGGGCGCGTTGATGCAGCCAGTCGCCGGCCCGCAACTGTCCGTCGTGCACGCGCTGCCATCGTTGCAGCTGGCGGGCGCGCCAGCGAAGCACACCAACCCTTTGCAGGCATCGCCCACCGTACACGCATTGCCGTCTGAGCAAGGGAACGGCGCGGCAACGTTGTCGCACCCGATGGCGGGCGCGCACAGGTCCACGGTGCACACGTTGCCGTCGTCACAGTTGACCAGTTTGCCGGCACAAGTGCCGTCCGCACACTTGTCGACGGCGGTGCACGCGTTGCCGTCGTTGCATTTGGCGGCGGCGAAGGTGGCGACGCAGCCGACTTGCGGCGTGCAGGCGTCGTCGGTGCACGGGTTGCCGTCATTGCAGACGAGCGGCTTGCCGGCGGTGCAGCTCCCGGTGGTGCACGCATCCGCCTGGGTGCACAGGCTGCCGTCGGCGTCGCAGCCCGTGCCGTCGGCCACAGGCTTGTGGTTGCAGCCAAAGGCCAGCCCGCAACCGTCGACGGTGCACGGGTTGCCGTCGTCGCAGGTGGTGACGCCGGTCGGCAGGCAAGCGCCAACGGAGCAGTGGTCGCCCACGCTGCACGCATTGCCGTCGCTGCATGGCCCGCCTTCGTTGACGCCGAGCGGCGCGCACTGCCCGGTGGTGCCCAGGCAGTTGAGCTGCGTGCACGGGGTGTCGAAGCCGGCCGGGCAGACAACGACGGAGCCGGGAAGCACTTTGCACTGGAACGGCGGCGCCGTCGTGTCGCAGTACAACGTGCCGTTGCACTTGTTGCCGTCCTCTTTGGCGGCGCAGTCGACGGTGGTCGTGCAGTCGCAGGGCAGCTTGGGCCCAGCCGAGCACGCGCCGGCTTTGCAGGCGTCGGGGGCGGTGCACGGGTTGCCGTCGTCGCAAGGCGTGGTCGGGTCGGCCGGCGGATGGAAACAGCCGAGCTTTGGGTCGCATGCGTCGAGCGTGCAGGGGTTGGCGTCCGTGCAAGCGGTGGCGGGCAGGGGCAAGCCGGCGCAGGTGGCGTCGGGGCCGCAGAAGTCGGCGGTGGTGCAGGCGTTGTTGTCGTTACAGGCCAAGGGCAGCGGGTCGTGCGCGCAGGTGCAGTCGGGGCGCGGGTAGTCGTGGGTGCAGGGGTTGGTGTCGGGGCAGGGGGGGCAGTTGCCGGCATCCACGATATGCAACCCATCGCTGCGCGCAAATGGCGGCTCTCCAGCTGAATCGCCGGGCTCGGCTACGGAGTCCGTGCCCTGGGCGCCGCCCAAGGCAACCTGGCCAATATCTCCTGCACTCGTGGGGCTGGCGCATCCCCATGCCAGACAGGGTGCCAGCAAGATTGGCGCGCTGACGCCGCGGCGAAAAGCGAGGTCAATCGACCTCGAAGGCTCCGGATTGCACGCGAATTCGGTCATGCTTCAACTCTTCGTTACAGGCTAGAGAAGCCTGGCCGCGTCCCTGAACGGGTACGCGGCGCTGTGGTGGTAGACTGCAACCGAGACCTGCTCTTGATAGTCGGCCCTTGAAACCGGTGTAACCATTCACGCCCCCGAAAAGTTGACACCTGATTATCTCGCAGCATCCTGGGCGCCCACGCCGCTCGATTTCTGGCGGGCGAGCAGAGCCAATGTTGACCGAGCAAGAACTCAACGCCCTGGAAAAGCCGCAGTTGGTCGCGCTGGTGCGCGACCTGCAAGCCAGGCTCGCCGCGCTCGAACCAGCGGTGGCGGAACTCAAAGCCCGCGTGGACATGAACTCGGGCAACAGCAGCAAGCCGCCGTCTACCGATTCGCCGTTCAAGCGCCCTCCACCTTCGGCGCCGACGGGACGCAAGCCCGGGGCGCAGCCGGGGCGTGCGGGCAAGTTTCGGCGCCTCGCCCAGACCGCCGACAACAGCGAGTCTGTGCGGCCGTGCGCCTGCGTCCATTGCGGCTTGGACTTGACGGGATCGGCCGCGTGCAGCACCACGGTGCGCGAGGTCGTGGACATCGAGGTCAAGGCCCACGTGCGGCACATCGAACTGGCAGCGGTTCGATGCCCCGGCTGCAAGAAGCGCACGCGGGCGGTGGCGCCGAGTGGCACGCCCAAGGGTGCGTTCGGGCCCAACCTCCAGGCGGCCATTGGCTTGTTGACGATGCAGGGTACCTGCCGGGGCGATATCCAGAAGCTGCTCCAGGCGCTGTTCAAGGTCGACATCGCTATCGGTTCCATCGACAACACGCTGACGACTCTGGCGAGCGCATCTGCCGACGCCGTCGACCAGATTTGGCATCACGTCAACGCCCAGGGCGTCGCCCATGCCGACGAAACCGGTAGGCACGTTCGGGGCAAGTTGGGCTGGATGTGGTCGGCGATTGTGGCGGGCGCCGAGTACTTCCGCTTCGACCCAAGGCGCAATCGCGAGGCCTTGTTTCAACTCATCGGGGTGTTCGAGGGCATTCTGCACTCGGACCGCTGGGGCCCTTATGCTCTTTTCAGGCCAGAAGAACGGCAACTGTGCCACGCCCACCTGCGCCGCGACCTGCAGGCCATCATCGATCGAGGCGGCCCAGACGCCGAAGTCGCCAAGCGCATGCTCGCCTTGAGCGACGCGATGTTCGAGACGTGGCACCGCTTTGGCGAAAAGGCCATCGACGGCGCCACGATGGCGGCGCAGATGCAGCCGGTCAAAGACGGTTGGAAACAAGGCGCAACGGAACTCGAGCAGTGCGGCAAGTCCAAGAGCCAAGCCCTGGGCCGTTCGCTGTTGGCGTTGTGGCCGGCCCTGTGGACATTCATCGACGTCGAGGACGTGCAGCCGACCAACAATGCCCAGGAACAGGCACTGCGCAAACTGGTCAAGCTCCGCAAGAACTGCTTTGGCTCCACCAGCGACACCGGCGCGAAGCGGACCGCCAGCCTGATGACCGTATTCGGCACCGCGCGCAAACAGGGACGGAGCGTGTTTCAGTGGCTGGCCGCGGCCATGGACCGCTACAACCGCGGGCTCAGCGGTGCGTTGCTGCTGCCGCCACCCTTGCCAACGGGATAGGTCGCGCTGGCGCTTCGCCAGTTGGCGCGGGGCTGGAAGTCGGGGCGGTGTCGCGACGGTGCTACGCATGGGCGGATGGTGCTTCCCGGGGCGGGGGTGAATGGGTACAAACCGGTTTGTGCCGTTGACCATCTGAAGCCTGGCTGCTTCAGACGGTGCCCTCAATGGCGCAGAATAACCTCTTCGTACTCGATCCGCTCTGCGGCCTCTTCTTCGTCCAAGTACGACCGTACTTGAGTCAAAGAGGTGTCGAGAGGAATGCTGACGGCAAGCAACGGAAACCGCCCAAAATACTCGGTGGCGCACCCTAGTCCGTGAAGCACCTCCCTGACAGGATCCAAACGTGTGCGATCGAAGAAAACAACGCGCACCAATGAGCACGGCGCGCATGCAACGATTCGACAAAACCACAAACCGCCTACGGCCTCGCGCGCTTCAATGGTATCGCCCACGGTTGCTTCGCGAGAAAAAAATGGGATGCTGTCCACAACAAAGTTGCCTTCAGGCAATGCGGCTGACACCCACATCGACTCAACCGAGACTGGCGGATAGCCATCTTCGTCCTGCTGAACGCGAAAGTGGACTTTGAAATTTTCTGCTGTCATTTGGCCACCTTCGAGAGATTGCAGTCCCGGCACAGGACCTGACCATTTGAAGGCGCACCATCGCCGCCTTTCGACTTTGGAATGACGTGATCAGCGTTCCCCTCATGGCCGGGTGGTGAAACGCCCTTCTTGCTCTGGCTTGGCTGTATTACCTGGACACCGCAGCCCTCGCAGGTTGGTTGGCCGCTATGGCCAGTGGTGTTGTTGTCCCAGATCTCTTTCTTGCCCTTCTTGGTGAAATCCTTAAAGGCCCGTGGCCCGCCGGATGTCCCATTCGCCATCCCAAATTTCGGCCCGAGTCGGGGCCCGCCACCAACTGCACCGGAAATCGCCGCAATACCAACGTCTACCCAGTCAATGTCGCTCACGTCCCCGTCGCAGGCTGCATTTCGCATCGCCTGTTGCGCTATTTCCATTGCCGCTGCCTTCGCGGCATTACGCAGTGCCAACATTGCTAATCCAGCCGCGAATGCTGGGACCGCGATCTCGCCTGAAGCATCGAACGCGTTGACTGGATCGCTTGCGGCGTAGCTGTAGCTATTGGCGCCGCCTACTAACCCAATCGGATCCCGCGCCAGCCACCGCCCAATCCGCGGGTCGTACTCCCGCGCCCCAAACCGCACCAGCTTGGTGTCTGTGTCGTGTAGCCCACCCGCAAAGCCGAATGGGTGCTTGAAGCCTGGGGTTTCAAGTTCCGGTTGCCGTTCACCCCACGGCCCGTACTTGGTCCGCTCCACTGCCGTCCCCGTCGCCGTATCCACCACCGCCACTACGCTGCCGACCTGGTCGTGCACGAACCAGTATACCCCCGCCACAGTGCCATCGGTCGTGTTGAACTTGACAGCAACATCAGGCGAATGCCCCAGCGACCCATACGCAAACCGCAGTTCCAGCTTGCCTTCAGCATCGACTTGCGGGGTCGGTCGGAGCGCGCCGTCGTACAGCCAGCCGACTTGCAGTGCGCCGTTGAGCTTTTTGCCGACACGGCGGCCGGCGGCGTCGAGCACATAGTCGACCACCTTCTCCGGCCCAGTTGCCGGCTTCAGCACCGCCTTGACCAGCCGTCCACCGGCATCCCAGGTGTAGCTGCGCGAGGCGCCATTCTGCTCAGATTCGCTCGTGACCCGACCAAGGTCGTCACCGTAGGTCAATGTGCGGGTGCCTGCCGTCAGTTGCTTGTCCTGCAAGTCGAAGGTGGACGCTATCGTCACCCCGCCGGCCACCGTTTCTGACACGCGGTTGCCGCGTGCGTCGTATTGCCAGGCGCCAACCAGCGCGCCGTTCTTATGTGCGCTTTTGAGCCACCCGCGATGGCTGTCGTAGGTGTACGTCCAGGTATCTTCGACGCCAGGGTAGGTCACCTTCCGCTGTGTCAGGCGGCCAAGCCCGTCCCGCGTGTCGTAGTCCTCGCGGTACAAGACAGCCGCAAGGGTGTAGACCTCATATGCCTTGGCCTCCGCGAACCCATTGGGCGTATGCTTCGCCGTGCCGGGGCCGAGCGTGCGGTACTTGAGCAAGCCGTTGCCCGCATCGCGCGTATAGCTACCCAAGCTTACCGGGTTTGCTCGGTCGCCATCCAGCAACTGCAACCCTGCTAGCATGCCGTCGTCGTCGACCACTGTGTGCAGCCAGTGGTAGCTCGCGAGCGTCATTGGCCCCGGCTTGCTGACGCCCACGCGGCGCACACGGAAAACGGAGTCGTAGTCGCGCAGTACGCTCCAACCGGCAACTGCACCGTTGCTGCCAAGCGGATCGGTGCCCGCCTGGGGCAGCCAGGTCTCGCGGCCGTTGAGTGCGCCGCGCCAGGCAAAGCCAAGGGAGCCATACTTTCCATGCGCCACCTTACTGACCCGGCCTTGCGCGTCGTAAGTCGGGCTGACGTCAACGGACAGGTTGGCGTTGAGCGCATCGTCGGGGGCGCTGATGGACTCTAGCCGCCCGGTGCCTTGGTTGCGGGTTAGCAAGATGGACTTGCCATCAGGTCGAGTCGACTTTTTCAGGTCGCCATCTTCGTCGTATTCAAACTGGGTCAACCACGCCGCCATTGGCGGTGCTTCAGGCAGGGCCTCAGCCTTGGGTTGATCGGCCTTGCCGTATGCGAAGCCGTACGCTGGTGCCGCGGCCGCCAGGGACGATTTGGGCATGGTGACGCCTGTCAGGCGGCCTGCCTGGTCTCGAGCCAGCTTGATGGTGCTGGTGTCGGAGAACGTCTGGCTCGACACGCGCCAAGCGGCATCGGTTCCGATGTCCACGCTCACGGCCGTGTCGGGGCCGCCGCCTTCGTCGGTGCCTTTGGCAGCGACTTTGGAGAGGCGCCCATTGGCGTAGGTGTAGGTCAGCTTCCTTTGCTTGAGCGGGTCATCGGCAGCTTTGACGATTTCGACCTTGACGCGACCTGCTTCGTCGTATTGCGTTTCGGTTTCAGGTAGCCCGGCAATTACTGTCCGCTCCGGCCGGTGCTTGGCGTCGAAGTAGGTCGTCATCACCCGGTACGCGGCAGAAGTTGAGGTCACTTTCCAGAACCCTTGCAGGAGCTCTGCCTTTTGCTGCGACGCCAACTCGACGGCGGGGCCGCCATTGTCTGCTACCGTCACCCAATCCGTTACTTCACGGCTTGCCAGCGGGGCTGGGATGCCGGGCGGCGCCACCTTTTCCTCGCGCCGTTGATGTGCCAACAACGCCGGGCCGTACGTGGTCGGATCGCTAATCGGCGGCACAGCAACCCAAGCTTCTTCTGGCAGGCGGCCCTCGGCGCCCCATTGCTTGTCAGCGCCGTAGCGCAGCCATGTGGCGGTGCCGTCAGGCTCAAGCCGGAACTTGTTTGCACGGTGGCTGCCCGCCACCGCGCTTTGCGCGGCCTCGCCATTGGCAGCAATAGAGCCCGACGTAGGCAAGTCGCGGTCAATCCTTGCGCTGCCCGTCGCCGTGGTCATCTTCTGGTGGCTGCTGCCATCGGCGAAGTGATTGGTTTCGTAGATCGTGGTCCGGCCCAGATTGGTCGTCACCGTGGTTACGCTTTTGCTGTCTGCGATGGTGTCCTGCGTCGCAAGCGATTTGTATTGGCCGGCGGCGTTGGTGTCTTTGGCCAAACGGCCACGACTGTCCCACTCAAACGTGCTCACGTCCCCGCTCGGATGGATGAGCTTGGCCAACAGCCCATGCTTGTCTGCCGTTGTGGCGTAGACCAGGGTCGTCGATTCGCCAGCCGGGTTGACAACTTTGCTGGCAAGACCGCTGGCGTTCAATGCTACTTTCGTGGTTGTCCCCGGCAAACCTGCTCTTGCCAACTCAATGACGTGGCCAGCCTGGTCCCGGCTGACGGTGGTGATTTGGCCATCTGCGTCGGCAATCGTAGCCAACTTGCCTGTCGCCGGTTCATACGTGAATGCCCATAGGTTTGCCCCGGTCGTTGCGTCGGCCGTTGCCTCATGTCGCCCGTCGGCCGTGAACTTGTAGACCTCACTGCCGTCTTCGGATGGAACGAACAGCGTTTCGCCGCTCCAAACCTGGCCCTGCGGTGTCACCTTCAAGATTCGGCGCGGGTGGGACACTGCATCTACTTGCGCGGCAATGAGCCAGGCGCCGTTCGTGCCGCGCGCCATGGCTGTGCAGTCGGCAACGGTCAGGTCGCCAGCAGAACCGCCCGCGAGGTTGGCCTGCTGGACCTCTGCGTTGCCGATACTGTCATCGCCCGCGCCCAAAAGCCGAAAGATGCCTGCAGTGGCGGGGGACGTTTGCGCTAGCATGCTCGTGCCGCGCCACGTCAACGGCCCCCCGGTATTCTGGCAGTACCCAAAGGCGTTGACGCCAGTCGCATGCACAGCTGCGACCGCCCAGTTTGGCACTGTCGCCGCCAGCGCCAGGTCGAGGCGCTGGACCTTGCCGTCGGTGGCCGCGACGCGATAGAGCCGACCGGCGTCGGTGCCGACGAACAGGTTGCCCTCCGCATCAACAGAAATGGCACTTGGCCTGCCGATGCATACTTTGGTTGCGGACTGATTGACGTCGTCGCAGCCGGCCACGCCGCCGATGTCGGCGCCCGACCCGAAATAGGGCGCAATCACCCCATTTGCATCGATCCGCCGGACGCGTCTGGTCGCGTTGGTGCCTTCCGCAATGAAAACCGCCCCGTCGGGCGCAGCCGCGACGGCTGTGGGCATCACATGCGCGGCCGTGGCGGGGCCGCGCCAGTCGCCATCGATGTCTGCGGTCAAGCTGCCGGCCACCGTGGTCTTCACGCAACCCGGCTGGCCAACTTGTAGCAATGCAACCGTGCCCTTACCCTCATGGTGCGTCGCGACCAGCAGCGTATTGGGCGAAGCAAGGGCAAGGGCTTCGACACCTTGATTTTCAGAGGTCGGCCCGCACCTGAATGTCACCATGCCATCGGGTGCAACTTCGTACAGGACACCCAAGGAGGCGATGTGGACAAAGCCCTTGGGTGCGGAGACAAACGCATCAATGGGATCGGCGAAGTCGATGGTGCCGATTGCTTGGGCTTGGTTGACGCCGACAGCACTGAGCGCCAAAGTGCCGCCGCCCATGTGCGAAGTGACCGCTAGCTTGGTCGAGGGCAAATGGCGAAGTTGGCCAGTGCCAAGAACAAGCGTTTGCGTACCGGGATCATACGCATGGTGGACACCAATGCTCAGGCCCCCGAAATCAGCCGCGGCGCTGATGCTGCCAACGCGCTTGCGCGCAGTGCGCGAGATTTCGCGCTGTGCCAGCCTGGGGCTGTAGTTTTCGACGGCAACGTCTGTTGTCGACAGCCCTTTGACAGTCGCAGTTTGCGTACCAAACAACGGTGGGGGCAGTTTGACGAAAGTCGCCACCGAACCGTTTTCTGTCTTTGCAAGGCAAATCGAGCCATCCGGGTACTGACAGGCCAGGGTCGTTGTCGCGGTAGCGGGGCAATTGCAGCCCAATGCGGCAGCGATTTGGCCCCACGAAATGCTGATGCCAGACCCGCCGGTCTCGACTGGCACGGAGACGCGCTTGTTGTTGTATGCGTAGGCTGTCGTCGCCACCGCCTCCTGGAAGCCGTTGACCGCACGCCCAAACGCGTCTTTGCCATCCCACCTGTACACTGCGCCGCCGTTCTCAGTCTCGCTCGACACCGCGACCGTCTGCCCGGCCACCGCGACGGTAGTGGCGGCGCTTGCAGGCTTGGTCGCACCCGTGGGTGGTGGCGGCACCACCACCGCATTCTGCGCGCCTCCGGGCGTTCGCTGGCTCTCGTAGCGAAGCGCGAGCGATGTGCCAACCACCGGGAATTCCTCAGCCAAACCCTGGCTTTCACAGTGGATGATGGAACCACACTTTTGGTTGGGGTTCCTCGGCGGGTCAACTGGCCCGACCTTGGCCGGAGGATCCTCCGTCTGGCCCTCCGGGATGTAGGCGAAGCCCAGGTTAGCGTCCCAGGGTGTCATGTGGTCGATCTGGAACCGCCAGAAGGATTTGGGCACGCTCGGTGCGCCGCCAGGCGTCATTTGCAAGCGTACCTTGAGGGCAAGGCGTTCCGCCTCGGTGAAGCCCATGGCGTCGAGCAATTCGGTCGGCAGGCCTGGCGAACTCAGGCCAGATGGCTGCGTCAGCCAGATCTTGAGTTCGTCCTGGTGGATGCCGGCGGCAATGACCAGCGCGTTGCGCAGGTACTTTTCGAACTCCGGCCCATCGCCGATCGCTTTGGGGCGCGGCTGCTTCCACGCGCCAGCGGCACGATCATAGTAGCCAACTGGCACGGTCAACCCGACATCCAGGCCCAAGAAATTGTCGAGATACACGCTCAACGGCCTACTGAATTCAACCCAAGCGGTGGGGCCAGCCGCCATCACCTCGTCGGCACTGAACTCCCCACACCATGTGTAGCCCGAGGCCGGTGGCAGGTTGGCAGGCATCGCCGCCGGGCCATCGGGGCCGACTGTGTATTCTGTAACACGCAGCGTCAGTTGCGGTGGCAGAGTCAATTGGCCATTGGCATGGACGCTGGCCGTCGTGCCGGGTGGCACAAACAACATGGTCTGGCGGGGTGCGTCATCGACGTACGCCGAACCGGGCGCACCTTGCGTCACAGAGCTGACGACTACGGACATCACATTCGGAGGCGCAGGAAACTGCACCAGCCCCGATGCCGCGTCTGGCTGCACCAGCACGACGTGAGGCACCGCGACGTAGTCGCGACGCGGCAGATCAACCTTGCGGTGCACTGGGAAGAATCCGGGCTTGACGAACTCGACAACGATAGCCTCGCCCTGTTCGGCCACGAAATCGAAGCTGCCATCGAGGCGCGTCAACACGTAGCCCCATTCCGGGTGCGCCGGTACCCAAACTTTGGTCTTCGGCAACGGGGCGACGTTGATGCCGACGCGCTGCATGACCTTGCCGCGGGCGACTGCCACGACTTTGGGGTCAAAGCTCAGTGGCGCAGCGTTCGGCAACGGCTTCTGGATTGCGTTGGCGCCAGACCATAGGAAGCCAATCGCCGCCGCAAATGAAGTGACTGTTGTCGTAGGCAGCGGGGGAGCAAGCGTCTTCGGGTCAGGCGGAAGCGCGCCCAGTGGCTCGGCAGTGCAATAATCACCGAGCACGGGCGCTTGGTTGGCGCCGGCGCAGATCCCGTTCTCGCACTGGTCGTTCGCCGTACAGGGGTTGCCGTCGTTGCAGGGCGCCACGTTGTTGGTGTGGACGCAACCGACCCACGGTTGGCACTGCGCCGTCGTGCAGAGGTTGCCATCGGTGTCGTCGCACGGCGCGCTCGGGCTAACCACGCAACTGCCGTTTTCGCAGTGGTCGTTGCCTGTACAGAATGCGCCGTCGTCGCAAGTCGCGTTAGGGTCGGCGATGTGCGCGCAGCCGCTGTCAGTTGCACAACTATCTACGGTGCAAGCGTTGGCGTCGCTACAGTTGACCGGCGTGGCAAAGGTGCACTTTGCGTCGATACAGGCGTTGACTGTGCAGGCGTCGTTGTCGTTGCACTCCGCGTCGCTCGCACACGGCGGATTGCCGTTGGCCAAGAACAGCAGAATGCGCTTTGCGTGTTCGACCGGAGAAGCGTGGCCCGGCAATGCTGTAAACGCGCCAAAAGGCGCCGACAACGCGACTGTACGGTTGCCGCCCACGTGTTCACACGCCACCTCGGTCCACGAGGCTGGGCCGGTCGCCGGTTGCACGCGCAGCACCCGCACGCATCCCGCCGCGCCAGACGCAACGCCTAATTGGTCGCTGTTTGCCCAGAGAATTTCGCCCTGCTTGGTGGCGTAGCCCTGCGGCGCAGCGGGCACCTGCAGCGTGTCGAGGTGCAAGCCGAAGCCCATGGCGGTGGTGTCGATGGCCGGTTGGCCGGGCGACGCTGTCCCGGAAGCGGCAAACGCGCCGCGAAGCGCCGGGAGCGCTGAATTGCCCTCGGGAAACTCCGCCGACCAAAAGTCGTTGGCTGCGATTGCAGCTCGTCCACTCGGACCAAAGAAGGCAGCAAGCCGCAGCACTTCAGGATCGGTTGGCGTGTAGGGCGCAAGCCCGGTGCCCAGCACGGCGACAAGCGTCTGAAACGCCGACAGATCGCCAACGTTGGCCAGGTCTGGCGTGTCCAGCCACGCCATACCCAAAGCGGCTGCGGCATCACGCAATGGCTGAAATGCATGGTCCGGCGCGCCGGGCGCCCAGATCAGCAAGCCGCTCGGGTGGCGAATGTCGGCCGTAGCCGAGCATTGCGCCTGCAGGACGCCGTCGCTCGCTCGAATGGAAACCGCGTGGTAGCCCGTCTGCTCGTTGGTCATTTGCCGCAAATCGGCGCTCGCGTGCCATTGGCCAAGGTGCCCGTCGAAAAGAGCCGGATAGAAATTCAGCCATGCTGGCCCGGTCACCCTGCTGAACTGCAAGGGGTAGCCAGCAGATCCGGCGAGGGCAAACATGCCGTGGACGGCGTCAGTCTTCTTGCCGCCAGCGGCCATGTGCACGACGCCGCCACAGTCGATCGCAGGCGCCGACCCAACTGCCGTGCAAACGTCGTCAAGCTCCAACACGACTGCGCCGGTGACCGTGATGCACAGGTCCAGGCGAATTGTGCTGCCGGCTGGCAATGCGCCAAGCGGTACCGTCACCATCTCCGCCTGGTCACCGCCAGTTGCAAGCTGAGTCTGCCACTGGGCCGGCGTTGTCGCCGTCCACTGCCCGTTGTTTGACAAGACCGAAGCCACCGAGAGCGTAGCTGGGCCCCCAGACGCCAGTTTGCGCCGGAATTGAGCGGTCCAAGTGTTGGTTCCAGATGGTACCGCCAACTCGGGCGAACGGAGGCAGTAGGTGCCGTTATCTGCCGGTCCTGACTGAAAGCGCACCAAGCCGGGCGGCACGGAGCCGTTGAGGTCCGCCAACTCGTGAGAGAAATACGGCGCTGGGCCGCTGAACCCTGCCAAGCCGCTCGCAAATGACGCGCAACCACGGAGCGGACGAGGCGATAGCCAGGCGCCCTCGTGGGCGCAAAAGCCGTAGGCGCCCGCGGCGCCGGTGAGGTCGCATGAATCTGTGGTGCCTGGCGCGCCATCACTACAGGTCGCGCCGTCGCTGCAGGGCGAGCACACCTTGGGGCCCGTACCCTCTAGCTGCACGCAGGCATGAGTCTGCGGGCACGCGTCGGCTGAAAGACAGCAATTCGGCAGCGGCGCATAGGCGCACTGGCCGTTGATGCACGGATCGTTCGTGCAGGGGTTGTTGTCATCACAGTTGCCGCTGTCGCAGTCGCCGGAGACATACACGCGCCTCGTGGCGCGTTCGACCGTCACGCCGCCGGATGCCAAAGCACAACTGAGGTCGTGCATTCCGCGAGGTACGTCCGGAAATGTGTAGGAAAACGGAGCGTCCGGTGATGGGAATACGTGTTCAACCAGCCCGTCGCGCCGACACTTTACGGCATCGGTCCCGGTGAAGTTCTCCACGTCGAAATCGACCGGCACATTGGCTGTGAGCGCGCCACCAACAGGGATAGTCGCAAGATCTGGCGAATTGAGCTTGATGCCCGGCTCACTCAGTGCCGACGATCGCGCCGCAAACCCAGCTTCGGTTGCTTTGAGATCGCTCTCGCCACTGTCATCGCTCGGCGCAACGGCGACATCGACCGTGCACGCGCCTAGCAGCGCAATCGCGAGCACGCACGCAATTCGGCGCATTTCAAAATACGTCAATCGGGGGGGGGGGGCTTACACATCAGGGCCTCCTGCAACGGCACAATCTGCCGACCGCCGCACGACCAAAAGCAGCAGTCCGTGAGCGTCGCAACCGTATCCCCGCAACCCAACCGCTGTCAACGCGTCCTTTGCGCCAGAGTGTGATCGGATCTGGTGGCCTGCCCTGCCTGGAGGATGGCACAAGAACGAACTGGGCGATTGTCTGCGAGCATGCTCGCGAACTGCGCTGGGCGTGGGACTGAAGTCCCCCGCGATGGTCAAGAAGCCCCTGCGGGGCTGAAAGACAGAGCTTTCTAGCGCTTATCAGTGATGCACCCCATGTCCTACAGCTGAGTCTGCTTGCAGACTTCTCGAACGTCGCGGGGGACTTCAGTCCCACGCGAACCCCGAACGCTGCCACGGCAGCGGGCGGGCCACTGGTTTGGATCGCACTCCTTGCGCCACACGCTACCGCCGCCAAGTTTTCTTGACGCAGACTATGCCCCTGCAATTCTACAACCCTCAACCGCGCCGGGCGCACAAGGGGCCCAAATGCAAGACCATGCCCCCCAAGCCGCCCTGGACGACATCGCCGACGATGCCTGGTTCACCGTCTCCCGCTGCGACGAAGCGCCCGGCGCCGCCCAGCTTGCCGGTACCCTCGCCAAGCTGGTCGACCAATGCGACGCCGCCGACACCCACCACAAGAAAAAACTGCGCCGCGCCAAGACCAAAGCCGACCCCAAAGCGGTCGCCGCCCGCGGCGGGGTCGAGGCCTTTGCCAACACCACTAGCAAAAAGCTACTCGGCATCGTCAATCAGGACCGCAGCGATGTGCGCTTTGCCAAGTACATGACCAAACCGGCGAGCGAGCTGACCGACTTGGACCGCGACGGCCTGCGCGCCTGGCTCTCGGCGGTCGTCGACGTGGCCACAGCGGAGGCGGACAAGGCCATCGCGGCCATCCTCAAGCCCGCCGCCGGGCTCCGCGACAACTGGGACGCGGCTGAGACAGGTCGCGACAGCGCCGAAGCGGCGATTGCCCACCACCGCACCACCGTTAAAGAGCCGTTGGTGGCAACGGTGAACGCCGAGCGCCGCATCTTGCTGGGCGCGCTGGTGCAGCTTGCCGCCAAGAACAAGTTGGGCAAGAAGTGGCCGCAGACGTTCTTTCGCAAGGCGGCCAAGGCCCGCAAGGTCGCGTCGGACACGCCCAACCCGTGATCCCGGCCGGCGGGAACGCCGTCTGAGAGCGCCAAAGCTGCGATGCCGGCTGCCGGGATCGGTAGTTTAGTGCGCGCACATGGCGATTCCAGGAGGCGGGAGCGGTAGTTTGGCCTGTCAAAGTAGCGCTTCCGGCGGCCGGGGACGGTAGTTCGGCGCGCTGGAGGGTCCAGGCCGGGCGCACAGACTGCGGGCCGTAACTCGCACGCCGACGCGGGCGAGTGGGGGTCGAACTGGTAGCCAACGCGCGCCGCCAGCAATCCCGTGATGCTTGGATAACGGCGCGGTGGGGCACATCGCTCGCGTGCCGTATGCACCGAATCCGCATTTGGCGCGTCGCACCCTCAGGCCCCGCACAGCCCCCGTGCCGCGGCCGCGGAGGGACCCATGCAACCTGGCGCACTGATTGCCCTGGCTGGCGCGCTACTGGCGCTGTGCGGATCCAACCTCGCCTTTGGCGCGGACGGGTCGTTTTCGCTCACCGGTTGGTTGTTTTCGGCGGCCTACCTCGCCGAGTTCGACCACAAGGGCATTGCGGCCGTGCAACTGTCGCTGGGCGCGGTCGCCGCGGTTGCCGCGCTGGTGGTCGTTGGCCTCGCCGTAGTGCAACGGCGCCGGCCGCAGCCGCTGATGGCGCTGGGGATCGTGGGGGCCGGCGCGGCACAGCTGGCGCTGGCGGCGCTGACCTGGCAGCACCTGTACGCACTGGTGCCGTGCGCCGACCTGGGCCTGGGCCTGTGCGACCCGGGCGGCGGCTTGATTCCGGGCACCTACGTGCAGGCCAATGGCCTCGCCTGGCAGGTTGCTGGCGCGCTGCTCTCCGCCTTTGGCGGCCTGTGGCTGTGGGCGGCCCCGCCGACCTACACCGGCAGTGAGCGCTTCTTGCGCGCAGCAATGGTGTGGAACGGCGAGGTAGTCGCCGAACGCGTGCTGCGCAAGCCGCGGCCGCTGACCATCGGCGAAGATCCGGCCAACGACCTGCTGGTGGCGTTTCGCGGCCTGGCCGCGCACGTGCTTGCCGCACCCATCGGTCCGGCAGTCTGGCGCATCGAGGCACCGGAGGGCTCGGTCGGTCGCGCGCAGCTCAACGGCGCCGCGCAACCGGTGGAGCCGGGTCGGCCGCGGGTGCTGACCGATGGCGACCGCTGCGAGTTCGAGCTGGACAACGGCACCGTGCTGCGGCTGGACTTCGCGGCACCACACGCGGGCGCCTTGCAACCGCAGGGGCAGCGCCGCGATGCGGCCATGCTGGCGTCGTTTGTGGCGGTGGCGACGTTGACCCTGGTGCTGCTGGTGGTCGGAGCCAGCGCACCGCGGCCGCAAGACAGCGACGCCGACCGCGAGATGCTGGCCAACAAGAACCGTGGCCTCATCGAGGTCAACATCGAGCTGCCGCAAGCGCCACCGGAGCCGACGCCGCCGACGCCCGCGCCCAGCGACACCGATACCAGCAAGCGGGCGAGCGGCGAGGAAGGCAAGACCGGCGATCCCAGGGAGGACCCGCGCAAGGTCTCGAAGATTCCCCGCCGCGACGGGCCGGTCGCGGAGCGCGTCAATGTCCGCGAGATCGGCGTGGCCAAGGCCTTGGCAGCCCCGCAGGGCGCGCTCGGCACCATCCTGGCGGGCAACGATTTGGCAATCCACAGCAAGATGAACGTGGCGATGACCGGTGAGGGCGACGTGTTCGATCCGGGCCACGGCACCGGCATGGGCATCAAGTACACGGGGGGCGGCGGCGGTGGACCAGAGCGCGGCGTCCTCGCCGGGCAGACCGATCTGCCGGGTCTGGGTGGCCCGCGCCGCTCGCTACACGAGGTCGGCATCGCCCGCAAGCCGAAACGGCCGATGCCGCCACCGGTGCTCGGCACTTCTGGCCAGGCCTCCGGGTTCTGCGACAAAGGCGACATCCGCAAGAACGTGATGCAGCGCGCCGCCCAGTTCCGCGCTTGCTACGAGTCGCAGCTGCTGTCGTCGCCCGACCTCGCCGGCAAGGTGCAGGTGCAGTGGACCATTGGCGGTGACGGCAAGGTCAGCAACGAGCGGGCCATCAGCGACACGCTGGGCAGTTCGGCGGTGACCGACTGCGTGCTGCGGGTGATGCGACGCATTTCGTTTGTGCCGCCCGAGTCGGGGGTGTGCGTGGTGGCTTGGCCGTTGGTGTTTACGGCGAACTAGGCGCGCATGCCGGTCGTCGTGGTCAGCGCACGCACAGACGGCCGTACGTGTAGGTCGCGGTGGTGGGCCAGGCGACCTGCGCACCCGTGCCGAAATTGACGGTCCAGGCGGACCCAGAAGAGCCAGTGACCTGGGTTGAGGTCCAGTAATAGCCGACCCCAACGTAGTCGGGAGCGTTTGCGACGAAGGGCTTGCTCGAGCGGTCGGCCAACGTCGCCAACTCGCGAATATTGGGCAGTCGCCAGCCGCCGCCGTCCAAGGTGAGCTTCTGACACGACGAAACTGCGGTGGCCCATTTGAAGGTGCCGTTGGCACCGTCTGGACCCACGGTAGACGTGCCGGGTACGGCCTGCCATGTCAGCTTGGTCAGCGTATCGTACGTCGTTCCCTTGGTGGTGTTATCGATGTAGCGGCCAGCCGGCGCCTTTGCGAGTGCTGGGAGTGCGGCCAGCCAGGCGAGAACCTGACCAGCGACCAGCGACCAGACGCGCGCCCGACCCAGGCGCATGGACAACCAGGGCCGTGGAGCCAACGACTTGTCGGCCGTGCACACGGTTTGACGCGCGGCGGGGGTCGCCAGGGTCATGGTGCCGCCTTGTGCGTTCGCACGCACCGCACATGGAAGTCCGAACTGCCAGCGGCCGTGCCCACCGTGCCGCTCGCAAAGTTGACGTAGAAGGTCTTGCCGGCCACATCGGGCAGTGCCGTCCAGTATTGCACCAACGTCGCGTTCGCAAACAGGCTCTTGTCGATAGCCGGGTTGGCGAGGGCGACGCTGACCAGGGCCAGCAGCTCTTGGACCCCTGGCAAGCGCCAGTCCGACTTGCCACCGAGCACCAAGGTGTCGCAGTAGGATTGCGCTGCACTCCAAGCGTACGTATTGGCGACGTCTGGCGTCTGCTGCCACAGCAAACCGGTCCGCGGATCGAGCACAGTGCCGTCGCCGACTGCGATGGTTGCCGCCGAGGCCATCGGCAGCACGCCCCAAATCGGAATCTCGGGCGCACACGCGGTCTTGGCGATGCCGGCGTCGTCGACCGCAATGGCGAAGTAGCCGTCGCTGCACGCGCAGGTTCCGTTTGCTGGGTCGCACTGTCCGCCCGGGCAGACCGACGCCGCGCCCGCAACGCAGGCGCCGCCGCCACACGCATCGCCGGTGGTGCACGGATTGCCGTCCGAGCAGGTCACGTCTTGGCCCAGCGCTACGAATGCGCACCCGCCTTTGGCGTCGCAACTGTCGGCTGTGCAGGCGTTACCGTCGCTGCACACGGTCTTGGCGCCGCCCGCGCACTTGCCGTCCTTGCAAACGTCGCCGGTGGTACAGGCGTCGCTGTCACTGCAAGTGTTCGCGGTCGGCAGATAGACGCAGCCGCTAGCCTGGCACGCGTCCACCGTGCAGGGATTGCCATCCTGGCACACGACGGGCACATGCGCGCACGCGCCGCCCTTGCCGCAGCTGTCACTGGTGCAGGGGTTCTGGTCGTCGCACGGCGTGACGTCGCCGGCGCAGGCCGTTGCGGTACAAGCGTCGCCGAGCGTGCAAGGGTCGCCGTCGTCGCAGAGCGTGCCGGGCGCCACAGCGGTCAGCGCGCACTTGCCGGTCTTGGGCTGGCAGGTGTTCTTGGCGCACGCCGTGTCGGAGCCGGCCTGGCAACTGACGATGGTCGACTTGGCGACCGCGCACACGAACGGCTGCGCTGCTTTGTCGCAGATGAGCAGGCCATTGCATGCCGTGCCGTCGTCCAGGTCCTCGCAGTCGCCATCGACGAGGCACCCGCACACGTTCTTGCCAACCGCGCACACGCCGGCTTTGCACGCGTCGCCAGCGGTGCACGGATTGTCATCGCCGTTGCACGACTTGCCGCTATTGGCCGCGACCTTGGCGCAACTGCCGGTCGTGGGGTCGCACAAGTTGCGCAGACACACCGCGTCGTCGGCGTTGGCGCACTGGACGACGGTTGCGAGATTGACGAGGCACTTCTTGGGGAATCCGCCGCAGTACAGCGTGCCGTTGCAAGGGTTGCCGTCTTCTTTGGCCGCGCAGTCGCCGTCGACCTGGCACTCACAGAGGTTGGCACCGGCCTTGCAGGCCCCAGTCTGACATTGGTCCTCGACCGTGCAGGGATTGCCGTCGGCGTCGCAAGCCTGTCCGTCGCTTTGGGCCTTGTAGGCGCACTTTCCGGTCTGGGGGTCGCAGGTGTTGACGCTACAGGTGGTGTCGCCGGCCCACGGACACACAACGACCGTCGCCGGGTTGACCGCGCACTTGTTGGCCTGCTTGTTGCAGTACAGCGTGCCGTTGCACAGGTCGCCGTCTTCGCTGGCGGCGCAGTCGGCGTCGCTTTGGCACTGGCAGGTGTTCGCGCTGACAGCGCACTGGCCTTGCTGGCAGGCGTCGCTAGCGGTGCAGGGGTTGCCGTCGGCTTCGCAGGTGACATTGTCGGGCAGCGCGACCAAAGGGCACTGGCCGGTCTTGGGCTGGCATTTGCGCGCCTGGCAACTGGTGTCGTCGGCGGTCGGACACACCACGGTGGTCGCTGGATTGACGACGCAGACATGCGGAAATGCTTTGAAGTCGCAATAGAGCGTCCCGTTGCACACGTTGCCGTCTTCCTTGGCGCTGCAATCCGCATCGCTTTGGCATTGGCATACGTTGGCCGAGGCCTTGCAACTGCCGCCGATGCAAGTCTCGTTGGCTGTGCACGGGTTGCCGTCGTCGCATCCGCCTTGCTTGACCGGGGTCATCGCGCACTGCCCCGTCTCAGGTTTGCACAGGTTCTTGCTACACGCGGTGTCGTTGACGCTGGGGCAAGTCACTGCCGTGGCAGGGTTGACGAGGCAACTGCCCAGCGCCTTGTTGCAGTACAGCACGCCATTGCAGGCATCGCCGTCCTCATGTTTGGCGCAATCGGCGGCCGATTTGCAGGCGCAAATCATGGTGCCGGCCACACATTTGCCGGCCGCGCACACATCGCCGTCGGTGCACTTGACGCCGTCGTCGCACGGGGTGTCGTTGGCGACCGGCTTCATTGCGCATTTTCCGGTCGCCGGGGCGCAGGCGATCTTGTTGCAGACGGTGTCGTAGCTGGTGTCACACACCACGATGGTGGACGGGTTGATGGCACAGACCCCAGCCCCGGGCACGCAATACAAGGTGCCGTTGCAGAAGTTACCGTCCTCTTGTTTGGCACAGTCTGCGTTCGATTTGCAGCCGGGCGCCGGCTGGGCGTCGACGGTTGCGTTGGCGTCGGCCTCGGTGACCGTGGCGTCGGCCGCTGTCGTTTCAGGCTGTGGTACAAGATCGTAGCTTGCCAAGTCTGGGGCGTCGACAAGCGGCGAATCGCCGTCGGTTGCCTCCGGCTGTGCATTGACGTCAAGAGCGCCTGTCAGGTCAGCCGCCTCCGAGTCTGGCAGCTCCGCGTCTGGCGTCAGCTCAGATTGGGTGTCGGCGACTTCGGCCAGCGAACTGTCGGGGGCGGCATCCAAAACCTGCGAATCCTGCACCTCAACTGCGTCAACTGGGGCTGGCTCAGCGGTCTCGGCTTGGGCCGCGTCGGCGTCCGACTCGACGATCTCCGACGGTGCATCGGCGGCGTCATCGCCATCGACCGCCGGGCCTTGCCCATCGCCGCCTCCTGCTTCCGCGGTCTCCGCGACGCTGCCGTCCGCGACTTTGCCGCCCGTGAGGTCTGCGCTTGCGTCGGCAACCTGGACGAGCGGCGGCGCTGTGGCCTGGCTTCTTTCGCCGCAGCCGACAGCCAGCCACGCCAGGGCTGCGCTGCGAGCCAACGCGCCACGCGCCCACGCAAAGCCGCCGAATTCGGGTGACCGACGCAAACCCAAGTCGACGGCAGCGCGGCCCTGGCCAATCGGGGTCACCAGGTTCAACGGGTTCAGTTGCAACGGGTCCGCCGCGTTCGCGTTTTGGCGCGCTCGCGCAGCCCCAGCGCAGCGTTGCGCGGCGACGATGCTGCGTGACGTATGTGGGTGCTGTCAAGGCTGCGCATGACCGCATGACCGCGCGCGCAAGCTGGCACCGGTGTTGGCGAGACCTGTTAGGTTGCAGCGGTCCTAGTCGACGGCGACGCACCGTTCGCAGTCACCCCACGCTGGCGTGCAAGACCACATGCACCGGCCCCAAAGGCTCGACTTCGACCCTAGTCGCCCCTGCCAGCCGCGCCAGCAAGGCCAGTTCAGCGCCGGCATAGCCGCGCCGGGACGACTGCATGCCGTCGAGGACCAGCGGCGGAAACGGCAGGCTAACCAGCGTGCCCAAGCCGATCGCAAGCGCGTGCCCGAACCCGCGCGCCACGTCGACCACCAGGATGCCGCGGGGCGCTGACGCGACCGCCGACGCCAGCATGCGCAGCACTACGCCCGGCGGCATGTGGTGGACCGACTGCGTGCAGACAAACAGGTCTGCGGGCGGGTCGAAGGCGCCGATGCGGGTGGCGTCGCGCCGCTCAAATTGCACGTCGACGCCGTCGCGGGCGGCCAGCGCCCGGCCCTGGTCGACGAACTGCGCCTCGTAGTCGGTGGCAGTGAGGCGCCAGCCCGATTGCGGCCGCGCCTGACCGACCCACCGCAAAAAGCCACCACTGCCCGCCGCGAGATCGACCACGTGCGGCGTCACAGCGTCGCCGAGCAACCGGCTGACCTGCTCAGCCCACAACGGATAGCTGCCGAACTGGCGGTTGACGCGGTCCAGGCACCACATCTCGAAGCGGCGCAGCGATTCGGGGAGCAGCGGGCTTTCGAGGATTTCGCTCCGCTCAGACCGAATCGCCATGTCCACCGCGGCCGCCGCGCCAAGGCCCGGCGAACCAAGCGACCGCCTGCGCAAACGCGCGAGCCAGGCGCGCGCTTCGCGGTCGACAGCGGCGTCGTGCTCCGCTCGGTGGGCGTCGTTGGCTGGCGCAGCCCGCGCAGCGTCGACTTGCGCTCGGGTGGTGACAAACGCCTCCGCTTGCTCGCTCAGCAGTGCGTCGAGGCTGCCGCGGCGTGCTCGGTCCAGCGCCGCGGCAACCGGGGCCAGCCACGCACCGGGTACACGGCGACCGAGCGAGAGGGGATGGTGCGGAACCGCCATCGAAAGGCCACGGGCGGCAAGGCGCCGATGCGATGGTGCGCGAAATGGGTGGCGGAGTCGATGGCCTGGATGCTGGGCACGACGGCCTTGGCGGTGTTGGCGCCGCGCGATTGAACTGCCGGGCCATGACCCAGAAACTGGTCAGCAGCTTGCGCCGGCCGTTGCAGTTGCGGCTCACGCGGCGCAAATGGGCCGCGCGCGGGCACCTTTTACTGCGGCAGTGGTCGTCTATTTGGGCGGAACCACTAGCGGAAACACGCCCCGCACCCGGGCATCGCGAAAGTACATCGCGGCCCAGATGAGCACGCCAAACACCACGGGCGCCACCCAAGAATCGCCCGCACGCACGTGCGTGGCCACGGCGCCGCCCAGATAGGCGGTCAACCAGATGGCGCCGAGCGTCGCGGTCTTGGGCATGACGAACAACACGACACCGAGCAACTCAAGGCAGCCAATCGGCGTCACCGCGCCAGCCGGAAAGCCAAACGTGCCGACCAGCATCTTTTCGATATCTGGGGCATGGGCCACTTTCATCGCACCGCTGGCGGCCAGCCCAAGCGCGGGCAGCGCGGTCAAGACCCTGGCAATCCAGGGGTTGTAGGTCTTTTCGGCGTTCACACGTCCTCGCAAGTGCGGCCAGGCTCAGCGCGCCGGCACCGTCTAGACCACTTGTGGTCATGCTGCAATCGCCTGATTGTCAACCGGCTGTAACCATAACGATTAACTCCCGGCATCAGCGCTCATGTTGCCGACGACTGAAGGACGCTGTCGCCGGCCCAAGCCAACCGGCGTCGGGCTTCGCGGCGGTTGGGACGCCTTGACCGGCCCACGCCCCAGCGCCCGCAGTTTGACGAAATCCAGGCCGCCGCAGTACCGTGCCAACCATGAACGAACAAAGAAAAAGCCTGGTTGAGTCGCTGCGCCAGGCCGCCCTAACGTCGCCGGGGACGCTCGACGCCACAACCCGGCAGGCGGCCGCGGCAGGAATCCTGGCTGACGCCGACCCCGCGGTTGCCGCCCTAGTGGCCAAAGTCCACGCCCAGGCGTGGTGCATTACGCCCGCCGACTTGGAGGCCGTGGCCGCCGCCGGGTACAGCGATGAGCAGGTCTTCGAGTTGACTGTCGCGGCGTCCGTTGGCGCCGGCTTGCACCGCCTTGACGTTGGGCTCGCGGCCATCGCCGCAGCGTCCCGGGAGCCTTGACCATGCCAATGCGCCTTGCCAACGTCGAATCTGGCCACACTTGGAGTGCCCGGTTCAAGCTGGCCCTAATCCGCGTGGTCGGCCGCCGCCGCCCGCCGTCGGTGATGCGCACATTGCTGTTTCGGCCCAAGCTGTTTGGCGGTCCGTTCTCGCAGTACCTGCAAAACGTGATGCGCGGTCCATCGGCGTGGTCGGTTGGCGAGCGCGAGCTGATGGCGTCGTTCGTCGCACGCGTCAACCAGTGCGAATTCTGAACGCGGGCCCACGGCGCGGTCGCGTCGCAACTACTGGGATATGCGCTTACCGATGCCGTGCTTGCCGACTGGCAGACGGCGCCCATCGACCCCAAGCTGGCCGCAATCCTCGGCTTTTTGCGCAAGCTCAGTCTGCAGCCTGACAACGTGACTGCCGACGACGCCCGCGAGGTGCTTGCGACTGGCGTGACGGTGGCCGCGCTGCAAGACGCCGTCGCGGTCGCGGCCGGCTTCGACGTCATCGTGCGGATGGCGGATACGCTGGGGTTTGAGATTCCGGACGAGGCGGGCTTTCAGGCTTCGGCGCGGTCGTTGCTGCGCTTTGGGTACCTGATCGGCTAGCGGAACACCGCCTACGGCAACGACAGCCACCGCTCGCGCGGCACTGCCAGTACCCGCGGCTCGGTGTTGCACGCCGCACCCCGCCATCGCCTACTTGAGCGGCACACCCGTCCCCAAGACCTTGCCGTTGACTTTGACGCCCGGCGCGCCCTCCGCCGCATCCGGCAACGTCGGCGCCGGCCGCCCAAACCGGTAGGCAGCCTTCGCAGAGACGCCGTAGGCCTCGCCATTGATCTGCACCGTCGCCACCAAATCGCGGTCCGGCACGGCTGCCAACCGCAGCTTGACCACCTGCCGCAGTTGCTTACTGCGCCCGTCGACAATGCGCACCGCGGGCAGGCGCCCCACGACCTTGGCACCGTCGGGCACTTGCCAGTCGATGACGATCGGCAGCTTGTCTACGACGGTCCGCGACAGCACGAGCTTGACCGCGATGGTCTGCCCCGGCCGCACACTCGCCGGCCCTTCCAGCTTGGCCACCAAGGGCGCAGTCTGCGGCTTGGCCATCGCCGGCACAGCAACAAGGACGGCCAAGGCGGTCATGACGGTCACAAGTTTGCGCATGGGCCACCTCAGTCGCAGATCGGCGATTTGCTGGGGAAGGGATACTGCACCGTAGGCGCGGTCACGGCATCGATCGACGACGCCGGTGCACCCTCGCAGACCAGAGCATCGAGGTAATCGGCCAAAAATGGCGCCGGGTCGCCGGTGTTGACCAGGTCCTTCTTCTTGCAGTTGGTCACGCCCCAGGTGTGCCGCGAATAGCCGCGCTTGGCGGCGTCGACTTGCAGCCGCGTGCTTGACACCGCAAACAGCGCGTTGTTCTTGCCAATGCCCGGCTGCGCGGCCAAAGCCCACACCATCGCAGCGACGTCGTTTTCGTCGTGCATCTGGATGAGACCGAGCGACGCCTTGGGCAAGCTCCACGCTTTGTTCGGGTATTTGCGCTTGGCGATGTCGAGCCAAAAGAACGAGCCGTCCTGCTTGTCGTAGTAGCGCGAGTCGCCGCGCATCAGGCTCGAAAACGCGGTGGCGAAGCCCTCGGACCACGCCTGACCGGGCAGCGTCGGCACGCCAAGGCAGTGCGGGCCGCCCTCGCGCGGCGAGGTCGAAAAGCCCGCCATCACCCAGTGACCAAACTCGTGACCGGTCACCGGGTCGGCCCAATAGCTGGTGTCCTCGGCCGTCATCGGCAGCCAGGCTTGCGCCCACAGCTCGAAACCCAGCACCGAGACTGGCGTATCCGAGAAGCACGCGCCGCAGTTCCACGACGTGTTGGGCCGCATCCACACCACCAGAGGCAGCGTCAGGCCGGCGAGGATGGTGTTGGCCTGGCCGTGGATGTAGCGCAAATAGTCGAAAACCCGCAGCACGCCGCTGTTTTGCGCCTCGGTGACCGTCACGGTGGCGCCGCTGTCGAGCTCGCCCGGGTCGACAGTCCAGCTCCACAGCTTGGCGTTTTCGACCGCTGCGGCACTCAAGTCGACGTCCTGTTCGCCGTTGCCGACCTCGGGCCTGGCAACCACGTAGTCCAGGCTGTTGCCATCGGCAGCCACTTTGCCGGCAATGAGCAGGATGATGGGCGCATCGGCCTTGTCGGCGCTGATTTGGATGTCGAGCCAACCCTGGGCGTCGGTCGAGGCGGCGTCGATGGTTGTGTGGCCGTCGCCGTCTTTGCGCAGCGACAGGCCGAGCAGGCCCGCGACAGGCGTGACGGTCGGCTGGGTGGCCCAGTCGCTCAGCGCCTCGTTGGGGCCGCGAAACTGGTAAGTGACGCGGACCTTGTAGCCGATGGTGCCGGCTGGTACGCAGCCCGCGCCGGCCGCCGTCTGCTTGCAGCCGTTGTCGCAGGCAAAGTCGTTCCAGGCGCCGTCGTCGCCGCACTGGCGCAGGGTCTGGGCGTTCTTGCAGAGCGAGGCGCCCGGGTCGCACTTGCCGGCGTGCTGCGCGCAGACCGCCTTGCCCTTGTCGACGGTGCACGACTCAAACTTGCCGCAGGCGCTGGTGGTGACCTGGGGGTCGCCCACGCCGGTGACGACCAGACAGCGCTCGATGGTCTTGTCGTCCTTGCAGCGGCCGGCGACGGGCACGGCCCCGCAGGCGCTGGCGGCCGGGTTGGCGGTGGTGGTCGGCACTGCCTCCGATTCGCCAAAAAAATCGCCGCCGATGGGGTCAACCAAGCCCGTACCGGTGCCAGCACCGCCGCCGGTGTCAAACATCGCGGGATCGCAGGCGCACAACGCGCAGAGGCTGGCGGCGAGGGCGAGTAGCGTGGACGAGGACTTGGACACGGCGGCACCCAAAGCAAGCTAAGCGTAGCGCGGCCGGGCTGGCGCGTCAAGCAACATCGGGTCTGCCTAAGCAAACGGCGAATTGACGCTTGCCGTGCGCGCCGTTAGCCTGCGCTGGCGTGCCGCCCCAACGCGCCAGGAGCCGCCATGACCCCGACCCTTTGCCGTGTTGCCACGCGCCTGGCTGGCTTTGCGCTGCTGCTGGTCAGTATGGCCTGCACAGAACCAACCACAGGCGGGTTGGATGCAGCGCCCGCGATTCCCATCGGTGCTGGGGGTCTTGATACCGCGACATCCGACGCGCCAGACGTTGCAGCCGGCGACGCAGCCGCTCTCGCAGACTCCAACTCGGACGCCGCTGCGGACTCCGCCGCGACTGCGGGCGTGGACGGCGCGGCAGCCGAGGCCAGTGACGCGAGCGCGCCCAGCGACGCCGCGGATGCCGCAGTCGAGGTCGTTGCCGACGTCAAGCCAGAGGTGGTCGTACCCAAAGGGGTGCCGTCGGCGACCATCACCGCCCCGACCAAGGGCGCCGTGTTCGAGCTCGGCAAGCCAGTTGAATTCGCCGGAATTGCCACCGACACCCTCGCCGCGTCGCCGCAACTGCAGGCCCTGTGGACCTCGGACAAGGACGGCGTGTTGGGCGCATCGACACCCGACGCGCAGGGCGTGGTCAAGCTGACGACCAACAAGCTGTCGGCTGGCCAACACCTCATCCAGCTGGAAGTCAAGAACCCGCAAGGCATTGCCGCGACGGACGCGCGCACCATCGGCGTGTGCGCGTGGTCAGCGCCCGAGAGCTTTGACACCAAGCTCGACGGCGCCAAGTGGAAGATTTACGGCGACGCCTACTGGGACCCGGGCGGCTGGCTTGAGATGACCGGCAACGCCCAGGGCAAGTTCGGCAAGATCTGGAACATCGCGGAGTACGTCCAGCCAGGCGACGTGCAAATCAGCTTCAAGATTGCGACCGGCGGGGGCATCAACGGCGGTGCAGACGGCTTTGCGATGTCGGTCATCGACGTCAAGAGCGTGGCGGAGTTGGAAGCAGTGCTTGCCAAAGCGGGCGACGGCGGCTGCCTGGGCTACGGCGTGTCCGGCGCGTGCGGCAAGGAAAAAGTGTCGGCTTTCCACGTCGAAATCGACACCTTCAAGAACGCCGGCGACCCCAACACCGATCCGACGCCGGAGAACCACATCGCGGTCACGCTCGACGGCGACCCGGGCAAGCACTGGCTGTGGAAAGAGACCCCGGGAATCGAGGACTTGAAGTGGCACACGGTCACGGTCGAGGTCAAGGGCGCCAAAGTCCGGGTGACTTTGGACACCGTCGAGCTTTTCAATGACGCCATCCCCGACTTCTTGTTCCGCGGGGGCTACATCGGCTTTACCGGCTCCACCGGCTGGGCCAGCAACTACCACCGCTTTGACGAGCTGAAGATTCTGCAACAGTGCGTGGTCAAGTAGGAATCCCTTCGGTAGCCAAGCCGGCGAGGCCGAAACAGCGGTCGACCGACCGCCTCTCACGGTCGCTCGGGCACGTTGACGCGTTGCCTGATTAGGGCCCGGAAATGATTTACTCAATCATTTCTGTGGCCCATTTGCTTGCTTCGTGGGTCGCCAACTCGCGGCCTCGACGGCCGACTCGCGGCTCCGTTGTGTGCCGATAGTGTTCAAGTCATTGTTTTCCAGTCCCTTATCGCTTGGCGCTCAGCGAGACCGACTCGGGATCAGGGCGGAGTGCGAACGGTCCGCGCAGCCCCTCTCGCCCTGCGCCGGGCTGTTGCAATCGACCCTCGGCGCGGCACACGCCGCGCTGTTGCGTGTAGTCTGCATTCATAGCCAATTCCTTTACGCATGACACCCTGTAATTTCATCATTTTCCAGCAACGCCTCCAAGCCAGCAGAAAGCCTGCCGTCGTTGAGGTCGCGTTTGGCGGAATGTCGCCTTGCATGAGTGGCAAGGAACGCCATGGC
>SXRM01000308.1 GCA_005792545.1 Pseudomonadota bacterium | reverse complement strand
GTGTTGAAGTCGAGCCGGCCGATCGACCGCAGTGCCAGGTCCTTGGGCACCAGCCAGTACACCAGCGGCCGGCTCTCCGGGTCCGCGGCAGCGCACAGGTACCCCACAGGCTTATTGAGCGCTAGCACCACGCGCCGCGCGGGCAGCCTGAGCCGCTCGCCATCCAGCCGAATGTCGTCTTTGTCAAACTGCACACGCGTACCCAACTGGGTGACCACCACGCCGTTGACCTCGACGCGTCCGGCGACGATGAGCTCCTCGGCGGCGCGGCGCGACGCGATGCCGCAGCGCGACAGCACTTTTTGCAGGCGTTCGCCGACCGGTGTCGCCGGCTTGGCTTTGGGTTTTGCAGACTTGGCGTTTGGCGTGGCCACGGGGCGTTCAACCAGGCGACGACGGAGGGGTCGCGAGCGGGGGCGGCATTGTGCGGGGCAAGGGTGCAAAAGTCCACGGGCACGGCCTCGAGTCCTACACTTCGGGCCGCCGAGCCTCTTCGGCTGGGCTCAGTTGTTCCACGCCGTTCATCCTACTGACGAGTCCGGCGAGGGTGGTGCCATCGACAATCCGCAGCGCCTCCGCGTGCACATCCGCGAGCAACGTGCGCACTGCGCAGGTGCGTTCATCGGCGCACTCGACACAGCGCTGGTATGCCGTCTTCGACAGGCATGGCAACGGCGCCAGCGGTCCGCTGAGCACCCGAATCACGTCGCCCAAGTTGATATCGGCCGGCGACAGACGCAACACGTAGCCGCCCGCCTTACCGCGCCGGCTCGCGAGCACCCCGTGGTTCTTGAGCTCAAGCAAGATGGCTTCCAGAAACTTGCGCGGTATGCCCTCGACCTGGGCGATGGTCGCAGTCTGCACTGGCAACCCGTCGCCTGCCCGCGCCAGGTGGACCAAGGCCTTGAGGCCATACCGCGACTTCATTGGCAGCATGCGTTCATCCGTCCGTTCGCTCAGTCAGCCGGGCTACAAGCGGGCAGGGTCGCAGTGGCGTGGCCACCGTGGCGTCGACGCCGCGCCAGGATCCCCAGCCAGGCACAACAGCCCAAGGTCGCCAGCCACATCGGAACGTCGCCCCACAGGCGATAGAGGCTGCCCACGTCGCGCAAAGGCACATCGACCAACACAGTCTCGGCTTTGCCCACCTGCGTCTCGCTCTGAAAGGCGCCAAGCGCGTCAATGTAGGCACTGACGCCAGAAACAGTGGACCGGACCAGCGGCCGACGCAGCTCGACGGCGCGCGCCTGCTGTACCATCAAGTGGAGATCTGGTGCTGGCTGCGGACCAAACCACACGTCGTTCGTCAAGTTGAGCAGCACCTGCGCGTCGCCCGCTTCGTCGCGCAAGAACTGTGAGAATAGGGCCTCGTAGCAGATGTTGACCAGCACCTTGGCCTTGCCGAGCTGGACCAGACCCGAAGTGCTGCCCTCGTCGAAGTTCGACACGCCAGCAATGGCCTCTTTGAGCGCGGGAAACCACCGCGTGCCCGGCAGGTATTCGCCGAACGCTAGTAGAATCTGCTTGTCGTACTCAAAAGTCTGACGGCCACCGTCAAGCACGATCGCACTATTGCGCGCCTCTTGGCGCCACAGTGGGTCAAAGCGCCGCAGCGTGCCCAGCAGCAGTGGCATCGTCATCCGCTGCGACAACGCAACCACCCGCTTCTTGCTGCTCAGCAGCCAGTGGTTGGCCTTGGTCTTGATCTTGGGCGCGGTCGGTGACACGTCATCCACGACCCAGAAGAACGGAAACGCGCCCTCTGGCCAGATGACGACGTCGCGGTCGCGCAGCTGGCCTTGGCGCGCGGCGCTCTCAGTCATCTCAATCAGGCGATCAAGCGCAGTGATGCGCTTTTCCGCAGCCAGCGCCTTCTTTTCGGCAAGCGTGGCATTTTGCTGAACCATAGCTGCTCGCCACACGCCCTGGACCGGATGGCTGTTCACCTGGTGCATACGCAGCGCGCCATAGCCTGCCCAGGCCGCCACCACAAGTGCCGCCCACCCAATCGGCCGCCATGCGCGCGCCGCGACTGCCCGTGCCACAAGCTGAGCGACGGCCAGGCTAAGCGCGCTGACACCGATGACGCCGACGACATCCGCTGCTTGCATCCACAGCGGCGCCCGAAAAAATGCACTGCCCACGTACCATCGAAACAGCCACGGCAAGGCAAATTCGGCCACTGCCATGAGCAGCGCTACTTCGGCCGCCCGGCGCGGCGCCGACTTCCGATCGCGCCCGGTCCAGGCCACTGCCGCCGCAAATGCCGCCTGATGCACACCCATGCCAGCCGCGTGCAGGCCCACCAGTGCGTAGCCGGCCACCCATGGCATGGCGCTCATCTCGACCGCGGTAAAGGCAAGAAACTGGTAGACGATCGCGTGCAGGACGAAGCCCGCTGTCCAGCCAGCAAGCAGGGCGAGTTGCCAGCGCGGTTTCGCCAGCTCTAGCCATAGCAACAGCGGGACCCAGCCGACGATCGCCAGCGGCCACCAGCCTACCGTAGGATAGGCCAGGCTCAACACCAGACCGGTCGCGAGCCCCACGGCCGCCGCTCGCCAACGCTCGGTCGCGCGGCGCGCTGGTGGGTCGCCCTGCAGCTGGCTGGCGTTCCCGGGGCGAGTTTGCCCGCGAACGGGGTTGTGGTAGTCAGCCGCCATGGCCCGGTTGTTCCTCTTTACCGAACTCGGCGACCGCTCGGCGGCTCGGGCTGCGTTGGCGGCCGGCCCATGGACGCTGACCGTGCGCTTGCTGCGCGGTTCGTTTCTCGACTGCCCGATCGGGCTGCCGCCGGACCTCGCGGTCGTTGAACCCGGCCCACTGCGGTCGCCCGAGGCCATCGGTACCGCGCTCGCCGCGCATCCCGTGGTGGGCCGCACGCCGTGGCTGCTGATCGTCGATCCAGACCGCATTCATCTCGCGTCTGGCCTGCCGTGCAACGACTTTGTGCTGCGCGGATTCGCCGCAGGCGAGTTGGTGGCGCGCGCGGAACGGGCGCTCGGCGCCCGCGGTCGCCACAACGCGGTGGTACATAGCGGCCCGTTGACACTGGACCTTGCTGCACACACCGCTAAGCTTGGCGATCTGCAGCTGCCGATCAAACCCCAGGAATTCGCCTTGCTGCGTTATCTCGTGCAATTCGCCGGCCGGCCAGTCACGCGCGAGCAACTGCTGCGTGCGGTCTGGGGACCCACCTACATTGGTGGCGAACGCACCGTCGACGTCCATGTGCGACGCTTGCGCGCGCACCTGGGGCCGGCTGCAGTTCTGCTCGAAACACTGCGTGAGGTTGGCTACCGCTGGACGCCGTAGTCCGCGCGCGCTCCCCACAACACCAGAGCTTGCGCAGACTGCCCATACCGGGGCGCAGGCGAACATCCGGTCGCCCCGTTTGCAGCCGACGGATCTACACGAACTCGATGAGCGCCATTTCCGCGGCATCGCCGGTGCGGCGGCCAAGCTTGAGCGTGCGGGTGTACCCACCCGGCCGGCTCACGTACTTGGGACCGAGGTCGCCGAAAAGGCGCGCGACCAAGCCGTTGTCGCGCAACTTGGCGAATGCCATGCGGCGCCGGTGGATCGAGTCCTCTTTGGCCATGGTGACCATTGGCTCTATCCAGCCGCGCAGCTCTTTGGCCTTGGCGACGGTAGTGGTGATGCGGCCGTGCTCGATGAGCGACTTGCACAGGTTGAGCAACATCGCCTTGCGGTGCGAGGTCTCGCGGCTCAGCTTGTTGCCTTTGTTCAGGTGGCGCATGGCGTCCTCAGGTACTGGCCGGTGGCACGCAGTGGCCCCGGGGCGTTGGTGGTCGAGACCTAGGCTAGGCGGTCGCGACGGGCGGCGGGTTGTCCGGGTCAAAGCCCTCGACGCGCATGCCGAGCTGCAACCCCATGGTCTCCAGGGTGTCTTTGATTTCCTTGAGCGACTTGCGACCAAAGTTCTTGGTCTTAAGCATGTCGCTCTCCGTACGCTGGACCAATTCGCCAACGAAGCGAATGTTGGCGTTTTGCAGGCAGTTGGCCGCGCGCACCGACAACTCCAGCGAGTCGATGGTCTTCCACAGGTTCTCATTGAGCGGAGCGGTGGTCATGATGCCGCTGTCGTCGCTGTCCTCGTACTCCTCATCGTCCTCGTCGAACGCGACGAACACTTTCATCTGATCGCGCAGGATCTTGGCGGCGACGCTGACGGCCGTCTCCGGGTCGATCGCGCCGTTCGTCCACACTTCCAGCGTCAGGCGGTCGTAGTCGGTGCGCTGCTCGACGCGCGCGTTGGTCACGCGCAGGTTGACGCGGCGAACCGGCGAGAAGATGGCGTCGATCGGCAGAAGGTCCACCGCCGCGGCCTCTTCCGTGTCACGCGCCGCAGGCACGTAGCCCACGCCTTCCTTGACGGTCAGTTCCATTTCGACCCGGCCACCCGGTTCGATGGTCATCAGGTGCAACTCAGGATTGAGCACCGACAGTGTGTGCGGCACCTGTAGCATACCCGCCGTGACTTCCAGCGGCGCGCTGCCCGCGGGCGCCTCAACGACCAACTGCACGAGTTCCACGCCATCGCCGCCGTCGAGCCGAAAATTGACCTCTTTCAAGTTGAGCACGATCTCCGCAACGTCCTCGACCACGTCGGGCAGCGCCTGGAACTCGTGCAGCGCCGACAGCATCTGCTCGACCATCTTGCTCTTGGGCTTGCCCTTGCCGGTATCCTCTTCGCGCACAACCTTGCCAAGCGCCGCCATCCGCACGCCGCAGATCGCCGCACCACGAATGCTGGACAGCAGCACCCGGCGCAAGCTGTTGCCGAGCGTCTGACCGTAGCCCCGCTCCAGCGGCTCAACGCGAAACTTGCCGTACGTCTCAGTCAATTCCTCAACTTCCAGGGCCTTGGGCTTGATGAGGTTCTTCCAGTTGCGCTGCATCGAGTCTGCCATGGTGGTGCCTGCTTGCGGGCAATCGGCCCGCGCTGGTGTCGCGACGCGAATTGGGCTGGCGTCGCGGGTGTCGAGAGGGTCCTACTGGCGACACGGTCGAACGATCGACCGTTCGCGGGGCCGGCTACTTCGAGTACAACTCGACGATCAACCGCTCTTCGATGGGCATGGTGACGTCACCGCGCGCCGGCAGCGTCGCCACCTTGCCGCAGAGCGCCTTTTTGTCCAGCGTCAGCCACGCCGGCACGCCGCGACGATCGACCGACTCGACCGACTCCGCGACGCGAACGCTGTCCTTGGAGCCCTCGCCGATCTTGACCTCGTCGCCCGCCTTGACGAGCAGCGACGGTATGTCGACCGGCTTGCCGTTGTGCATCACGTGGCCGTGGCGCACCAGCAAGCGGGCCTCGCTGCGGCTGCTGGCAAAGCCCAGGCGAAACACCACGTTATCGAGCCTACGCTCCAAGAACGACAGCAGGTTCTCGCCCGTTACGCCGCCCTTGCGCGCAGCGAGTTCGTAATAGCCGCGAAACTGCTTCTCCTGGACGCCGTAGATGCGCTTGACCTTCTGCTTTTCGCGCAGCTGGCGGCCAAACTCGGAGACCTTGCCAGGGCGCGCCTGGCCATGCTGACCGGGGATGTAGTGGCGGCGATCCACCGCACACTTGTCGGTGTAGCAGCGCTCACCCTTGAGGAACATCTTGAGGCCCTCGCGGCGGCACAAGCGGCAAACGGGACCAGTATAGCGAGCCATGGGTTCTCCGAATCGACAGCAGACGGACCGCAGCCTGTGGCAGCGGCAGGCGCGGTGAGCGCCAATGGTTGGGCGGTGTGGGCTTGACT
>SXRM01000307.1 GCA_005792545.1 Pseudomonadota bacterium | reverse complement strand
GACCACCACATCCGCATCTGGCTGAAGAACGAGTGGAAGGGCAAGAAGAATGCCGTGCTCATGACGCGCCGGGACTTTGCCCTTCGTGTCATGGCCCAGATTCCCCTACCGAGAAAGGCAAGTACCCATTATCACTGAATTTTGGCACCGGGTTCGCACGACCGCGACCTCGTTGTGCCCGCGCTCGGCGACCGGCAAGCCCGACCGGCGCGAATACTTGGAGCGCCAACAGGTCGGGCGCGGCAGTGCAAAACGCGGCCAAGGGCCAAGGGCCAAGGGCCAAGTGCCCGGCAGGCGAGCATGACCACGACGCTGCGCACGATTGCGGCGATACGGCCACCGACGCCGAACCCGGCACCAGCGCAGCGGCCGCGGACGGCGACGCGTCGACACCGGCGCTCATCAAGCCGGCCGCCAACGATGGTGGTGACAACGCCGCCGAAGGCGTCGCCGCAACGACCGCGCCGGTCAAGGCACAGGACGAAAGTTCCTTGGCGCTCGACGACGCCGCGGCCAAGGCGGCGTCATCCAAGCTCAATTGGGCGGAAGGGTTGAAGCGGGCGTCCGGGTGGGACCCAAGGCGTTGCCCGAACTGCGGCGGCCGTCGCAAGATGATCGCCGCCATCCGCAACCCGGCTCAAGTGGAGAAGATTCTGCGGCACGTCGGCCAATGGCCCGAGGCGGGCGACCGCGATGGCGACGACGTCATTGCCATTCGCTGGCCGCCGGGGATCTTTGATGACGAAGAGGTCGATGAGGCGCCGGGCGACAAGTTCGACGGCGTGGACGACCCGGTCGAGCTGGATTGGGCAGCGTAGGGCGCGAAAGCGCGGCCCGGCGCGCGACAACGGCCTGGACTTGGCGGTCGGGGTGCTCGGGGCAGGTAGCGCGATGGCGCTCGCTGGCGCCGGGCGGGGCGGGTTTGTTCGCGGAACAAAAATTCGGCGGTTGATAGCGCGAAAACGGCGGCGCACAGTCATGATCGCGCTGTTGCCGGAGGGTCTGGCGCGGCGATCGAGGTGGCGCGATGGTGTTTTGGTGCCGGTCGTTCGGGGCGGAGTGCTCTTGGAGTTCCTTCTATCACCCTCCCGTTGTCAAGCAGTTACCTTCATTTTCTGAATCTCCTGTAATCATAGGATGCTCGCTTAGCTAGTTGAGCCGAAGTGCAGTCCGTTGGACGCCACGGGCCACGACAACTGTGTTACCTCGGCCCGCGACCGTCGCTTGGCACGCGGCTGTGCTCCATGTGCTTTCGGCCGAAGACCTCGGGCAGCGCACCTGTCCCTGGTCGAAGCCATTGGGAGCGTAGCGACCTTTGGGTTCGACCAGTGCGCACGAGGCAAACCTCGCCCTGCAGAGAACTGTGCGCGGCATTTGACCGGCATTGCTTGCCAAGTACAGGCTAACACTCGTTTCTTACATTCCGTTGACTTCGGATGACATCGTCCACCAAGCCGGCTGACCCGGTCCTTGTTCCGCGTCCGCTCTCGCGGTCCGCGACCTTCTATCCGGAGCGGCAACTTGGCCGCTTCCACAATGCTGTTTGCGTGGTACACGCTCGAGAGAACCGGCAGGCGGGGACCCAATCTATCACGTCGATTGCTCACGCGACCAGGAAATCCAACGAGTACCCGCGCCTGTCGGACTCGGTGGCAGTAGCCGTCCGAGTTTGCTGGGATGTGGTGATTCGAGTTGTGCTGCTGACTTGTGAACATCGGTTGATACCGACCGTTGACCCTTGGTGGTCTTCGATGACGCTATGCGGCTTTGGCCACCGCTGTTTTCGTCGTCGCCAGCCGCCTGGCGTTGAAGCCGCGCTGGGTCGGAATCGGATTCTTGTGTTGAGCCGCCTTCAGTTCGGCACCAGCGGGCACAATGCCGTCCTTGGCATAGCGCCACAGCGCGATGACGAGCTTTCGGGCCACGGCGATGATGCCGATGCGACGCGACCGTTTGGCGGTGGCGCCGAAGCGCTCTGCGTACCATTTGGCGATGTCGCTTTCTGCTGGCTGGTAGCGCAGCCAGGCCCACCCGAGTTGGACCATGAGCGAGCGCAACTTCGATGGGCCGACTTTGCTGATGCCTTGGTCACGGTTCATCTGCCCGGAGCAGAACGGCGTGGGCGCCGGGCCCAGGTAGGCACCCAACGCCTTGGCGTTGCGGAACTCGCGCCAGCCGAACAGCTCATGGGCCAGCGTCCAGGCGCCGATCGGCCCGATGCCGACCAGTTGCTCAAGCTGGTGCGCCTGCTGCTGCGCGAGCGTCGCCGGCTTTTCGACTTGGGCGACACGCTCGCGTTCGAGTTTCGCCAGGTCACGGTCAATGACCTCGATTTGGCCGCACAGCATCTCGACCTCCATCCGAACCATGCGGTCGAGCGGCCGACCATCGCCAGAGCGCATTGCACCGAGTTCGGCCTGCAGGCCAGTCCGGTAAGACACGTCGATGCCGCGCGTCCACAGTACCGACTGGACACGAAACGCCAGGGAACGCCGAACATGGCCGAGCCGGTGCAACAAACGCCCGAGTTCGCGGGCGTCCTCCGATTCCGGCGGCGGCACCGGCACGACGTTGACCTCGCGGTCGCCGGTCATGTGGCGGACAAGCAGGTCGAGCAGTGCCCGGGCGTCGATGGCGTCATTCTTGCGTTGCTTGGCGCGGCGGTCGACCAAGATGCAGCACGGGTCAACAACCAGGCAACGGACGCCGGTGCCGTTGAGCCAGCGCGCGAACCAAAAGCCATCGCGGCCGGCTTCGTACATCGCGTGGACCTTTGCACCTGCCGGCAACCCGAAGTGCTGCTTGGCCTTGTCGACTTCCGCCAGCAGGTCGCGCTTGCCATGCTCGACGTTGGTGCGGTCGATCTTGCCCTCGCGGCGAGATTTTCCGCCGTCGCCGCTGGCGAACTGCCAAGCCTCTTTGCCCATGTCGAAAGCGATGTACAGGCTGCGGGCGTTGGCGCTAGAATCGGTGATGGTGGCGGTCTGTCCGACCGCAGGTTGGCGAAAGTAGCCGGTGATGGCTGTCTCCTTGGTGATGAACCGTTGCGGCGCTGCCGGGCCCCACGCCCGCGCGCCGGTCGAAGCCTGACCCAGACCCCGCCGCTGCGCAATTGGCAGTGCGGCTCGGTTCAAGCGACCGGGCCCGAACGGCCCCCCGCGGAGTCCAGAGGCCGGCAGGCCTTTGGCGCCGGCCGCGCAGGCCGCGGGGTCCGGGGCAAGGCCCCGAGTGTTTGGCGCGCCGGCAAGTCGCCGTCGCGCAGGAGCCGCCGTTGTTGGCGGGCGGTGCATAGCATCTATCCGCTTCGTCAAGTTGGTGTTGTGGGCCAATGCCCATGTGTATTGCCAACGCGCGCACAGAGGACTACGCTCGCCGCACAGCGGTTTCACGCCGCCGGGTTCGCGCATGGCAGATCTGACCAACACCCGCCTGGGTGAAGTTGTCGCCGGCCGCTTTCGCGTAACTGGCACCGTCGGCAAGGGCGCGATGGGCGCAGTGTATGCCGCTGAGCACACGGGCACCGGCCAAAAAGTTGCGCTCAAGTTCATGGCGGTCGATGGCGACGACAGCGCCGAATTCGTCGGTCGGTTTGAGCAAGAGGCGCGGGTGATGGCTGGGCTGAAGCACCCCAACACCATTCGCATCTACGACTTTGGCAGCAGCAACGACGGCCAGATGTTCATGGCGATGGAACTGCTGAGCGGCCAAGGCCTCGACAAGGTGATCCGCGAAAACACCCGCCAAGGCACCACCATGAGCGAGACGGAGGCCGCCAACTACGCGATCCAAATCCTTAAGTCGCTGGCAGAGGCGCACGGCCAGGGCTTGGTGCACCGCGACCTCAAGCCCGGCAATGTCATGCTGACCGACGATGGCGGCGGCGAGATCTTGTGCAAAGTTTTGGACTTCGGCATCGCGCGCGTCAACAACAGCGACATGACCGGATCCGGACGGCTATTGGGCACGCCGAGCTACATGGCGCCCGAGTCGTGGCAGGGCAGCAAGGTCGATTTGCGTGCCGATTTGTACGCTGTGGGTTGCATTTTGCACTGTTGCGTAACGGGCGGGCCGCCATTTACCGCCGGCGACAACGCGATGGCGTTGATGAGCAAGCACTTGCACGAAGCGCCGCCCGATCCGCGGGTCCGCGCCAAGCAACCGCTGAGCGACGGGTTCGTGCAGGTCATCCTGACCGCGTTGGCCAAGGATCCGGCGGACCGGTATGCGGACGCGCGGTCGATGCGGCAGGCGCTTGAGGCTGCAATTGGCGGCGCGTGGGCGGGCACGCCGGGCAACCTGAGTCCGGGAACGCCGGCCAACTTGCGGCGGGCGAGTGCGGCGGTGCCGGCCGTGGTAGCGCTGAACGATCAGGCGACGATGGCGTTGCAGACCGATCCGCACGGGCGCGTGCAACCGGTGACGGGCGGCACGCTGGCGATGGATGCGCCGGCCAAGGCGGGGTCGAAGTTGCCGTTGGTCGTTGGCGGCGCATTGGCGGCGGTGACGATTGGCGTGGGCGTGTGGGCGGCGACGCGCAGACCGGGGGCGGCGCCGGCGCCTGTAGCTGTTCCGGCGCCTGCGCCCGCTCCAGCCGCAGCTCCTGTAGCTGTTCCCGCTCCTGCGCCGGTAGCGCCTGCGCCCGAGCCCGTTGCTGCGCCTGCACCTGTTCCTGTTCCTGTTCCAGTGCCGGAGGCAGGGGCCGTTCCAGCGGGCGGGCGCGGAGGCCCGCCCCCACCCAGAAAAGGAGACGCCGCGCCTGAACCAGCGCCCGCGCCCGTCTCGGAACCGAAGGCTGCTGCGGAATCCAAGCCCGCAGCCGGCAAGGCACCTGCCAAGAAGGCCGCGCCGACCGAAAAGCCAGCCGGCAAGAAGGGCGGCGGGTTGAACATGGTTGATTGACCCTAAGGAGTTGCCGATGTCGAGTCTGCTGCGCGTCTGTCTCGTGCTTCTGGTCGCAGGGGCTGCACCGGTCCACGCCGCCGCGCCTCCCGCGGCCGCCAAATCCAAGACCCAAGCCGCACTCATCGCCGCCGCCCAGCGCGAGTACGACGCCGGCAACTTCGAGCGCGCCGGCGAGCTGTTTCTCGACATCTACCGCCAAGACAACACCGCCATCGTCGGCCTGTACAACGCATGCCGCGCCTTCCACCTGGCCGGCAAGCTCGACAAAGCGCTCGAGCTGTACCGCGAACTGTTGGCGCGGCCTGACTTGGATCCGTCGGTCAAAGCCAAAGTCGACAACTACCTCGACGACCTGCGCCAGAAGCGCGCTGAGGCCAAGGCCGACGACGCCAACCGCGCCGAAAAGGCCGGCAATTACGCCGTCGCCGTGGGCCTGTGGACTGACGCGCTTGCCGCAGCGCCTGAAAAGGTGGCGTGGATCCTGCGGCTCGCCCGCGCCCAGCATCTGGCCGGCGACAAGGACGCGGCGCTCAAGGGCTACGACCGCTACCTGGCCCTGCCAGCCGACAAGGCGCCGGACCAGGCCGACGCCGCGCGCTGGCGGGCCGAAATCGCACCGAAGACCTTCGACGAAGTGCCGGTGCCCAAGGATCCGGCGCCCGTGGTCGGCGTGACCAAACCGGCGGAGACGCCGAGCAACTGGCCAGCGTGGGCGGCGCTGGGTGGCGGTGTGGCCCTGCTCGGTGGCGGCGCAGCACTGTACTTGGGGCAAGCCGACGCGCGAGCGACGTTGGACCAACAACTGGCCGACAAGCAGGCCGGCACGGTCGCCGGCATCGACTACCAAAGCTACGAGAGCAAGCGCACAGAACTGAACGGCAACTACCGCAATGCGGCGATTCTGGCGAGCGCAGGTGTTGTCGCAGCTGGCGTGGGCGCGTGGTTGCTCGCGCGGGTGCCCGAAAAGGTCGCCGTGCTGCCCAGCGGCCAAGGCGCGCTGATCGCGCTGCGGTTTTGACCGGGCGCGTCGTCGAACACTAAGCTCATGTCGCGGCCCAACTGCCGCCAGAGGTTGCCCCAATGCCAGTCACCGCCACCGAATCCGCGGTCCTGCGCCGCCCGCCGCGGGTGCCGCAGTTGATTCGCCACCCCAAAACCGACCTGTTGCGCGCCGAAATCGACTGGTCGGCGTGGTATCTGACCGAGGAGGAAGACATGGGCCAATCGTGGTTGCACGACCAAATCAGTCGCTTGCTGACCCACCTTGTCGAGCGTTGGTTGGCCGAGCGCCACGGTGGGAAAGGTCACGTAGCATCGGATGTGTTTGTGCAGTGGATGCCCGATCAGCCGCAGGTGCAGGTTTCGCCCGATGTGCTGGTTGTCGATCGCATCGCTGACCCGCCGCCGACGGTTTTGCAGGTCTGGCGGCCCGATGCGAGCCCTCCGCGCTTTGCCGTCGAGGTCGTGTCGGACGACTGGCACAAGGATTACCGCGACAACCCGCCCAAGTACGCGCAGTTGGGCTGCCAAGAGCTGGTCATCTACGACGCCGAGCACGACCTGCACAAGCGCAGTCAGCAGCGCGTGGCCCTGCAGGTGTTTCGCCGCAGTCGCGACGGGCTCTTCGTGCGCACCTATGCTGGCGCAGGGCCGGCGCACAGCGAGCAGTTGCAAGCGTGGTTGGTGGTCGCTGGCGACGGATCGCGGTTGCTGCGGATTGCCCGCGACGCCGAGGGCCGCGATCTGGTGGCGTCGGCGGAAGAAGCGCTGGCAGACAAGAGCCGGGCTCTGTCGGCGGCCGATGCCGAAATTGCGCGGCTGCGGGCCGAATTGGCACGGCTGGGCGGGGCGAAGTAGGTCGTCTGCTGGATGTGGGCGCGGAGTGGTGGTGATGCAAGCAAGCCTACTGTTGACGACCCTGCTTGGCGTGCTCGCGCTCCTGGCCAATGCGTGCGTGCAAGAAATCGATAAGTCGCAGTTCCAGTTCGCCACGCCCGAGCAGAAGGCGGCGGATGTGGATGTGGTGGTGGATACCGACGTGACTGCGACCGACACGTCCAGCGTCGCCGCCGATTTGCCCGACGCGGCGGCCGATAGCCCCGACGCGCCCGATACCGCGCCTGACACGACCGATGCCGAGGCCGAATTGCCGGATGTCGTCGCGGAAACGGCGGATGCGGCGGGCGAGGTGGCCGACGGTAGCATCGACGTTGGCGCCGAGCTCGGGCCCGAGGTCGACGCTGGGCCAGTATGCAGCGCCGCGCAATGCGACGACGGCAACCCTTGTACGGATGAGGGGTGCGATCTGAAATCCGGCGTTTGCGCCAACTTGGTCAAAGCGGACGGCGCCAACTGCGACGACTCCAGCAAGTGCACCAGCGGTGACACCTGCAAGGCCGGAACGTGCGCGGGCAAGGCGGTGGCGTGCAACGACGGCAATCCGTGTACGAGCGACGCCTGTCTACCGGCGAGCGGTTGCACGACGACGGCCAACGACGGCGCGGCGTGTGACGACGACAACCCGTGTACGCAAGGCGACACCTGCGCGGGCACCCAATGCACCGCCGGCAAGCCCACTGCCTGCCCCGCCAACGAGCCGTGCATCGCTTGGAAGTGCGATCCGGTGCTGGGCAAGTGCAAGCCGGGCTACTTGGTCGACGGCACGGCTTGCGATGACGGCAATGTGTGCAGCGACGCCGACAGTTGCGCGGCCGGCACCTGCCAAGGCAAGGGGATCGACGTGGCCAAGGCCTGCGACGACGGCAATCCGTGCAGCAACGACAGTTGCCTCGTCGGCAGCGGCTGCGCGCACAGCGCCAACAGTTCGCCCTGCAGCGACGGCAACGCCTGCACCCAGAACGACGTGTGCGCCAACTCGTCGTGCGCCGGGCTACCGATCAACGCCACCGCCGATTGCGACGACGGCAAGGTCTGCACCGACGACGGCTGCGACGCCAAGACCGGTTGCAGCCACAGCAACAACACCGCGGCGTGCAGCGACGGCAATGCCTGCACCGAGGGCGATCTCTGTGCGGCCGGAAGCTGCGGGTCGGGCAAGAACGTCTGCGCCTGCCAGCAAGACAGCGATTGCGCGTTGTACGAAGATGGCGACCTGTGCAACGGCACCTTGGTCTGCAACAAGAGCAAGGCGCCGTTCCAGTGTACGGTCGCCGCGGCCAGCGTGGTGGTGTGCGCGACCAACGGCGACGGCCCATGCGAAGCGAGCGTGTGCGGCGCCAAGACCGGCAAGTGCGCCAAGTCGCCGGCCAATGCGGGCAAGGGCTGCGACGCGGACGGATCGGCGTGTACGGTGGCCGATGCCTGTGCCGATGGGGCATGCGTCGCGGGCGCCAAGGCCAACTGCGACGACAAGAACCCGTGTACGACCGACAGCTGCGACCCCAAGACCGGTTGCGTGTACCTGGCGAACACGGCGACGTGTGACGCCGACAACACTGTGTGCACGGCGGGCGATACCTGCAAGGACAAGGCGTGTCTGGCCGGCCCCAAGCTCGGCTGCGACGACGGCAACCCGTGCACCGACGACGGCTGCGATGCCAAGCTCGGCTGCACCAAGGTGGCGAACAAGGCGGCTTGCGACGCGGACGGCAGCGTGTGCAGCAAGGACGACACCTGCAGCGGCGGGGCCTGCTTGCCTGGGGCGGCGCTGAACTGCGACGACGGCAAGGCCTGCACCGACGACAGCTGTGACCCCAAGCAGGGTTGCAAGAACGTGGCCAACGCCAAGGCGTGTGATGCCGATGGCAGCGTCTGTACCCAGAACGACGCCTGCAGCGGCGGGGCATGCGTGGCCGGGGCGAAACTCGTGTGCGCGGACGGAAATGTGTGTACCACGGATGGTTGCGACGCGAAGTTGGGGTGTCAGTTCCCGGCTGGGGCCGACGGGGCGGGCTGCGACGACGGCAACGGCTGCACCACGGGCGACAAGTGTACCGCGGGCAAGTGCGGCGGGACGGGCAAAAGCTGTGATGATGGCAATGCCTGCACGGCGGACAGCTGCGTCAACGACTTGTGCAGCAATGTCAATACGACGCTGGCGTGCGATGACGGCAACAACTGCACCCAGAACGACGTCTGCGACGGCAAGGGGGCTTGCGTCGGCAAGGCGGTGGTTTGCGATGATGGGAATCCGTGCACGGATGATGCTTGCGTCAAGGGTCAGGGGTGCGTCAAGACCAACAACACGGCGGTTTGTGACGACGGGCAGGTTTGCACGGTCGGAGATGCCTGTTCGGCCGGGGTCTGCAAGGCTGGGGCGGTCAAGAACTGTGATGACCTCAACCCTTGCAACGTCGACTACTGCAATGAGGCTTCCGGCCAGTGCATCCACACTGCCAAGGATGGTCCCTGCGACGATGGTGACACCTGCACATCTGGCGACGCCTGCAGTTCCCAGAAGTGTCTGGCTGGCAAGCCTGTCCTTTTCACGGCGACGTTCGATTTCGGAGCCAACTACGACTACCCCTATGCGGTTGCCTCCCTACCTGACGGCTTCGCGATCGCAGGTTCAACGAGCAATGGCAACGGGCTAGGTCAGGGCTGGCTTGTCAGGACCGACGTCCACGGAGAGAAGTCGTGGCAGAGCCTGTATGGAACGAGTGGCGACCAGCGGGTGCACGATCTGCTCCAACTGGCGGATGGGTTCTTGCTCGCGGGTTCAACGAATTCGAAGGGCGCTGGTTCGCACGACTTTTGGCTGATTCGAACAGGCCTTCAGGGGAACCAACTGTGGGACAAGACCTACGGCGCCGCAAATCAGGAGAGGGCGTACGCTTGCGCCGCAACACTCGATGGCGGCTTTGCCGTGGCAGGGGAGACCTCCTCGAAGGGCGCCGGCGACGCCGACTTCTGGCTGGTCCGCACGGATGCGCAAGGTGGCGCCCTCTGGGACAAGGCATTTGGCGGATCGGGATGGGACCAAGCCCAAGCGGTAGCAGCGCTGGCCGATGGCGGGATTGCGGTGCTTGGCATGACGAATTCGTCGAACTTGCCCGGCAGCCAGGGTACCAAAGGCAGCTTGGACTTCTGGCTCGTGCGGACCGACTCCAATGGCAACTTGCTGTGGAACAAGACATACGGTGGATATAGCGCTGACGACGCCGCCGAGCTCGCTGTTCTTCCCGATGGCGGTTTCGCGCTCGCCGGCAACACGATGTCCAAGGGCGCCGGGGGTGCCGATTTTTGGCTCGTCCGAACTGACGCGCAAGGGAAGGTGCTGTGGGACCGGACATACGGAGCCGCAGGTGACGAATCGGCGAGCGGTCTGGTTGCCCTGGCTGACGGATTCGCGCTGACAGGGCTGGTCAGCGCTAGCGGACAGGGCATCAAATTCTGGCTTGTGCGGACCGACGTTCTGGGCAATGCAGTCTTCAACAAGTCATTCGGAGGCTCGCAGGAGTATGCCAACAATGTCATCGCAATGCCCTCCGGCTTCGCGGTGATTGGCGCTAGCGGAGACGCCAAGTTCGTCCGCACCGACCCCTGGGGCAACGCCACCTGCACCGACTCCGGCCCCTGCGCCTCCAAAACCCTCGCCGACTGCGCGGATACCAACCCCTGCACCGCCGACCTCTGCGACGCCGCCCACAACGGCTGCTACCACACCAACCTCCCGGACGCCTCGCCCTGCGGCACCACCAAAACCTGCAAATCCGGAACCTGCCAATGACCACAACTACCCAAGGCACCACCGCAAACTCGAGCGCCGGTCCGGTTGCAACCAACCTGCTCGCCACCATCGTCACCCGCACGCTCGCCGTCTTCCCAGATCTAACACGACTGCTCCTCTTCGGCTCCCGCGCCCGCGGCACCATGACCGTCGACAGCGACTACGATCTCCTCGTCGTGGTCCCCAACCTGCCGCCCGGTGCCGGCCGCTCCGTGCCACTGCGCCTCGCCCTGCGCGGACTAGGTGCCGCGTTCGACATCGTCGTCCTGACGCCCGTTGAGTTCGTTGAACTCCAACATTCCAACGCCCAACTTGCGCAAACTCTAACGCGCGAAGCGGTAGTGCTTTATGAAGCGGCGTGAAAGCACGGCAGGGTATTAGAAAACAACTCTTGACCAAAATACCGCAAACCGTTATTTTGGCCAAGAATCGTCTCGCCACAACTCGGCGAGCCGCCGCTGCACATGCCCGACACGCCCAGCCGAACCAGCGCCGCCACCTTCGTTGACCGCGTGCAAGCAGACGGCCGCATCCTGTTCACCACGGCGGAAGCCACCGCCGCCATCGGCGCCAGTGAAAATGCCGTCCGCGCCCAGTTGCGCCGGCTGCTCAAGCGCGGCCATCTGGCGCAGCCGCTGCGGTCGCACTTTGTCGTTGTCGTGCCGCAATACCGCAGCCTTGGCTGCCCGCCCGCCGATCATTTCGTCGACGCCCTGATGGCCGCCCTCGGCGAGCCCTACTACGTTGCGCTGTTGTCCGCCGCCGAGCGCCACGGTGCCGCGCACCAGCGACCACAGGCCCTGCAGCTCATGGTTCGCGCCAACCGCCCCGCCATCGGGTGCGGCGGCGTGCGGATCGAATTCAACGCGCGCGCAGACGTCGAACGGATGCCGACCGTGCGCCAAAACACCCAGACCGCCACGCTTCGGTTGGCTACAGCGGAATTGACGGCGCTCGAACTTGTCGGTTACCCGAGCAGCGCCGGCGGACTGTCGAATGCGGCCACGGTAATTGCCGAATTGGCCGGCAGGCTTGACCACAACAAACTGGACGCTGCCGCGCGCCTGTCGCCGGTTGGATGGTCGCAGAGGCTCGGCCACCTGCTCGATGCCAATGGCCACAGCGAGGTTGCTGCGGTGCTGCTGCCCTATGTCGCAGAATGTCCCCGCAACTTCATTCCATTGCTGCGCTCCAGTCCGCTTGCCGGCGCCGTGCGCGACACCAAGTGGCGGGTCTTGGTCAACGAGGCCGTGGAGATCGACGCATGATCGCCCGCGATTGCGTGACACAGTGGCGAGACACTGCCCCTTGGCAGGCGGATTGGCAGGTTGAGCAAGACCTCGTCATCAGCCGCGCGTTGGTCGAGTTGTACCGCGCAGAATTGGTTCGCTCGCAGTTGGCGTTCCGCGGCGGCACGGCCTTGCACAAGCTTTTCATGGCGCCGGCCGCGCGGTACTCGGAAGACATCGACTTGGTGCAAGTCGCACCCGGCCCCATCGGACCTGCCTTGGACGCGATTCGCCAAGCGCTGGACCCATGGCTCGGCGAGCCCCAGCGCAAGTTCGGCGATGGTCGTGCAACCCTGATGTACCGGTTCGCGTCGGAAGACGCTGCACCGCTGCTCATGCGCTTGAAAATAGAAATCAACACCCGCGAGCATCTCGCCGTGCTGGGTCTGGCGTCGGCCGAATTCTCGGTGAGCAACCGGTGGTTTTCCGGGTCATCGCGGGTGACCACCTTTGCCATCGAGGAATTGTTGGCGACCAAGCTGCGGGCACTGTTCCAGCGCAGAAAGGGTCGCGACTTGTTTGATCTCTGGATGGGCTTGCAACGCAGCGACGTCGATCCAGCGCTGGTTGCCAAGGTGTTTTGCCAGTACATGGCCGCCGAAGGTCGGCCGATCACGCGAGCCGAGTTTGAGGCCAACTTGGCAGCCAAGCACGTGAATGCGGATTTTCGGCGCGACACGAGCATACTTCTGCGAACGGGCGTGCCGTGGGCGTTTGACGAGGCGATGGCTGCCGTACTTGACCGCCTCGTAGCACTGCTGCCAGGCGATCCGTGGCGGGGCAAGTCTCGCCACCCGTAGCAGGCTTGTCCCGTACCGCAAAGCGCGAATTGCCCCACCAGCACCAAGCGACTACCCTACTGGCCGTCGCGCTCGCTAGCGGGCCCCCGTCGGAGCTCCATTCCAACCAATCGTGGCACGTCGCCATCGAGCCCGTAGTGGCGCTACAACCAACCATCCTTGTTACGTAACAGCCCAGCGAACCGCACTCGCGGGCAGCAGTTTCCTGGCGGCGGCAGCGCCGGCGCTGCCGCAGGGCCAAACTGGTTCGAATGGGTGGCGGGAATCCGCTTGCAGTCGGCGGCCATCAGGCCGCCACCGCATCGG
>SXRM01000306.1 GCA_005792545.1 Pseudomonadota bacterium | reverse complement strand
GCGCGGTCGGCGGCGGCGGCTTCGTCGGTGGGCTGCGGCGCCTGGGCGACCATCGGACCGCCCGGCGGGGTCGCCGCGGGTGCGGCCGCAGGAACGGGCGCGGGGGCCGGAGCCGCGGCAGGGGCGGCGCCCGGTGCGGCTTCGCCGACGATCTGCAAGGCCACCACGCCATCATTGAGCGCGGAATCCCACAGGCGGTCGAAGTCGCTGGTCTCCGCAGTGCGCGGCGCGACCTGGATCTGCCACTGGCGGCGCAGGTACGGCAGGATCGTCTGCGGCTTGCCGTCCGCGTCCAGAACGCCAGCCCAGCCGAGCAGGATATCTTCGCCCGGACGGGTGTCGAACAGCGGATTGATGAGCGGCTGCTGCACCGCGCCAAGGCCGGCGACGGCTTCGTGGTCGCCCCAGCTCTCGAGCGCGTGGTTGGAGGCGGCGACCAGCTTGCACGCCGCGGCAGTCTCGTGGTGGCGGCCAGCGATGGCGATCGACACTTTGGCTTTCTTAAGGCCATCGGCCCACTTCGCCGCGTGCTTGCTGTCGTAGGCCGGGTTGACCCCCCACAGCACGGCACCGGTCAGCTCGGCCTTGCCCAACGCGTCCAGAGCTTCTGCCTCAGCGGTGGCAGAGCCCTGAAGTCCTTGGAACGGCGCGTCCAGGTCCAGCGTCTTGCCGTAGTTGCCCAGGGCCTCGTTGATGACGTTCACTGCAGCCTGCACGGCGACGTCGGCCGAGTCAGCGACAACCAGGCACTTGCCCGCGGCGGCGTCGAGGTCCTTGACCCAGCCGTCCAGGTGCTTGCCAATATCGCCTTTGAGTTCGCCGGCCGGCACTTGCACCGCGAGCCCCTTGGCCGTCGCGACCTTGGCGGCGAGCGCCAGCACCAGACCGCGTTGCTCGCTCGGCAGAATGCGCACGCGGGCGTCGGCGTTGCTGCCGGTCAGCGACATCCGGCTCTCAACGGCGACCAGCTTGGACATCGTTGTCTTGTCGGCCGAGACTTTGCGACCGGCCGCCCACTGCTTGGCGAACGGCACCGGCGCGATCCAGGTGCCCAGGAAGTCAGCGCCAAAGCTCAGCACCAGCTCGGCCTTGCCGAAATCGTAGCGCGGCACCGCGGACTTGCCGTGGGTCTGCGCGTGCGCAGCGGCGATGGCACCAGCGCCGAATGGCCCGTCGTAAACCAGGTGGCGGCTGCCCGGATAGTGCGCCACAAACGCCTGCACCAGGCTGCGCGCGGCCGGCCCGGTCAACGTCGGGGTCACCAGCAGCAGGCCCTTGCCGTCCGCTTCGTAGCCCTTTAGCGCAGCGCCGGCGGCGGCGTCGAACTCTTTCCAGGTGGCGGCTTTGCCGTCGGCGAGTGGCTGGCGCAGGCGGTCACCGTCGTACAGGTCGACGACTTGGGCCTGACCGATGGCGCAAGCTCCGCCCTGCGACCACGGGTGGCCGGCATTGCCTTCGACCTTGATCGGCCGACCCTCGCGGCTCTTGACCAGCAGGCCGCAGCCGGCGGCGCAGCCGCGGCAGGTTGTCGCATACATCACGCCGCGGCCGACGATGACGTCTTCGGGCTTGTCCGTGTAGGGCAACGCCTTGGTGACCGGCAGACGGCCACAAGCAGCGCCGGTGGTCGCCGCCGCAAAGGTGGCGCCCAGCACTTTCATGAAGTCGCGGCGTTCGACGGCCGAGCCGTCACCGACGACGGGCGGCTTGCCGTTTTCGTACAGGCGCGCCTCGTCGTGCACGCTCGGGTCGATCAGCTCGTCGGCGCTCTGGAAGCGGCGAGGCGAGGCGACGGCCGGGGTCGAGGGGGTATCGCGATGCTCGGGATGGCGGTCCATCGGCGCGGCTCCTGCGGGGCTCTGTGGCGGGCGGGTCCGGGTGCTACCGGGTGCCGGGATGCGGTCGGAAAGGCGGGTCGTCGCGACGCCGGGTCGGCTTACTGGTGACAGCCAGTGCAGTCGGTGGTGGCGTAGATGTGGCGGCCCTTGAGGTCCGGCGGCGGGTTCTTGGTGTAGTCGCGGTGGCAGTTGACGCACCAGCCCATCGCCAACGTGTTCTGCTGCTTGACCTCGGCCATCTCCTGGATCTGGCCGTGGCAGGTCTGGCATTGCACGCCTTTGTTGACGTGACGGCTGTGATCGAACGACACGTAGTCGGGCAGGTTGTGGACTTTGATCCACGGCACCGGCTCGCCTTTCTTGTAGTATTCCGTAAGCTTGGCGATCTGCGGCGACTCGGTCTTGACGGTCTTGTGGCAGTTCATACAGACCGCAGTCGGCGGGATGCCGGCTTTCTTGCTCTTCTCAGAGCCAAAGTGGCAGTACTTGCAGTCGATTTGCAGGTCGCCGGCGTGGATCTTGTGCGAGTACGAAATCGGCTGGATCGGCTTGTAATTCTTGTTCAGACCGTGCGCGGTGACCTCGGAGTAGTCGCACGCGGGCACGCCGACCAACGCAGCCAGCGCCACGGCCAGCAGCATCGGCCGCGCGATCGCGCGCGTACGGTCCAGCCCCACGAAAACACGGCAGAATGAACTCAGGGTCGGCCAGGTCATGAACGGCATCCTTGCGTGCTGATCGCCAAGGGACGCCGAAAGCCGCCCCATTGGCGGCGCGCATCATGGACCAAATGGTCCAGTAAGACAAGATCCAGCCCGGCACGCTGAACTCCATGAGGACCGCCAGCACAGACCAAGCTAACTGTTTGCTGTTGTGATGCAATTAAGCGACATGCCGACGTTGGCGCGGCCGCAGCTGCGGTGCGATTCGGTCAAGGCGTCTCGCAGCGGGCAAGCGCCGCCAGGTCCGGCTCGCTGCGGTAAGCGACGTGCAGGGCTCGGGTGGTGTCGGCGGCGGTGACCGCGCGGCGTCCTGCGCGCTCGGCCAGGGCGCAGGCCAGGGCTTCGACGAGCATCACCCGCCGCCCCAACGCACGTAGACCAACGTCGATGGGGCCAATCGCGACATAGGCCGCGAGATCGTTGGCTACGACGTCGTGCGCGTGCCGCCGGGCGAGCGGTTCTACCGCATGCTCTCCGGCAAAACCGCGTCCAGCTAACTGCGCCCGCAGCCCGGCAGCGAGGTCGTCCAACCGCTGCGCGTCGTGGCCTTGGCGCCGCCGGCGCAGGTCATGGGCGCGGTCCTGCAGCGACTGGGCGTACTGCTCGGCCAGGTCGGCGTCGTAGGCCTGTGCAGGATCCCGCAAGCTGCGGGCCAAGGTACCGAGGTCGGCAGGGGCCGGGATGTCCGGGCCTTCCGCCAGCGTGTCGGCAAGGTTCGTCGCCGCACCCGCTGTATGCGCCGCCACGCCAGCGAGCCAGCTGCGTCCGTCTGGCAGTGTGGGCTCTATCGCAAACCAGTGGTCGCGCAAGGAGGCGAATTCTGCCGCCGCAATCGGCAACCCGACGGCGATCTCGGCCGGCGCCGCCAGACGCACGGTCGGGGCCCCCTCTGCTAGTAGCGATCGAACCTCCGCCTCGCGGGTCGGCCACGGATGCCCCGGCTCGCGCGCACGTTCGTACCCGTCGCACGCCAAAATGAGCGACACATGGACGCCCAGCGGACTGCGATGGAATCGCAGCGGAAACAACCTGCACGCCACCGGCTTGGCGTCGGCGCCGTGCTCGCGGTGGATGTCGCACAGGCTGTCGTCGCCCTGGGCCACGCAGCGGCCGTCGTCGCCGCGCGCCATGCCGGTGTGGTCCTTGCCGCCGAACTGCGCGATCTCAAAGATGCCATCGCCGTCCCCCGCAGGATCGGCGCCCAGGCGCACTGTCTGGCCCTCGCGCACCCGCGTGCCGAATCGCAATGCCTCAACGCGCACGCGGTCGCCGGGCAGCAGCGGCCCCAAGAAGGTGGCGCCGCAGCAAGTCCCGGTGCCCTGGCACACGTGGCGCGGCGGGTCGCGACCCGGCGGCCACAGGATCGGCTCCGTCTGTGCGGATTGCTTGCAAGCTTGCGCGAACGCGGCCGCGTCGGCACCCAGCGCAATGCGGCGCTGTGCGCGCTTTCCTTGCAGCAGGTACAAACGGCTGAGGGCAGCAAGGCGCCCGGCGAGTTCGTCCGGCGGCAGCCGCGTCGCCTTTGCCAACTGGGCCGGGGTGGCGCCGGCTTGCAGGGCCTGCACCACTCGCGCATCGTTGGCACCCAGGCGCAACACCCGGCGCAGATCCGGATCGACGACCTGGGCGGCGCCATTGGCGTCACGCTCCAGGCGCAGCCCCGCTCGCAGCCGATACAGCGCCACGGGAGGCCGGTCTACTTACGCTTTGGTCTTGTCGCTGATGTCGATGCCGATGTCCGGAATCGAAAAATCGTCTTCGGTCAGCGCGGGAGGCGCCTTGATCGAGGCGGCACCAGGCGCCGCAGCGCTGGCCGGAATCAGCCCCATCTTGGCCTTGAGCGCCAACAGCGCGTCGCTCGGCCCCTTTTGGGCTTCGAGCTTTTTGAAGCGGTCGTCGAGGCTGGCACCCGAGATGTCGGCAGCGAGCTCGCCCGAGGCGGCGGCTTCGGCCTCCATCTGCTCGACTTTTTCGCTCATGCGGCCGAAGGCGTCGAACGCCGAGTTGTCGTTCAACCCAGCCATGGTGTTCTGGATGGTCTTTTGGGCCTCGGCGCGTTTGGCCCGGGCGATCATCAGATCCTTCTTGCGCTTGGCTTCTTCGATCTTGACGTTGAGCTGCTGCAACGCGGAGCGCAATTGCTCTGACGCTTGCTTCTGGGCCATCCACTGGCCCTTCCATTGCTCGGCCAGCTGCGCCTCGGATTGCTGACGCGCCAGCGCCTCTTGCGCCAGCTGGTCGTCGCCGTGCTGCACGGCCAGCATCGCCTTGCGCTCCCACTCGCCCGAGGCCTGCTGGGCGGCAGCCATTTTGGCGTACAGGCGCTTCTCGTCGGCGATTGCGACAGCAACCTGCTTTTTGGCCTCGATAAACTGATCGCGCATGTCGATCAGCAATTGGTTCAGGATCTTCTCTGGGTCTTCGGCGTTGGACACCAAAGAATTGAGGTTGGAGCGGACGAGCAACCCGATGCGGTCGAACAAGCTCATGATAGATGCCTCTTAGGGTGGAAGGGTGTGGCGCGACGCGCCCGGAATTGGGTCTGGCAGCCGACTAGGCCGCCAACATCGTCAGAAATTCGTCGCGGTGGTCCACGATCGCCAGGGTCAGCGAGTCGAGCGCAGCGTCGAACTCGTTCTGGTCCAAGTTCTCGGCCTGCATGACCTCGACGGCCACCACGGCGTTGCCTTCAAGCGCGTAGGCGCCCTGCAGCATTTCGGTGCCGTTCAATTCCAACAGCCGGCTGAGCAGCTTGGCGCGGCTGGCGGCTGGCAAACCGGCCGGGATGTCGAACAGCTTGACGCGGTACACCACCAACGGGTCGTTGTGGTGCACGACGATCTGGGCGCCGCCCCATTGCGGGTCGCGCAGCACCCAAGTGCCGGGTCCGGCGATCTCTGCGCCGTAACTGCTAGAAATAATGTAGCTTTCAATGTCGTCGTGGGAGCGTGCCATACCTGCCTCGCCGTCGGGCGCGCGCGCCCGGTTCAACCTTTTGGCCGCCCCGACCGTTCGCTACGGTCCTTGGACGTGCCTACCGCTTGCCGCTTGCGAACCGCGTGATCGCCAGGGCGCGATGGCGCGCAGTGTAGGCGCACGCAGGTGGCCGCGCAATGGTGGCGCAAGTGGCGGCATCTGCCTACGCTAAGGGGTGCGGCGCGCTGCCGCGGTGGCTCCCCGTGCGAAGTCTGCTGTCCCTCGCCTTTGTCGCGGCGCTTGCCGCAGGGTGCACTGCGCCGCCACCGCCGGCTCCGCCGCCGCCGTTGCCGCCGCTGCAAGTGGAGGCCCTGATTGCTGCCGCCCGCAAGGACCAGGCAGCTTTCGAGGCGATCTACGCCAGCCGCGAGTCGGCCGCCAAGGAACTCTCTGCGCTCAATGGCAAGCTGCAGAGCACCGGCTACTTTCGGCGGGTGCCGTCGCGGCCTGCCATCGAGAGCCTCGACGTTCAGTTGCGACAGCTGGCGACGGCGCGGCTGTTGGTTGTCAAGGCGTTGCAGGTCGACCTCGCGGATGAGCCAACCCCGCCCGCGGCGGCCCGGGTCAAGCCCGGCGAGCGGTGGCAGCCGACCTTGGACGAACTGCGGCTGGTGATCCCCATGCGCCTGGACGTGGTCGGTGCCCCGCGCGATGTCGCACGCTACCTGGACGACTTGCCCACGAACATCGATCGGCTGCTGGTTGTACAGCGAACGGAGCGCCTGCCGGTCGTGCCCGGCGAATCGCCCGCGGTGCGCCTGCACCTGGAGGCCTACTGCGAGCGCGCGCTGCCGCAACCGGAACTGGAGCTCGTGTGGCTCGGCTTGGACGAACGCCTTTCAGCGGCCGGTCTGGACCCGAAAACTCCGAGTGTGCGCGACCATCCGCAGTTGCCGGTACTGGTCGCGCAGGTCGATCTTGGCCATAAGCGCCTGCCCGACGTGCGGCGGGTGCTGGCGATCGCAGCCGACTTTCCGCGTTGGCAGTTGCGCTGGCAGTTCCTAACCGAGCGTGGCGCGGCAGTCAGGGCCCAGAACGGCGCAAAACTGATGGGCTTATAGGCGCCGACACGCTAGAATTGGATGAGCACGCCGCCGGTACCCTTCTGGAACGCGGGCGGCGTCGGGTCCGGTGTCGACGCATACTTGTAGGCGGCGATCGAGCCACCGGCGACGGCGGCGATGAGTGTCCAGAACCACCACTTGGCGTAGATCGGCTTGGCCTCGACGACACCAGGACCGGTGGGTCCGACAATGACGCGCGGCTTGAGCACGTCGTCGACCAGCTTGTCGATCTGCTCGCGCGTGACCTTGTCGCGGCTTTCCCACTTGATATCGCGGGTGACCTGATTGATGACCTGGCGGCTGTTGAGGTTGGCGAGGCCGACCGACACCTTCATTTTTTCGCGCGTCCCGCTGGCGGCCAACAGCAGCACCATCGGCGTGCCGAGCAAGCCTTCCGCTTCGCTCAGCACTTCGGGGTTGCTCGCGCCATTGGCGACGGCAATCAAGCCCTTGCGCAGCGATTCCAATGCCGCCGCGCGGCGCGCCGGGTCGAGCTTTTCGTCGACGACGACGCCGCTCTTGTCGACCGTGACCTTGCGCATCTTGCGGGCAAAACCCTGCTTGGCAATCGCGATCAGCTGGTCGCCCTTGGTGCTGGTTGCGTAGGTCGGGGTCAGGCCCATCGAGCGGCCGTTGACCGAGACGCGGGCGTTGGGCTGGTCGGTCTTGATCTCGAATTCGACCGATTCGCGGGCGGCGACGGCATTGCGTGCCTTGACCAGCGCAGCCTGGGCCTTGGGCGAGTACTTGCTGAGGTCGGCCTCGACGGCGACCTTCTGGTCGGCCTGCACAGCTTTTTCGAAGGTCTTGTCGGCGCCTTTGGGGTCGCCCGACAGCAACTGCGCGACGCCGAGCATCAGCAGCGCCCGCGGATAGATCGTCAAATCGGCCAGCACGGCGTAGGCGACCGCGTAGTTTTCGACCGCGTTCTGGAACTCGTCCGCGGCCGCCTCGTGGTCGCCGGCATCGAGCTTGGCCATCGCGGCCTTGAAGGCCTGGTCGCCCGACTTGGCGCTCGACGTCTGGATCTCTTCGCCGCCCAGGTTGAGCGGGCCATCGAGGTCGATGAACCGCACGTTCTTGGTCTTCTTGAGCACGCGCACCATGTCGGCCGCGATCTCGCGGGTCGCCGCCTCTTCGTGCGACAGGTCGACCAGCGTCAGCACCAGGGTCTCTTCCGCCAGCGCCGATCCGCCGCCAATCCAGGCTGTCAGCGTGGCACACAGCCAGGCTGTCGCGCACAGCCAGCGCGGCCGGCGGGCAGTTGCACCAGAGCTTGGGGTCGGGCGTGGCTGCATCACGTTACCTTTCGCGTCCGGGCGCGGGCCGCCGTCGCGGGAGTCGGCGCTAGTGTGGTCCGGGTCGGCCGGGTTGTCGAGTTGCGCAGCGCGGTTGCGTTCAAGGCGCGAACGGTGTTGAGGCGGCCCACAGCTTGTCGAAATAGGTGGACAGCGTCGACACGGTGTTGGCGTGCGCAGTCTTGCAGCCAATCTCGTGGTACAGCTGCATCCCGCCGTAGCCCCAGTTGTTGCTGCCCAAGATCAAGGTGTCGTCGACCAGCACGAACTTGGCGTGCGTGACCACGCTCGTCGGATCGCTGTGCACTTCAAGCCCCATCTTGAGCAGGTGCGACGCCGAAGCTGCGTTGATGTCGTTGCCGACCTCGGCCCAGTCGCCGGATTGGTCCAACGCGACGCGCACCTGCACGCCCCGCTTCTTGGCCGCCGCGAGCTTGTTGGCCATCTGCGTCACTGGCGACGACGCGCTGGACGGGTCGAGGTTCATGCCGTAGGTGCACAACCAAACGCGCGTCTTGGCCGCGTCCACCAAAGGACCAAGGACCGCTGCGTAGCCACCATCGGCGTACAACGGCGCCACGACACTTTTGCCGCTGCCGATGGACTGGTTCTTGCTCGAGTCGCTCCACAGCTTATCGATCCAGGCATGCAGCTGCGCAATCGCCGCCTCGTCGCGCACCAGCACATTGGTCTCGTTGTTCTTGGTCATCGACGGCGAGCTCCAGTTGGTGGAGCCCAGCACGAACCCCTGCTCACTGGCGACGATCTTGGCGTGGGTGCGCAGCTTGGGGCTGTCGTACTTGGCATTGACGCCGGCGGCTTTGAGCTGCGCCAGCGCGTCGGCGTTGTAGGGCACCTCTTCGTCGAGCAGCACGCGCACGTCGACGCCGCGCTGGTGGGCCTTGATGGTCGCGGCGAGCAGCAGTTGCGGCCCGTCGCCCTGGGTCACCTCAAACTGCACGATGCGGAGCTTTTTTTGCGCGGTCTGGATGACGTCGCGGGCCCGCGCGAAGTAGCTGCCGTTGTTGACCGCTTCAATGGGTTCGCCGGGCGGCAGCAGCGTGGTCGGGCCAACGCCGACGGTGTCGCTGCCCGGTGCGGGGGCATCCGCTGTCGTGATCTCGGCGGCCAAACTTGCATCGGCAACGTCGCTGCCCGCGTAGACTGTCACCGTCGCGGCGGATTCAGGCGCTGCGCAGGCGAGAGCCCCCGCAGCGGCGAGCACGCAGACAGTGGCCCAGCGCGCGCGCGACCCGGTGTGCACGGCCAAAGGGGCGCGCGGTGCATTCATGGTGGCTTCCAGCCCAGGCAGGCGAACTAGTACTTCAGGCCCGAAGTTCGCGGCGGGTTCCGCCGCGCGACAAGGGCGAAGTGCGCGCGGCCGCCACTGCGGCCGCAGGCAGGGGTGAGCGCGCCGACGCGCGCGAGGGGGCGGTGAGCCGCCTTGACGATACAAGCTGCTAGTAGGCGGAGCATACAGCGGATTTCCACTACAAAATCAAACCCCATCCCAACGCGAACTTCGGGTTTCGCCTACTAGGGCGGGCGGTTTACGTTGCGTTCGCACGGCGCCCGCGCTTGTCGGCCAGCGCGCGCAGCTTGTCGAGCAGATCTTCAACCAGGTACGGCTTGTCGAGAAAGTCGTCGGCGCCGTACAGACCGGCCGTCATCTCGTTGAGGTTGGGCCCGATGGCGGTCAACATCAAAATGCCGACATCGGCAAACTCGGGCCGGGCGCGCAGCGCCTTGCACACTTCCCAGCCGTTGACAGCCGGCATCATGACGTCGAGTACGACCAGGTCGGGCCGGTTGGCCATGGCCGCCGCCAGCGCTTCTTCGCCGTCGCAGGCAACAGTGACGGCATAGCCGGCTTGGGCCAGGGTCATGCGCAGCATGTCAGCGATTTCGTAGTCGTCTTCGGCCACCAGCACGGAAAGGCCATTGGGTCGGGTCATGGTGCGCGCTCGTGCAGGCCCGGGCCGGCCTTGCGGCGAGTGTGCCGGATGTAGCCGTGCAGGGCAATCGGGGCGCGGCTGCGGGGCGCAGATCGCAGAGAGTGCGCTTGACCACGAAGGCATAGCTAGCAGAATCAACTGGTTGGCGACATGCCTGTTCGGTTATGTGTGGTCGTCATGTAAGGCCGCTGATTTACAGACACTTTGAAGGCAGTCTGGGC
>SXRM01000305.1 GCA_005792545.1 Pseudomonadota bacterium | reverse complement strand
GTGTGTGGCTGCAACGGCAAGACCTACGGCAATTCGTGCTCTGCCGCGGCCGCTGGCGTCGGCGTGATGAGCACCGGCGCCTGCTGCACCGACAAGGCGTTTGCGCCCAAGGCCATCGTTGTCGACCAACTGGCCGGCGGCTGGGACGACCTCAACGACGGCAAGTACCCGAGCACCTACACCTTTGCGGCGAACGGCACCTTCTCGCGCAGCGATGCCGTGAGCCCTTGCCCGCCGGGCGCGGTCTGTATCTGGAGCGGCATCGTCACCACCGCCGGCACCTGGAAGCTCAACGGCGCCACGGTTGCCCTGACTTGGACCAAACCACAGGCTGCAAACTGGGGCCTGTTGTTCCCCGCGTCGCTGACCGCGAGCGCAAAGTGCAGTTCGTGGCGCTTGACCGAGAATGGCGGCGCCGGCGAGACCTTCGCCAAGTAGAATTGGTCTACAAGCACTGCTGCCCGCCACAACTGGCCGCAGCATAAGCGACGGAGTCGGTGCCGAGCTGTTGCAGACAGCTGTTCAGGCACGGCGCGCAGCCTTTCGCGCACGCCCAGACTTGCGCCAGCTTGAGCATGCACGCAGTGGACGCTTTGCACGCCGCAGCAGCGCCAGGGCACTTCTCTACCATGCACGCGGCACCGGCAGGGGCGCCGGATAGACAGTCCCACGCGCAGCTCGACTTGCTCTCTTGAGCGGTGCAGACGTTGTCACCGCAGACGGGCGGGCCGCAGTCTTTGGCGCACGACGCTGTGGACTCGCCCTGGTCGCACAGCCCATTGCCGCACAGCCCGGACGGAGCGTCGACTTTGCTCAGCTGCGCGTCGCCAGGGCCATCGCCATCGCTGCTGTCGGCTGGGCCGCCGCTGACGGGCGTGCCCGGACCGATGTAGGGCTTGCCGCCGTCTGCGGTCGGACCCGCATCGGTCGCGGTCGCGGCGGTGCAGCCAGCCGCAAAGGCACCCACCGGTGTTGCCCCCGCCGGCAGGACCGCCAGCATGCACTCGGTCCCAGTCGGGCAATAGCCGGTGGTGACCCAGGTCGAGGTCAGCGGGTCGCAAGTCAGGCGGGCGTTGTCGGCAGCGCAGGCGTGCAGGTCGGCGGCGGAGTTGCAACGCTCGGCCTGAAGCACTTTTGGTTTTGGTGCCGTGCATGCCAGCAAGACTGACGCGATGGCGAGCAATTTCGGGCAGCGCAACATGGTGGGCTCGGCCCTGCCTGCGGGCTCGGCCATGCTAGCACTTCGGCGACGGGCCGCCAGCAACCGACGAGGCGCAGACGCCTTGGGCGCATTAGCCCTTTTGCGCGATCCGCGCTTGAGCCGCCACAGCCGCTCGCATACCATGCCAGCGCTCCGCGGCGCTCACGGCCCGCGGCCCTGGGGTCGGTGAGGTGGCGGTGGCACGCATAGCGCCTGGAAGTGATTTACTCAATCATTTCCATGGCCAGTTTGCTTGTTTCGTGGGTTGCCAGCGCGCGGCCTCGAAGGCCGACTTGCGGCTCCGCTGGTTGCCGAGAGCCTTCAACTTATTGTTTTCCAGTCGCTTACAGGGTGTATTCATCATATGCCGGACACGAGGGTCATCAGGCGCCCGGAAGGTGCGGCGCGACGCGGGGACCGACTGAGGCGTGCTTGCGGCACGCCGCAGGGAGGGCACAAGGAGCAACAACGCATGCCGGGATGCATCGTGAGCCGTAGTCGGCGTTCTTTTGAATACACCCTCTTAGCGCTGCGAAAGGCGGCCGCTGCCCGATGGGTGGTCGGCCCAGGCCTTGCGTTTGCCGCGCTTTGGGGTTGCGGCGACCCCGTCGACACTGGCGATGTTGCAAGCGGCAGCGATGCGGCCAACGACAGCGGGGCTCCGGAAATCAAGACCAGCTGCCCCGGCGGCTATGGTTGCCCGTGCCAGGGCGACGACCAGTGCCCCGACGACAGCCAATGCGCGGACACGCTCGATGGCCTGCGCTGTGCCGAACGTTGCAACAAGGGCGTCTGCCCCGCAGGCAGCGTTTGCACGACCGTGTTCAAGACAGACAGCGCCGGCAATCCCAAAAAGACAGTCGAACTGTGCATCGCCAAGTGGCCGCGTCTTTGCGATCCGTGCACCAAGTCGGCGCAGTGCCGGCCGCTCGGCGACCAGACCAGCCATTGCGTCGACATCGACGGCTCGGGCGGTGCCAGCGGCTGGTTTTGCGCCAGCGCGTGCGCGGCCGACAGCGAGTGCCCACCGGCATATGGCTGCAAAACCGTCAACAGCGCCGATGGGCAGAGCACCAAGCAGTGTGTGCCCAACAGCTTGCAGTGCACATGCAGCGTCGCGGCGGGCGCCAGCAAGCTGCAAACGACCTGCCTCGCCACCGCGGTCGGGGCGGACAAGGCCACCTGCAAAGGCACGCGTGCCTGCGTTGCGGGCGGCTTGGGTGCGTGCTTGCCGCTACCTGCAACTTCTGAGGTCTGCAACGGCTTGGACGACGATTGCGACGGCAAGATCGACAATCCAAAGGACAAGGATGGCAATGCTACGCTCGCCGCCTGTCTAGACAGCGACCCGTGTACCGATGACGGCTGCGATCCCAAGGTCGGCTGCTCGCACGTGTTGTCGGCGGCGCCGTGCAGTGACAACGACGCGTGCACCCAAGCTGATGTGTGCGACGTGACCGGTGCCTGTGTCGGTACGGCCATCGATTGCACGGACAAGAGCCCTTGCACAAACGACAGTTGCGACAAGGCCAAGGGCTGCCAGTACACCGCCAACGCTGCGCCTTGCGAGGACGGCGACGCCTGCACCAACGACGACGCCTGTGCGGTCGGCAAGTGCGCGGGCCAGTCCATCGTGTGCGACGACGCCAATCCGTGCACCAATGACAGCTGCGACTCCAAGGCCGGCTGCGCTTCGACGCCTGCTGCCCTGCCCTGTGACGACGGCAATGCCTGCACCGAAGCCGACGGCTGTGCTGACGCCAAGTGTGCTGGCGCGCCCAAGCTGTGCAACGACGGTTTGCCGTGCACAGAAGACGTCTGCGACCCCACCAGCGGTTGCGCCACCAAGCCCAGTGAAAACCCCTTCTGCAAGCCGGTCAAGCTGCCCGTAGCGCTCAAGTTCGCTTGCGGCGAGCCGGCGTTGGTGGCGTGGACCATGGCCGTCGAAGAGGCCGCTGACCCGACGGCCGTGGGGCTGGTTCAATTCAAGGTCGACAAGACCGCAGTGGGTCTGCCTGTGCCCGCAACCGTCTGCTCGCTCAACGTCAACAACGGCAAGGACCTCGCCTGTGGTTCGGGCCAGACCGCTCTGCAAGCTCATGCCACTTCACCGCCTTACGACCTAACCGACACGGCGCCCGGCACGCCGCTCATCCTGCAATTCGAGGCGGCCGGAAGTTGGACCGACGCCAAGGCGACCGTGCAGTGGCGCACCGGCACCCTGCCCTGGACCGACCTGACCACCGTGCCGTCCGCGGCCAGCAACTTTGCCAAGGTCAAGCTCAATGCCGCGCCCATGGCAGGCAAGGTCGTGCAGTTGCGTTTTCGGTTCAATGGTCCGTGCGGCGCGACGGGCACGGGCTGGTTCGTCAAAAACCTCGCGCTTTTTGTCGACGCCTGCGCTGTCGCCGCCGGGGGCGGACCTTCAGCCTGCAACGTACAAGCCAGTTGTGCGATGGGCGAGGCGGGTCAGACGCTGTGCACCTGCAACGCGGGCTATACGGGCGACGGCCTGAGCTGCGTCGACAACGACGAGTGTTCGAACAACGCTGCGGGCTGCCACAAGAACGCCGCGTGCACCAATCTGCCGGGCTCGTTCGCCTGCGCCTGCAAGACCGGGTGGTCAGGGGACGGCAAGACCTGCGTCGATATCGACGAGTGCAAGCTGGGCACTTCGGGCTGCTCAGTCAACGCCAAGTGCATCAATGCGCTAGGTTCTTTCGCTTGCGACTGCTTGCCGGGCTATTCCGGCGATGGCAAGACCTGCAACGACGACGACGAGTGCGGCTCGGGCATCGCGGGCTGCCACAAAGACGCGGTCTGCCAGAACGCCCAGGGCGGCTTCGTCTGCAAGTGCAAGGCTGGCTTTGCAGGCGACGGCAAAGCGTGCACCGATGTCGACGAGTGCGTCACCGGCGCGGCCGGCTGCAGCAAAGATGCCCTGTGTACCAACAACCCCGGCACCTTTGCGTGCGCCTGCAAGGCGGGCTTCAAAGGCGACGGCAAGGTCTGTGCGGACATTGACGAATGCGCGGCCGGGACCGCCGGCTGCCACAAAGACGCCACCTGCCTGAACAGCCCCGGCGGCGCTGTCTGCACCTGCAAGACCGGCTTTGTCGGCGACGGCAAAGTGTGCGTCGATGTGGACGAATGTAAAAACAACACGGCCGGCTGCGACAAGAACGCGGCGTGTGCCAATACGCCCGGCGCCTTCCTGTGCACCTGCAAACCCGGCTACGCCGGAACCGGCAAGGTCTGCGCCGACGTCGACGAGTGCGCCAACGGCAGCGCCGGATGCGACAAGAACGCAAGCTGCACCAACACCATCGGCAGCGCCACCTGCGTTTGCAATGCCGGCTTCGCTGGCAATGGCAAGTCGTGCGTCGACGTCGACGAGTGCGCGGCGGGCACGGCCGGCTGCGCGCCAAGCGCTGTCTGTGCCAACACGCCGGGCGGCTTCACCTGCACCTGCAAGCCAGGCTACACCGGCGATGGCAAGAGCTGCGTCACGCTCAAGTCCGTGACTTACGGTTACGTCGGTGGCGTCGTCCAGGCCTTTACCGTACCGCCTGGCGTCAAGGAACTGGCGACCTTGGAAGTGGCCGGCGCCGGCGGCGGCGGCGGCGGCAATGACTGCCAAGCCGGTGCGGTCAGCGGCGCGGGTGGCTACGTGTTGGCCACCAAAGTGGCGGTGACGCCGGGCGCAACCTACAACATTGTCGTCGGCGGCGGTGGCGGACCGGGCGTGGGCTGCGTGACCAGTGCGGGCCAGGGCGGCGGCGGCTGGCCTGGCG
>SXRM01000304.1 GCA_005792545.1 Pseudomonadota bacterium | reverse complement strand
CCTTGTATAGTTCACTGATTAGTTCGCCAGGTGTCACGGCGGGCCGCCGCAGATCACAGGTCTGCGGCAAACCAGTTGATCGCGGTAGGCATTATCTGTCAACTGTTTCGGAGGTTAGCGATCTAGCGATCGCCCTGCGCGGAGTGGCTGTGCGTATTGCGGCGGCCGCCAGCCTGTGGTTGACCTTCGGCTGTGCGGCAGGCAACGACCCGAGCAACGAGATCGCGCTTTGCTCGGAAGGTCTGGTCGCGGCCGGCAACGGCTGCCGGCCTGCCGACGCTGCGCTACGCCCGCACGTAGCCGCGGTACGGATGGGCCCGCTCAGGCTCAGTGGCGCAGTAGACCGTCCCCTGCGGATCGACCACCCGGTGGCGGCCTCGCTGCAGCTGGAGTTGCTGTCCGCGCCGCTGCGCACCAGCGTCGCGGTCAGCGCGCATTCGCCGTCCCGCAAGCAGTCGTGCATCTTGGGGTTGCTACCCGTCGACGCGACGGCGCAGTTGGCAGGTTCGGGTCCGCGCAAGCTGGCGTTGCAGGCGCAGTGGCCGGTCCCGGTTGCTTGCGCGGCCCTGGTCGGTGCACCGGACCTGCACATCGCCACTACTTTTGACCCGCAGCAGGTCTGCTATGTGCCGGCGCGCGACGACCGTCCTGCCGGCGCCAGCACGGCAAGCGCCGCAACCACGGGCGCCACGATCGACCAGTCGGCGGCCTGTGGCGGCATGGGTCGCGTGCTGCGCGGCGACGGCTGCGGCGTGGCGACGATCGCCGATAGCAACGGCAGCGATGTGATCCTGCGCGACCTGGCACTGGTGTCCAGCGTCGCAGTTGTCGAATACCTGGGCGAGCGACCCAAGCCCGTGCAGGCCCGCGCGGCCAAAGTAACCCGCAACGCGGATGGGACCACCAAGACCGGTGTCGAGGTCGATGCTGTCGACCCGGACGAACTGGCGCCCACACTGGATCAGGGGCCGCTGGTCACGGCATCCGCTGCGCTCGTGCTCGGCGGCAGCAAGGCAGGCGCGCCCGCATCGGCGGCCATTGACCTGGCGATTCGACCCGCGGGGTCAGGCGACGTGTGGCAAGCAATCGAGCACCACGCCGTCGATGCCCCAGATGGCCAGACTGCGCAGGCGGCAGCAGTGCGGGTCGTTGGCGGGTCAGACATCGCCAAAGGCGCCAGCGTCACCTTGCAAGCGCGCCTTGCCGATGCGGTGCGCAAGCGCATCACCACCGGCGACTGGGCCAAGGCGGCCCTGTTTGAGCTGCGGGTCTGTGCCCAAACGACCGAGGTCGAAGCGGGGCTGGACAGCGACGCCAAGGCCAACAATTGCGCTAGCAGCCACTTTGTAGTGGCGCGGGTGCGCAAGGACTACGGCATCCATCGTTATCGCGAGGCCGGTGCGGCCAACGCCAACGCCAACGCCGGGACCAGCGACTACCTGGAGATGGGCAAGACCAAGCTCTACCCCATCGCAGCCGGCGGCATGTTGTCTACCCGCGTGTTTCGCGGCGGCTACCGCGAGGTCATGGACGGCCACGTGCGCCTCGGTGCCAAGGCGTGGGCGAACCTGTTGTTCTTTCTAACCATTGAAACCACGCACGTCCTCGAGGCTGGGGCATACCACGATACCGCACCCGCAGCGAGCGACTATGTGTCCGGGTATCTGACCATTTTGAGCCTGCTGACGCTGGACCTGGACAAGTACACGGTGGCCGAGAATTTCAAGTTCGCGCTCAATGCCGCGGTCGACACCAAGAAATCAAAGAACGAGTTCGGCGGCACCGCCAACTTGGGGCCGCTCGTCGATGCGCTGAATTTCGTGGCGAAGCAGGCTAGCTCAGACGGGCTAAAGTGGTGCTTTTTCGACGTGGTCTGTGTGGAGCCGCCCATGCAGATTCCGGGCAGCCTCAAACTCGGCCTGGCATTGGCCAAGAGCACCACCGTGCCCAAATGCGAACTGGTGAACGGGATTGGCTGCTACGAACAGCAGGGCACCCAGTCTGGGACCTTCTGGAAGAACGCCGCGGCTTGTGCCGCCATCGCGGCCACGGTGCCCTCGGACCACGAAAAGGCGGCGGGCGCAGCCGGGCTGCGCAAGATCGCCAACAAGTGGCAGACACCGTTCTACATGGGCTTGTACCGGCCGGGCAAGGACTACCACTATCTGATGAGCAAGGTGTTTTTTGACAACGGCTGGAAGCCTTATGGCACCGACCTCAAGAGTTCCACTCCGACCAACTGGGCCTTCCTCGATGCGTCGCTAGAGCCAGAAAACGGTGCTTGTGCGGCCGTTGCGCCCGATGAGACCGCAGCCACGTACTCGACCGACTACACCGGGCCACTGGTCAGTCAGGCGGTCAAGACCAAGCCATGGCTCGCCTTGGATGCGGCGAAGTCGCATGTCGGCTGTGAGGCCAAGCTGCCGTATGTGTGCGAGTATCCAGTGGATAACGACAAGGTGATGTACGAGTCGAGCGAGGCGTACCTGCAGCAAACCGGTCAAGTCGTCATCGATGGCACGGTCAGCTACACCAAAACGCTTTTCAATCTCAAGGGCTCCGTTGGCCTGGACGGCTATGTCATGAAGGCGACCTGGGCGGCGACCGCTGGGCTGCGCTGGAATGCGGTGGCCAACACGGCCAAAAAATGGCGCACCAAGGGCAACGCCTTTGCCGACATCAAAGTCGTCGGCAAGATTGGCGAGTTCTCGCTGTTTGGCGAGGGCTGCGTGCTGCTGGGCCTGGGCGAGATCTGCATCTTGGACATCTGCACGCCCTCGTTCGGTCACTGGGAGTGCCTCAAAGTCAGCTGGGGCGGTTTGACGAGTTTTCTCGCGACCGCGGAAACGAGCATGGGGTTCACGCTCGATTTCCAGCCCTTCGACGTTCAACAGCAATAGCGCAGAGCAGAACACCTGATGCCGCCGTCTGCGAAAAAACGTCGCTGGCTGAGCCTCGCGGGCTTGGCGATTGCGTTGATTGGGGCGGCAGCGTGGCTGTGGCCGGGTGAGGGCGCTGCGCCGAGGCCGCAAACAAATAGCGGGGCCAGAACACGGTCCGTGGGCGCGGTGCGCCCGCCAGTTCGCCCGGCCGTTGCCGAAAAGGCCGTAGCGCGCTGCCCTTTGGCGCTGGCGGACGTCCATTCGTACGACGGCAAGGCCGAGGCAGAGGGCGCGCCGACCCAACGCTGGCGGCTGCACATGCGCGGGTTACGCCACGACACCGACGGCACCACGGTCGTTGCGGTCGCATCAGCGCTCGGTACGCCCAAGGGCGCCCTTGCGGACGCCCCTGTTCAACTGCTGCGCCTGGGTGCCGATTGCCGCCAGGTTGCCTACGCCTGGCGCCAAAACGCCGAATTGGCGCAGGCCCGACAGGTCCAGGAGCGACTGGCCACGTTCGATTTTGCCCTGCCGGCCCGCGACGGCGAAGTGGTCCGCGGTGATGGGCGCGATGGCAGCGGTCGCTACCGCTTCGCGGCCGTGCGCAACCGTACCGGCGACCAGACGCTGGTCCAGCGGCGCATGCTGGGCTACCACCACACCAAGCGCATGGCGGCCGGCCTGCTCGTCGACGGTCCTGGCTTGCGGGTGACGCTGGGCGACGATTTCTGGCCCGTGCGCGCGCTGCTGGACCAGACGATTGCACTGGCCGCGGGCAACGTGCAGGCGCAACAGGTGCACGCTAGCCTGACGGCGGCCTCTGGCGAGGGCGCCGAGCGCCTGGCCGGCGTGGACCCGGACAGCACCGACTGGGTTTGGGGCAACCTGTTGGCAGATGCGGCTCTGCGCGATGCCGCGCGCCTGGGCGACGACCCGCGGCTGCACGGCATGCCTGCCGCCGACGTTCTGCGGCTGTTGAGCGACGCCGACCCGCAGGGTGAGCACCTGGAGGCGGCGTTGCGCCAGCTGCACGCCTGGCTGCTTGCCAACCCCGATGGCGCGGCGCAACTGCGGGTGTGGCTGCAAGGTCGAGCAGCGCGGTACAGCGACGATACCTGGGCGCGCCTGGCGCTCGCGGCTTTGAGCCGGGCCTCGACACCGGCAGCGCGGCTGGCGCTTCGGCAGCTGGCACAGCAAGACGGGCTGCCGCCGGCGATGCGACTGCATGCGCTGCTGAACCTGGCAACGGCAGAAGGCATCGACACCAGCGATGTGGCCGCGGTGCGGGCGCTCGCGGCGGCCCAGGGTGGCGATCCCACCGGGCTGTCGCCCAATGCCGCGCTGTCGGCGCTGGGCGCGATGGCGCGCAGCGATGGCCTGGATGCGGCTGAGCGGACAGGTATCGTGCAGACTCTGCGCGGCGCGCTGCAGGATCAAACGGATAGCTGGCGCCTGGTTGCGGCGGTCAACGGTGCCGGCAACGCAGCGGCGGGCGAGCTGCTGCCCGAATTGAAGGCGCTCGGCGGCCACGCCGAGATCGACGTCCGCCGGCGCGTGGCCGATGCGCTGCACGCGCTGCCGCAAGAGGCGGTCCACCCGCAAGCCGACTGGCTGGCCGGGTGGCTGCAGAGCGAGTCTGCGCCACAGGTGGCGGCGTCGTTGGTCGCCACGTTGCGGCTGCAGTGGCCGGCCACGGCAGCGCTGCCGCAATTGGTGCTCGACACCGCCAAGGCGCGGCTTTTGACCGAGCGCAACGCGGCAGTGGCCGTGCAATTGGCGACCTTGCTGGGCAGCGCGGCGGGCCAGTCACCAGCCGCGCGGCAGGCGCTGCTGGACCGCTTCGCGCAAGAATTTCGCCGCGGGGACGCCGCCGACGCAGCAGTGCTGCAGGCCATCGGCGCTTACGTCGATGCAAAGTCGTTGATGGGGGCCATGTGAAGATTTCACTACTGCTTGCGCCGGGTTCTTGCCGGAAATTCGCAAGCTTGCGCGAAGTTCTGGCGACCTTGTGCGCCGTGACCGCGCTGGCCGTCGCTGCGATGGGTTGCGGCGGCGGCTCGCTGCCGGCAGCCAGTAAACCGGACGCCGGCACCGACACCTGGAAAGCCCCAGACGTTGCAACACCCGACCCTGCGCCGGTCACCAAGACCTTGGGCGCCGAGGGTGGCGCGGTCGAGCACAAGTCCGGCGCCAAGCTCAAGGTGCCAGCTGGTGCCTTGCCCGCCGACGTCGACTTGACGGTCCAAGCCGTGCCGCCGCCGGCGCAGGTCGAGGCCGCCGGCGCTCCGCTCGGGGCCGCGCTGCAGCTGGGGCCCGAAGGGCAGACCTTTGCAGCACCTGTCCAGATCGCTGTGCCGGTCGATCCGGCCGCTGTGGCGGGCCTTGACCCCGAAGAACTGCAAATCGTGCTGGCACCCTCGGCGGGCGGCGAGTTTGTCGGCCTGGACACCATCTACGACGCCAAGAACAGCCAATTGCTCGCAGAAACCACGCACTTTTCGATCGCCGTGCCGGTCAAGCGCAAAGGGCCGCCGCTGGTAATGCAGCTGCCAGCCACGCTGCCCCCAGCCAAGGTGGGCGAGGTGTTCGGTCCGCTTGACCTCAAAGCCACCGGAGGCAAGGCCCCGTATTCGTGGAGTGTCAACGGCGGCGCTCTGCCCCCGGGTCTGGCGCTGAGTCCGCTCGGCAGCGTGAGCGGCGTGCCAGCGCAAGCCGGCCCGTTTGCTGCGTCCGTGCGCGTCAAGGACACGGGGGCGGCCAGCTGCTCGAAAAGGCCATTGCGTTCAACGTCGATGGCCCGCCCAACGGCAAGCCGACGCTGACCAGCCTGGAACCGTCGGGCGTCACCGCGGGCAGCGGCGACACGGTGGTGGCGGTCAAGGGCAGTGGTCTGGTGCAAGGCGCGCTGGTCACGGTAGACGGCAAGGGCGTGCCAACCCAATTCGTGTCAGCCGGGCAGGTCAGCGGCACGCTGCCTGCGGCCAAATTAGTCGGTGAAGGCACGCTGCAAATCGCGGCGGTCAATCCTGCGCCCGGCGGCGGTGCGAGCAACGCCCTGCCCTTTGCGGTCACAGCGGCGCCGATTGGCGGCGACGCGGTGGTGGGTGACGCCGAAGACGCCGGCAGCACCGGCGACGGCGAGGTGGTCGGCGACACAACAGACGCATCTGCCGATGCCACGCCAGCCTGCGTGCCCAAGCCCGAAGTCTGCGACGGTCAGGACAACGACTGCAACGGTCAGACCGATGAGGCCAGCTGCGACGACGGCGATGTATGCACCACTGCCGACGCGTGCGTCAACGCCAAGTGCGCTGGCAAGGCCAAGGACTGCGCCGACACCGACGCGTGCACGGTCGACAGCTGCAACGGCGCCGACGGCAAGTGCGAAAACGTCGCCTTTGAGGGCTGCGGGCTGCCGTGCGCCGCCACCAGCGACTGCAAAGAAGACGCCAACCCCTGCGCGGTCGCGGCATGCCAGGCCGGCAAGTGCGCGGTGTTGATTGGCAAGGCCGCGTGCAACGACAACAACCTGTGCACCGATGACGCTTGCGACAGCAAGAGCGGCTGCGCCAATACCGCCAATACCGCCTCTTGCACCGACGGCAAGGTCTGCATGCAAGGCGACAGCTGCGCGAATAAGGCTTGCGCGCCGGGCAAAGTCAGCCTGTGCGACGACGGCAACTCTTGCACGCTCGACACTTGCAGCGAGGCCAGCGGCTGCAGCTATCAAGCCACCAGCGGCGCCTGCGATGACGGCGACGGCTGCACCGTGGGCGAGACGTGCGCTGATGGCGGCTGCAAAGGCGCGGTCGCCAAGAACTGCGACGACGGCAAACCGTGCACGGTCGACAGCTGCGACCCGAGCAACGGCAACTGTGCCGCCGATCCCGTGGCGGGCTGCGGTGACGCGTGCAAGGTCGCTGGCGACTGCAAGGACGACGGCAATCCGTGTACCCAGGCCACCTGTGTCGCCGATGCCTGCGGCGTGACGCCGACGACGGCGACGTGCGATGACGGCGATCCCTGCACCGCGGCGGATGGCTGCGCGGCGGGCGTCTGTGCGGGCGCGGTCGATGCCTGCGACGATGGCAACTCGTGTACCGCCGACAGCTGCGGCACCGATGGCAAGTGCAGTACCGCCAACCAGGCCGGCGAGTGCAACGACGGCGACGCCTGCACCATCTTTGATGCCTGCGCTGTCGGTGTCTGCAAAGCGGGGGCCGCCGCCAACTGCGATGACGGCAACGCCTGCACCGACGACAGCTGCGCCGCCAAGCTGGGCTGCCAGCACGCGGACAGCAAGACACCGTGCAGCGACAGCAACCCCTGCACGGTTGGCGACGCCTGCAAAGACGCAGCGTGCAAACCAACCGGGCCCAAAGACTGTAGCGACGGCGACAACTGCACGCTCGACGCCTGTGACGCCGTGGACGGCAGCTGCGACGTGACGTTACTCGAAGGCTGCGGCGGCTTTTGCAATACGCCCAAAGACTGCAAAGACGACGGCAACCCGTGCACCGACTGGGCCTGCCCGACCGGCAAGTGCGAGGTCAGCTACAACAGCCAGCCCTGCGACGACAAAGACGCGTGCAGCGAAAAGGACACCTGCGACAAAGGCAAGTGCGGGGGCGCGACGGTCAACTGCGACGACAAGAACGTGTGCAGCGACGACAGTTGCGACATTGGCACCGGCTGTGTGCATCTGGCCAACGCGTCAACCTGCACCGACGGCGCGGTGTGCACGGTCGCCGATGTGTGCAAAGACCAGGCCTGCCAGACCGGTCCAGTGGCGAACTGCGACGACCTCAATGCCTGCACATTCGACACCTGCCTTGCGGACAAAGGCTGTGTGCACACGACCGGTGGCCAGGCCTGCAGCGATGGCAACCCGTGCACCCAGGGCGACGCCTGCGTGGGCGCCAACTGCGTCGGTGGCACCGCCAAGTCCTGCGACGACAGCAATGGCTGTACCGCCGACAGTTGTTCGGTCGTCAGCGGTGCCTGCGTCTACGCCAAAGTGCCGGGCTGCGGCGCCGGCTGCGTGGCCGACAAGGACTGCGTGGGCGGCTTGGTACCCTGCCTGCCGCTCAGTTGCATGAGCGGCGTGTGCGCGGCAGTCGAATCGACGGCCACTTGTGACGACGGCAGTGTGTGCACGACCGGCGATGGCTGCTCAGGTGGCGCCTGTGCCGGCAAAGCCAAGGACTGCAATGACGCCAACGGCTGCACCGCCGACAGCTGCGACGCCAAAAAGGGCTGTCAGTACAGCGAATTGTCGGGTGCTTGCGAAGACGGCGACCTGTGCAGCGTCATGGACCAGTGCCAGGCGGGCCTGTGCAAGGGCGGCCCGGTGCAGCAGTGCGACGATGGCAACCCGTGTACCGTCGATGGCTGTGACGCCAAGGCCGGCTGCCAGTTTGCCGACGGCGCTGGTGGGTGCGACGACGCCAACCCTTGCACAACCGGCGACCAGTGCGCCAAGGGCGCCTGCCTGCCAGGCGCCGCCAGCCCCTGTGACGACGGCAACGGCTGCACGGCTGATAGCTGCGACCCCAAGACCGCAAAGTGTGGCCACGCAGACGTCGCGGGCTGCGGCGCCGCCTGCGCAGCCGACAGCGACTGCAAAGACGACAACAACCCCTGCACCGCCAGCGTCTGCGCCAATGGCGCCTGCAGCCTGGCCGCGACAGCCAGCGCTTGCGACGACGGCAACCCGTGCACCAGCGGCGACAGCTGCAAGGCCAGCCTGTGCCTGGGCACGTCGGCCGTTTGCCAGGACGGCAATCTGTGCACCGACGACAGTTGTGACCCCAAGACTGGCTGCGTGTTCGCGGCCAACAAGGCGCCATGTGCCAGCGGCAACGCCTGCCTGACTGGCGAAGCGTGCAACGCCAAGGCCTGCGGCGGCGGCCAGGCCGTCAATTGCAACGACGGCAACAGCTGTACGCTGGACCAGTGCAACCCCAAGGCCGGCTGCCAGTACACGGCCACCAACGCACCGTGCGACGACGGCAGCCCGTGCTCCATCGAAGACGAGTGCGGCGACGGCGTGTGCCTGGGCGGCACCTACCTGCCGTGCGACGACGGTGACGGCTGCACCGCCGACACTTGCGACACCGCCAAGGGCGGCTGCGTGTTCACGCCGCTCGTCGGCTGCGGCAAACTGTGCGCGGCCAACAAAGACTGCCCTGCCGACGACAGCCCGTGCACGGAACCCGTGTGCGCAGCCGGCGTGTGCGTGGTCGCGTTTGTCGACCAACCGTGCAACGACGGCGATGCGTGTTCGAGCGGCGACCTGTGCAACGGCGGCGTGTGCGGCGGCACCGAAAATGCCTGCGACGACGGCAACCCCTGCACGACCGACCTGTGCCTGGGCGCCGGCAAAGGTTGTAGCCACGCGCTGGCCAAGGGTCCGTGCGACGACGGCAGCGCCTGCACCACCGGCGATGTGTGCACGGTCGGCATCTGCAAAGGCCAGGGCGTGCTGACTTGCGACGATGGCAACCCATGCAGCGCCGACAAGTGCGACCCCAACCTGGGCTGCACCCACGCCGCCAGCAAGGGCGCCTGCGACGACGGCAACCTGTGCACACAGGGCGATACCTGCGCCAACTTTGGCTGCGTGCCCGGCGCGGTGTTGGGCTGCGACGATGGCAAACCGTGCACGTTCGACGCCTGCGAACCGGCAACCGGCAAGTGCAAATCGAGCGATGTGGTCGGCTGTGGCAGCAACTGCGAGGCGAGCGCCGATTGTGCGGCGACTGGCCTGGCCTGTGCCGCGCTGGCCTGCGAAGGCGGCGCGTGCAAGCTGGCCGCCAGCGCCACCCTGTGCGACGACGCCAACGCTTGCACCACGGGCGACAGCTGTGCCAAGGGCCTGTGCGTGGGCGCCCCCAAGGGTTGCGACGACGACAACTCTTGCACGCTCGACAGCTGTGTCGCCAAGACCGGCTGCGCGCACAGTCCGGCCAGCGGTCCCTGCGACGACGGCAACGCGTGCACCAGCGGTGAAGGGTGCAGTGAGGGCGCCTGCGCCGCCGGCAAGGCCATCGCCTGCGGTGATGCCAATCCGTGCACCGACGACAGTTGCAAGCCCACCGAGGGCTGTGTCTACCTCGCCAACGACGTGACCTGCGACGACGGCAACGTCTGCACCGTCGGCGACGCCTGCGCCGGCCAGTACTGCACGGGCGATGAGGAAAAGGACTGCAGCGACGGCAACCCCTGTACCCTCGACGGCTGCGCCACGGCCAAGGGCTGCATTCACGCGCCGAGCGAGGCAGCGTGCAACGACGGCGACGCTTGCACCAAGGGCGACGTGTGCCTGCAGAACCAGTGCACGGCCGGTAAGCCAGTCAACTGCGACGACAGCGAGACCTGCACCGACGACAGCTGCGACAAGAAGACCGGCTGCGTCTACACGCCCAAGCCGGGTGATTGCAGCGACAGCGACCCGTGCACGGTCGGCGACGTGTGCCTGTTCGGCAACTGCGTGCCGGGCCAGAACAAAGACTGCAGCGACGGCAACGGCTGCACCGCCGACAGCTGCAACGTGTCGCTGGGCTGCGTGCACACCGACACCACCGCGGCATGCGACGACGGCGACGCCTGCACCGACGGCGACGTCTGCGCCAAGGGCGCGTGCATCCCCGGCAAGGTGCTGGCCTGCAACGACGACAACGCCTGCACGGACGACAGCTGCGACAAGGTCGGCGGCTGCAAGAACGTGGCCAACCAGGCCGCGTGCAGCGACGGCAACGCCTGCACCGCGGACGACAACTGCAAGCAGGGCGTGTGCACCGCTGGTTCGGCCATCGACTGCAACGACAACAACCCCTGCACGGCGGAGAAGTGCGACCCGCAGAAGGGCTGCGCGCTGTTGCCACTGGCCATCACTTGCACCGACGACAGCGCATGCACGACGACCGACACCTGCATGGATGGCGACTGCATCCCGGGCCCCAAGCTTGACTGCAACGACGGCAAGGTCTGCACCGACGACAGCTGCGACAAGGTCAAGGGCTGCGTGCAGCTCAACAACACGGCGACCTGCACAGACGACTCGGTGTGTACGACCAATGACGGCTGCGCGGACGGCGCGTGCTTGCCGGGCGCAGCAACCAATTGCGACGACAAAAACCCGTGCACCGACGACACCTGCGACAAAGTCAATGGCTGCGCCAACGTGCAGTCGACCAAGCCATGCAGCGACGGCGACGCCTGCACCAACAAGGACACCTGCGCCAATGGCAAGTGCGTGGCCGTGGCGGTCAACTGCGACGACGGCAACGCGTGCACGTCGGAGAGTTGCGACCCGGTCAAAGGTTGTGCGAACGAAGCCATCGACGTGGTCTGCAGCGACGGCGACGCCTGCACGGCCATCGACAAGTGCGTCAACCTGCAGTGTGTGTCCGGCACGCCAGTCGATTGCGACGACAAGAACGTCTGCACCAACGACAGCTGCGACAAGGCCAAAGGTTGCGTCAACGCGGCGAACAACAAGGCGTGCGACGACGGCACGGTGTGTACCAGCAGCGATGCCTGCGCCGGCGGCAAGTGCGGCGGAACGGCGGTCGACTGCGACGACAAGAAGCTATGCACAGACGATAGTTGCGACAAGGTCGAGGGCTGCGTCAACCTGGCCAATACTATCACCTGTAGCGACGGCGACGCCTGCACGGCTGCCGATACATGCAAGGATGGCTCGTGCTTGCCGGGTAATCCGCTGGACTGCGACGACAAGAACGCCTGCACCGATGACAGCTGCGACAAGGTCAATGGCTGCCAGCACGCCAACAACACGGCGGCATGCAACGATGGCGATGCGTGCACGACGGCCGACAAATGCGCGAGCGGCGCCTGCGGTGGCACGGCGGCCAGCTGCGATGATAGCAACGCCTGCACGGATGACGCCTGCGACAAGGCCTCTGGCTGCAAGAACACGACCAACAGTGCGACCAATTGCACAGACGGCAACGCGTGCACAGCCAATGATGCTTGCGATCAGGGCAAGTGCAGCGGCACGCCGGTGACCTGCAACGACAACGTGGCGTGCACCGTGGATGCTTGCGTGCCGGCGACGGGATGCAAGTTCACCGCGCACGCTGCGCTTTGCAATGACAGCAACGCGTGTTCGACGGACACCTGCGACACCGTGGCTGGCTGCAAGTTCGCCAACGCTGCGGATGGCACGGCCTGTGTGGGCACCGACACCTGTGCGGTCAACCCGACCTGCAAATCGGGGGCGTGCAGCGGGACGCCTGCGTACTACTCGACAGATGTGGCCGGACGCACCATCTATGGCTTGGCGCGCACGGCGAGCGGCTATGCGATTTCGGCGGCAGGCGGACCCAGTTGGTACCTGCGATTGACCGACGTCAACTTCAACGTCGTAAAAGAGATCAATCTGACCAGCGTAGCCGGTATGTCCACGGGGCAGGGCGCACGCTACGTTGCAGTGGACGGCAATGGCCTTATCGGCGTGGGCGGCGTGATCCAGCCGCCCTCGGGCAACTACGGCCCGGGCATCTCTGTGTTCGATGCCACAGGCAAGCTGCTGTGGAAGAAAGGCTTCGGCGAGGTTGCGCCTTACAATGCAGCATTCGCCATAGCGGGTCTGCCGCAGGGCGGATTTGCTTTGACGCGCGACCAGGCGAATGGCGCCAGCCACAGCTGTGTCCTCGATGTCTTTGGCACGGACGGCACGCAGAAATACGAAAAGAATCTCTGGGGTGGCGATAGTCGTTGCTACGCGGTGGCCCCGGCTCCGAACGGTGGCGTGTTCGTCGGCGGTCACACCAACGCCTTCGCCGGGACTGCGCACGACATCCGGTGGCGAATCTTCGATGATCAGGGTAACGAGACGAAAAGTGGCGGCGCGCACCCCTGTGGAAACGACAACGTGTCCGGCGGCGCATTCATGGACGCGACGCAAGGTTGGTTCTTGTCGGCTTCATGCTCGAGCGGTGACGGTTCGATGGCGGTCAAGATCAACTCCAACGGCAGCTACTTTGGCGAGGTCAAGGACTTTATTGGCTCTGGCTACAACGGCACCGACACGGCGGGGCTGATCATCGACGGGGCGAACAACGTTTGGAACGCCAGCTATGTCAAAGTGGTCGCGACCCAGAAGTGGAACATCTTGCTGACCCGCTTCAACCACAACCTCGTCAAGCAGCAACAACTCCTGTTGTCGAGTCCAATCAGCACCGGCCAGCCGGGACTGCTCGGCACTGTGGACGGACTGGTGGTCGCGCCGTCCGGAACTGACGCCGGTGGCTCCAACATCAGCACGATCTTCAAGATGAGCCCGTCCGGCGCCTACGGCAGCAAGCCGAACTGCCCGCTTTACGCCTGCTCCGGCGTGACCTGCAACGACAACGTGGCGTGCACGGCCGACAGCTGCCACCCGACCACAGGCTGCGTGTACCTCGCCGACAATAACCTGTGCGACGACGGCGACTTGTGCACGGCAAATGCCTGCGACGCCGTCAAAGGCTGCATCTTTACTGCGAGCATTGCGGCCTGCGACGACAAGAACCTGTGTACGGACGATGCCTGCGACTCCATCAAGGGCTGCACCAACACTGCCAACACTGCGCCGTGCGAAGACGGCAATGCCTGCACGGTCGGCGATACCTGCGGCGGCAAGGCCTGCCTTGCCGGCTCGGCCAAAGCCTGCGAGGACGGCCTCGCTTGCACCAGCCACAGCTGCGACAGCAAGACCGGCTGCAAGCAAACGCCCAACAACAGCAAGTGCGACGACGGCAAGCAGTGCACCGCAGACACCTGCGACGTCGCCAAAGGCTGCACCTACGGCCCTGACACCAAGCTGTGCGACGACGCCAACCTGTGCACCGACGACCTTTGCGACAACGCCGCCGGCTGCAGTCACGTCGCCAATGCGGTGTTGTGCAACGACGGCAACGCTTGCACCACCGCCGACGCTTGCGCGGGCGGCGCGTGCAAGGGTCCCAAGCCGGTGGTATGCGACGACCTCAAGGAATGCACGTCCGACAGCTGTGAGCCGACCAGCGGCTGCAAGTTCGCCAACAAGAGCAGCAACACGTCTTGCACGCCGTCGACTTCATGCTCCGCGACAGCGACTTGCGGCGGCGACGGCAACTGCAACGACGGGCTGAGCAAGTACTACAAGAGCCATCTCGACAGCACCAAGGGCGGACCGTGGGGTCCAGGCAGCCTGTCGCAGGTCTACGACGGCTCCAATTCCTACATGAACCTCAGCCACGACAGCGCGGGCAACTACACCGGCATCATCAAGCGTAGGAATATTTACGGCCATGAGCAGTGGACGCGCACCATCGCCGAGACCCAACTGCACTTCATCGAGTGCTCGCCGTGGGCCAACTTCTGCTATGCCGGCGGGCGTGGCGGCATTCCTGGGCGCGCGCACCTTTCGCGGATCGCCGCAAGCAACGGCAATTCCGTCGCACAGTTTGGCAGCCCGGCGGGGAGCCTGGACTACGACCTCGGCGGCAATGAGGCGGTCTTTACCGACATGGCCGTCGTCAACGGCGAAACGCAGTACCCGTATTTGTCGGCCTGGCGACAATCTGGCGGTCAGGGCGATGCCTACGTGGTGTATTGGGGGCCGGAAGGCAAGACCAGCATCAAGTGGAGCTATGAAGGCCCTGGTGACGAGCGCGCCACCGGCTTTCAGCTTGGCACGGTCGTCGGCTACACCAATTCCAAAGGCGGCGGTGGCTACGATGGTTTTTGGGACGACCCTAACAACTTGACCTACAAAGGAACCCCTTTCGGTGGACCGGGCGACGAGTACTTCTATGGCGTCATGGGCTTTGCTGGCCATAGCTGGGCCTACGGCACCGGCTCGGACTCGCAAGGTGGCTCGCGATACGTGCTCCTCGTGCGCATCACGGGCGGGGTGGTCGTCAAGAAGATCTCGTCGCTCAACGGCAACGACCAAGTCGGCGGCGTCACCGACGGCTTGAAGGTATACATTGCCGCAGGCAGCAACATCGCGGCTTTCAATGGCAGCGGCGACCCGCTTTGGCAGGGCAGCTATCCCGTGCAACCGCTCAACAACAAATGGGTAGCCATCACGACCCATAGCACGGGCTTGCTGGCGGGCGGCACCGGCTACCACAGCGGCAACGGCACGACCGGCATCGCGATCATGCGCAGCGATTGGGACGGCGTCACCAACTGCACCGACAAGAACCAGTGTGCAACGCTGAGCGCTGGTCAGTGCGATGACAAGATCGCCTGCACGTATGACAGTTGCGACGTTGCCAAGGGCTGCCTGCACACCGCCGATCAGGCACTGTGCGACGACGGTAATCCGTGCACAGTCAACATTTGTGACGAAGCGAAGGGTTGCCTGTTCCCACTCAACAACAACCAGCCCTGCAACGACAAGAACGCCTGCACCGTCGACACCTGCGACAGCGCCGCCGCCAAGTGCATCTTCAAGCTGGACGTCGCTGCGGCTTGCAACGACAACAACGTCTGTAGCATCGAGTATTGCACCAAGGCCACCGGCTGCACCTACGGTTCGCAATCGTGCGAAGACAACAACCCCTGCACCGACGAAAGCGGCGGCTGCGACGCCAAGACCGGCTGCAGTCACGTGTCGCTCGACAGTAAACCCTGCGACGACGGCCAGTTCTGCACGGTCGAAGACTTCTGCGTGCTTGGAAAGTGTGCGGGGCCCAACGTGTGCGATTTGCCGGCCAACAGCAACCTGGTGCTGCACCTCGACGCGCGCGTGAGCAAATCGCTGGTCATGAGCGGCAAGAAGGTCGCCACCTGGTACGGCGTGCAGGCCGGTCAAACGCAGCTGACGGGCGCGGTGGTCTTCGGCGACTTTAATACGCCCGAAGTGGTGACCCAGGCCATCAACGGCAAGACGGCGGTCGACCTGACCTTCGCGCAGCTCAACGTGATGTGGCCAGCCAAAGACGAGTGGACGGCGATGGCGGTGTTCAAGAACGACAAGAACCCGAGCGGCGTCGCCAACTTGATGTTTGCGGCGCCCTGGTCCGTCAACATCTTCGGGGTCGACTGCACGCTGTCGTACAACAAAGGCGTGGTCAGCGGTGTATCCAGCCTCACGCCGACCGTGCCCTACGGTCAACCGCGCATCGCCGTGCTCCGGGTCACCAAAGCCGGGGCGGCGATGTACGTCTTCGGCGGCCTCCAGGCGGAGAAGGGCTCGATCCCCATGGAGTACGCGCCATTGGGCTCCACGAACGGGCTCAAATTGAAGACCGTCACCTTGGGCGCTTTGCAGATCTACGACAAAGCGCTGAGCTCTGCCGAGCTGGCCGTCGCGGTGGCCGACCTCAAGCAGGACTGGGGCTTTGTCGGCAAGTGCAAGGTCGACTCTGATTGCAACGACGCCGACGGCTGCACCCATGATACTTGCCACGCCGTCAATGGCTGCCAGGCCACGCCGGCCACCACCAACACCGGCAACATCTCGTGCGACGACGGCAACGCCTGCAGCCAAAGCAAGGACTGCAAGAACGGTGTGTGTGTCGCCGCGACAACCAAGGACTGCAACGACAACAACCCTTGCACGGCGGACAGCTGCAACCCCTACACTGGCAATTGCGTGTATGGCACACCCGTGGGCTCGCCCAAGTGCGACGACGGCAACGCCTGCACCGAAGAATACTGCACGGGCGGCGAGTGCAAGAAGTCCAACAAGGTGTGCGACGACAACAACATCTGCACCGACGACAGCTGCGATACCAAATCGGGCTGCAAGGCCACGCACAATGCAGCCGCTTGTGACGATGGCGTCTTGTGCACCAGCAGCGACAAGTGCGTCTTGGGCACCTGCAAAGGCACCCCCAACACGGTGCCGTGCGACGACTTCAACCAGTGCACCACGGCCGATACGTGCACCAACGGCAGTTGCGCCGGCAAGGACGTTGTCTGTCCGGACAAGGACGAAAACGTGTGCACGGTCGAGACATGCAGTGTATTCACAGGTTGCAAGGTGACAAGCATCAAGGCCTGCTACGACGGCAAGATCTGCACCAACGATTACTGCGACCCCAAGGTGGGCACCTGCGTCTTCACGAACAACTACAATCCGTGCAGCGACAACGAACTGTGCACGGTGGGCGACTTCTGCGCTGGCGGCCAGTGCAACTCTGGCAAGCTCAACGACTGCGACGACGTCGATATCTGCACCGCCGACAAGTGCGTGTCCAACGTCGGCTGCAGCAACACCTACAGCCCCAAGTGCGAAGATGGCAGCCTGTGCACGCTGGACGACCTGTGCGCATTCGGCTTTTGCCTGGGCGGCGGACCGCCCAACTGCGACGACGGCAATTCGTGCACCAACGATTTCTGTCAGCCCGACAAGGGTTGTGGTCACACCAATATCGCCGACGGCGCAGCATGCAGTGATGGCGTCCTCTGCACCCAGCCCGACACCTGCAAAGCCGGCGGTTGCGTGCCTGGCCCCACGATTTGCGACTACGCCGTCACTTCGCTGGTGGACGACACCGAAGGCGGCCTGCGCGCTGCGCTGTCGTTCGCCGAGACCAAACAGCAGAATGAGAGCCTCTTTGGCGGCGGTTCCAAGCTCAAGACCATCCGCTTCTTTGTTGGCGGCAAACTGACCCTGAAATCGCCGCTGCCGGCGCTCAACTACAACAAGGTCATCGAAATCGGCGACGAGACCGTCATCATCGACGGCGCCAACAAGTACCGGGCGCTGGTGACCTTTGCCAATGCCGTCACCATCAAGGGCATCAAGTTCCAGAACTGCGCAGTCAGCGTAGCCAACGACGAGGCGCTCGGTTACGGCCTCGGTGGCAACGGCGCTTGCATTGCGCTGCGCGCCGGGTCGGGCATGCTCGACTGGGCGACCCTCAAGCTGCAAGACTGCTCGTTCTACAACGGCATTGCCGCGAACGGCGGCGGCGCCCTGTACATCTCGTCGCCGTGGGGCAAGGAGGCGATCGTGACCATGACCGGCGGCAACGTCGTCAAGAACATGGGTCAGGCGGCGGCCAGTCAAAAGGACGCCAACGGCAAGACGGTGTGGTCCGACGGCGGCGGTGGCGTGCGTGTATTCGGCGTCGGCGCTTCGTTTACTGCGACCAACGTGCGATTTGACTACAACCTGACTGCGGGCATTGGCGGCGCTTTGTGGTGCGGCGGCGGCGCTAGTTGCGATGTGAGCCAGTCGTCGTTCTACGGCGGCATCGCCCAGGACGGCGCCGTCGCGGTCAGCGCCGGTAGCAAGCTGACGCTGACCAACGTCACCATCAGCGCCAACGAGCCGGGCAACGGGGTCAGCGGCCTGTACAGCCTCGGCACGACTGTATTGCGCCACGTGACCATCGCAGGCAACTCGGCGTTGATTGGCAAGAACCAAACCGCGGCATACTTCGATGGCGAAGCCACCATTGTCAATTCGGTGTTCTCCGAAAGCGGCAGCTCGGCGGCTGAGCTGGACTGCCGGAAGACGCCAACTGCGAAGTTGACGGTCACCAATTCGCTCATCAGCGTCATCAAAGTTAGCGGTAGTTCCATGGCTGCCGGGACGACTTGCCAGCCCTACGGCGCCAAGCCGGCCAAGCTCGGCAGCGCCAAGCTGGAAGGCAATGTGCGGGTGATGTGGCCCACCAGCGGGTCGCCAGTCATCGACAAGGCCGATTACGATGCCTGCAAGGCCGCGCCGGTCAGCCTGCTTGATGCCATGGGTACCAAGCGCTTCAAAGGCAATGGCTGCGACATCGGTGCGGTCGAATACAGCCCTCTCAAATAGCTGATGCGTCCCCACGCTGCGCCAATGGGATTGCTGTTCGCGGCATGCGCAGCGGCGACGGATTCGACCAGCTCAGCAGGCGGCCCGATCGATGCAGGGGTCCCCGCGTCGAAAGGGCTCTGGCACGTGGTCGGTCAGCAGGCATTGGCGGCGACCGCGACGAGCGAGCCGTTTGCCCTCACACCCCAAACCGGGGTTCGCAGCATCCTGGTGCGCGGGCAGCTGGCGCCGCCGCTGGCCCAAGATGGCTTGTGCCTGCGTTTGACCGACTTGCAAACGGCACAAGGCCAGCCGTGGAGCGACCCGAACGGTGCTTGCCCGGGTTGCGCGCAGGCGCCCGGCAGCGGCTTTGCGCAGGCGTTGTGGGCGGCGAACGAATTGCCGGCGGACGGTCTACACCTGCGGGTGCAGGTCGTGGCCTGCCACAGTGCGCAGCCGGTTGCGCTCGCAGCGCTAAGCACCGCCGGCCCCTATACTTTTAGCCTGCTGACCTGGCACGCGCCGGTGCTGCCCGCTGGCCAGGGCATGGTCAGCCTACGATTCGCCTACGCGGCCAGCGCGACGCCTGCGGACAGAGCGGCTTGGGCCAAGCCCATCGCCCACGCCGTTTCGCTCTTGGAGAGTGCTGGCTTGCAGGTGACGGTTCGCGCACCGCTGGTGTTGCCCGTCGGGGCGATAGCAGCACCACTACAGCTTGGCCTGGGGCACGCGGGCGACGAACGCAAGCTGGAAAGTGCCGTGGTGGCTGCCTTGAACGAGGCCGCGCCGATCGGCAGCCACGCCGACGCCAATCTGGATGTCGTGGTTGCGGTCGCGCCGTGCCTGGATTGGACAGGCGTGGACGGCGTCCCCCTTCGGCTGCTCGGCCACAGCACCCGCATGCCCGGTGGCCCACGTGGGCCCGACGGGGCGTCGTTGGTGGTGGTCGGCACCTCCAACTGCCAGGCGCCAGGTGCCGGCGACGCAACTCGGCTCGGCAACGTCCTGGCCCATGAAATCGGGCACTTTCTGGGCCTGGGCCACGACGCCGCGCAGCCGCCGAGCCTGATGACGGCTGACGTTGCCGATCGTGGCGGTGCGGCGCTCAGCTTCACCGTACAGCAAGCAGCGCGGATGCGCCTGAACCCGGTGGTCGCGGCGCCATGAGCGAGTCGCGACCGCCCGACCTGCCGCAAGCCGTGCGCGCAATCTCGACGCCAATGGTGGCATGGCTGTGGATCGGCTGCCTCGCCGCAGTGGCGTGCAGTACGCCCGCTGCACCCGCCGAACCGGATGCGGTCGCAGCGATCGATGGGGTCGCCGAAGTCGAGGTGGCCGGCGAAGTCGCTGTGGCGCACGACGCCCTTGCCGGGGCGGACTGGGAGGCGACCGGCCCGAGCACGGACGCCGCCGGCCGAGCAGACCTGCCACCGCCTGACGACGGCGCCGCAGAGGTGACCTACGAAGTCAGCATTGCCCCCGAAGTCAGCGTTGCCCCCGAAGTCACCGCGACCGCCGACGCCAGCGACGCCACGGCAACCGCGCTGCCAGAATGCACGACCGCCGCCGACTGCGCGGTGCTGGGTAGCGCTGGTCCCTGCACGCACTGGACCTGCCTGGCCAGCGGCAGTTGCCTCGCCCTCGCCGACCCCGCCGGCACCGCATGTGGCAAGCAGGGTGGCTGCGCGCTGTGGTCCTGTGCGGGCGACGGCACTTGCAGCGTACCGACGGTGCTGGCGTGCCCTGGCGGCGGGTGCATGGTCGGTGCGTGCGAGGTCGCAAGCGGGGCGTGCTCGCTTGCGCCCATGCCGACCGCGACGGCGTGCAGCGACGGCGACGCCTGCACGACCGGCGACAGCTGCGACGGCCAAGGCCAGTGCAGCGCGGGTCTGCCACAACCATGCACGGCCACCGTCTGTCAGACGGCTACCTGCAACCCGCTGACGGGCGCTTGTGTCGCCCTGCCAGTCGCCGCGACCACGCCCTGCGACGACGGCGAATCCTGCACGACCGGCGACCTCTGCGTGCAAGGCCAGTGCCAGGCTGGTGCGTGGACTTGCGCGTGCAAAGTCTCCGCCGACTGCGATGACGGCAATGCGTGCACGGTTGCGACTTGCCCCACAGGCGCTTGCATCGTGACCGCGCTCGACGCCACGCCCTGCGACGACGGCAGCCTATGTACTGCAAACGACAGTTGTGCCCAGGGCGTGTGCCTGCCGGGCTCAGCGACCTCGTGCAACGACGCCAACGTCTGCACTGCCGACGCCTGCATACCGCTGAGCGGCGCCTGTACCCACACTGCGCAGGGCAGCCCTTGCGACGACGGCAATCCGTGCTCGGTGGGCGATACCTGCGCGACCGCCGCCTGCAAGGCCGGCGCGCCGCCCAACTGTGACGACGGCAACCCGTGCAGTGACGACGCCTGCGCGCCCGCGAGCGGCCAGTGTTTGCACCTGCCCGCACCGCCCAAACCCTGCGGACCAGAAAAAGCGTGCTTGGTGGGCACTTGTGCTTGTGCGCTCGGCGTTTTCGCAGTCGCCACGCTCGGCAGCGAGCACCTGCGATCGGTCGCCAGCACACCGTGGGGGTTCGTTGCGGTTGGCGACAGTGTCACGGCGTCGGGACTGCGTGGGCTGGCGGTCGCGGTCGACGTCGCCAACCTGCCCATCTACGTGCGACGGCTCGGCGGCAGTGCCACGACGACGTTTGCGGCGGTAGTCGCTGACAGCAACGGCGTGCGGGTGGCCGTGACCAGCCAACTGGACCACGCCGACCTGGCGCGCTTGGATGCGCTGGGCAACATCGCCAAGCAGGTCGTGGTGTTTCAGGGCGCAGAGGCGCAGGGCCTGCTCGCTCTGGACGACGGCGGTGCGCTGTTGCTGGCGACGGACCTGTGGGCAGCCGGCGGCGCGGTGCGGCTGGCCCGGCTGTCGTCGACGGATGCCGTCCTATGGACCTCCGCGCTGCTGCCACCGGACGCCAACCTCGTGGCCCGCGCCAGCGATCTGGCGCTGTTGGCGTCTGGCATCGCGGTGCCCGGCCAATACCACGCCTATGCGGCGCCACAGCAAACCCAGCCGTGGCTGGCGCGTTTTGCGCTCGCCGATGGCCAGAAGCTGGGGGTCGCGGAAGTTGCCGCCTTGCCAGCATCGGCGCAGTTGCTGGCCACGGCCGTGGCGGCCAAGCACTTGTGGGTCGCGGGCGAGTCGCTGGGGGCACCGAACGGGGCCTGGCTGGCCCGCGCCGAGTTGGACGGTCAGGGGCTGCCCCAGGCGGTAACGGTCGTAGCCACCGCAGCAGGCCCGGCGGCGTGGTCCGGGCTGGCGGCACTGGCCGATGGCGTGGTGATGGCAGGCTACCAGACGGGCGACGGGCTGGATTTCGCGCTGCGCAGGCAGTCGATGGCCGGACCGGTGTGGACGCTGGCAACTGCGGTCAAGGGCAAGCAACTGTTGCAAGGCGTGGCGGTACTGCCGGATGGCACGGTGCTAGGCGTCGGCGGTCGCGAAATCAAGGGTGGTGGCGAAGCGGTGTGGGTGCGGGTGGCTGGGGATGGGGCGGTGTCGTGCTTGTAGCCACCCTGTCGGGTCCCCATCGCCCGAGCGGCCAACCACCAGAACGAACTCACCGCAACCGCGCCAAAAACTCATACGGATAGCCGACCTCGAACGCACTGGCATCGTCCAAGCGCTTGACCTGTTCTGGCGACAGCACCAGATCCGCGGCCCGCAGGTTGTCGTCCAACTGAGCCACCGTCCGCGCGCCAAAGATGACGCTGGTCACCGCCGGTCGACCGATGAGCCACGCAAGCGCAATCGCGGCCAACGGCGCGCCCGTTTCGGCAGAAACGCTATCCAGCGCCTCCAGAATCGCCCGGTGCCGCGGCGTGTTGTAGCGCTTGAGCCCGTTCTTCCACCGGTCAGTGGCGTAGCGCGAGTCGGCAGGCGCCGGGGCGTCGGGCCGGTACTTGCCAGTCAGGAACCCCGCCGCCAGCGGCGACCACGGCAGGATGCCCAGGCCAAAATGCTGGCATAGCGGCACATGCTCGCGCTCGAGGTCGCGCACGGCCAGGCTGTATTGGGCTTGCAGCGCCACGTAGCGATGCAGGTTGCGTTTGTCGCTGGTGTGCAGCGCGTCGACCAGTCGCCACGCGGTGTAGTTCGAGCAGCCGAGATAGTGCACCTTGCCCGCGCGCACCAGGTCATCGAGCGCCCGCAGCGTCTCCTCTTCGGGCACGGTGCCGTCTTCGGCGTGGATCTGGTAGAGCTCAATGCGGTCAGTCTGCAACCGCCGCAGGCTCTCGTCCACGCCACGAACGATGCGCAACCGCGAGGCGCCGGCGCCGTTGGGCCCCGGGCTCATGCGAAATCGGACCTTGGTCGCCAACACCACCTGATCGCGCTTGCCCGAGCGCGCCAACCACTGGCCCAGCACGCGCTCGCCCAGGCCGTCGTGACCGTAGACATCGGCGGTGTCGATAAAGTTGATGCCGGCCTCGATGGCGCGGTCGAGCACGGCCCAGGCCTGTTCGGCTGGGCTGCCGGCGCCGTGCATCATCGAGGTGGCGTCGGCCTCGCCAAAGGTCATGCCGCCCAGGCATAGCGTCGAGACGTCGAGGCCGCTTTGGCCGAGCTTGCGGTAGTGCATGGGGTTCCAGTGGCCGGGTCGCTGTGGGGGATGCACGGGCGACCACGAGGCGGCGCGGAGCGTAGCAGCCGCTAGGATCGGTGCCAATCGCTCGCGCAGGCCTACATCCCGAGCAGCAGCCCCCAACCCACCCCAAACCCAATGCCAAAGCCGATGCCGATGCCCAGCCCGGCGAACAGCGCATGGGCCCAGTCCGCGTGCTCCAAGGCCAGATCCAGCGCCAAAATCCGCTGCATTAGAGGGTGTTTACATTCATTGCCGTAGCGAGCGGAATCAGGCGCCCGCAAGGCGAGGCGGAGGCCTCGTGACGACTGAGGCGCACTAGCAGTGCGCCGCAGGGAGGAAGGGGGCTGACAACGAAGCATGGCGGGGTCGATG
>SXRM01000303.1 GCA_005792545.1 Pseudomonadota bacterium | reverse complement strand
CTGCCTGATCGCCGCGCAACACCGCAGTCCGCCCAACGACGACAGCACACCGACACAGAGCGCCCTACCCGGATCGGCAATTCCACGGGCAAGGTGCGCCTGCACACGGGCAAACAGCCCAGGGCGCCACCCACAAGGCGCATCAAGGCCCCGAGGGGCCAGGACTTTCGATCACGTCTTCGTAGCTCTGCCCCCGCATTCGCCCCTGCAGCCACGCCATGCTACCCTCGCCCACCCACGGCGCGCGCCGCGCCACCAGGAATCCGCAATGGCCGTCGGCTTCACCACCTGGACCGTCCTCAAGAACAAGCCTATCGACAAGCTCGAGAGCAACCTGTGGCACGTCTCGGGCCGCATGGCCGGCGGCAACGAGCGCAAGATGGTGGTCGCCCGCCGCAGCGACGGCGACCTGGTCATCTTCAACGCCATTGCGTTGTCCGAGCCCGAGATGGCCGAACTGGAGGCGTTTGGCCGGCCGGCGTATCTGGTCGTGCCCAATCCGTTTCACCGGCAAGACGCCTTCATCTACAAGCAGCGCTACGCCGGCATCAAAGTCGTGGCACCGCGCGGTGCCGAAAAAGCCGTGGCCAAGGCCGCGCCGGTGGACCTGCGCTGTGACGAAGTGCCCGCCGACGCCGCGGTCCAGGTTGCGCACCCCGAGGGCTGGAACAGCAAAGAGGCCATGCTGACCGTCAAGCACGACAACGGCGGGCAGACCCTGGTGACCTGCGACGCGTTGCTCAACGTGGTGTCGTCAGAGGTCAAGTTCCCGTTCGGTGTGATGCTGGCGCCGATGGACCGGCTGTCGACGCCGCGCTTTATGAATTGGGTGATGCTCAAGGACAAAGCCGCGTGGAGGGCCCAACTTGACCAGCTCGCGGGCAGCGTGACGCGGGTCATTCCCGGCCATGGACTTATCATCGGAACGGGCGCGGGCGAGGCGCTCAAGGCCGCGCGCGGTCTCTTGTAGGATACGATGTCCAGATCCATTTCCACGACCCGGGGTTGCCGGCCGACCGGGCTTGCTGGTTGGCGTTGAAAGGCAAAGCGACCTGTCCGTGCCGCGTAGTTAGGAGCCTGTCCACTATTACTCGATCGCTGTGGATACACGGGAGCGGCGCGTCGACTTGCAAAGACGCGAGCTTGCGACCCACCGAGCCAGCAAACGGGCACCGAAAAGAACGAGTCGTTCTTGGCGGGGCCCTTAGCCGGCATGAACGCCCATCCGCCGCAGCGTGCTCGGAATCCACTGGTCCAGCCACGGCGTACCGCCTGGACCCACAAAGCCGACGTGGCCGCCGTGCTCGCTCAGCTCCAGCGTCACTTGCGGGCCCAGTTCGTCAGCGCGAGGCACCATGTCCGCACTGAAGAACGGGTCGTCGGCACTGTGCAGGATGCGCGTCGGCACCGCGATTTCGCGCAGCAGCGGCCGACTGGCAGAGCGGGCATAGTAGTCGTCCGCATTGGCAAACCCGTGCAGTGGCGCCGTGACGCGGTCGTCGAACTGCCGAAAGCTGCTGGACCGCAGCGCGCTGGCGATGTCGATGTGGTCGCGCAAGAGCGCACGTTTGTTCTTGATTCCGCGTTTGAGCTTGTCCAACAAGTAGCGCTGATAGATGCGCGAAGCGCCAATGGACATTCGAGTGGCCGCTGCGCCCGGCTGCAGCGCCGGCGATACCGCCAGCACCGCCCGCAGCGCGCAACCGGTGCCTTGCTCCGCCGCGTACTTGAGCAGCGCGTTGCCGCCCAGCGAGAACCCTATCGCCGCGGTCGCCGCCTGACCGCGCGCCATCAGCTGGTCCAGCAGGTAGCGGATGTCGGCCGTGTCGCCTGAATGGTAGGCCCGCGCCAGGCGATTTGGCTCGCCACTGCAGCCGCGAAAGTGCATTAGCACCGCCGGCAGTCCCGCCGCGTGCAGCGCCGTCAGTGCGCCGGAAGCATACGGCGAGCGAACTGACCCCTCCAGACCGTGAAAAACGGCGACCAGCGGGCCAACAAGCGGCGGTGTCCACGCCAGGTCGACAAAGTCGCCGTCGGGCAACTCCAAGCGCTCGCTGCGGGTCGCGACCGGTGGCGGCCGCGGACCGAAATACGCAAACAGGGTCTGGGCGTGCGGGCCGTGCAGCAGGCGCGCGGGCACGAATGGGCTGGCTTCAATCGGCATGGCGGCAGGGCAGGGCGGTCATGGGCACCCCGGCGACGTACACGCCATGCCGGTCTTGACCCAGTCGTGGCTGAGTTGCTTCTCCGCTGTGGTCAGCTGTGGGTGCCCAACCGGTGGCATGGCGAAGCTGAGTTCCATCGCGATCTGCTTGCCGTGCTGCTTGGCCACTTTGCAGCCGCTGGACCCGGCGTGACCTAAGCCGCAGTAGGTCTTGAACAGGGGCTGAACCACGGCGTAGGTAACCGTCTCGCAAGCGGCCGCATCGACGCCGCCGTCCGCGACTGCCGCAGCATCCTCCAGTGCGGCCGTCGTGTCTACTGCATCAGCGTCCGCCGCCGCGGCCTCGCCATCGAGGGCTGCCCCATCTGCTACACCGCCGGCTGCCCCACCGGTATCGTTGCTCGCCCGTCGATTGCCGCGCTTGCATCGACGGGCGCACTGCCCCCGATTGTCGCCGAGTCCTTGGGCGCAGCGGCCGCGGGCGCGGTTTCGCCGGTCCCGTGCACATCGCCCGTGTCGGCTGCGGTAGGGGCTGCGCCTTCGCACCCCAACAGGACCGCAAAGATGCCAAAGGCTGCGCAATATCGGCCGTCCGCGCGCGACCGTTGGCGGCGCTGCGTGCGTGCTTGCAGGTCAGCGAACACAGCGCACCCTGCCTTGTTTAGCCACCATGTCGCCATACGATTCCGCCGTGCCGAAATGGATCCACCACGCAGCCATCGGCGACCACGGCGGCTTGGTTGCCGACCAGTACCACTCTTCCGGCGTATCCGCAAAAGTCGCCTTGTCGATGTAAGGCTTGCCGGCCGACCGATCCAGCAGCGACCGCAGCTCGACGACGTTGGGCAAGCGCCAACCGCTGCCATCCAGGCTCAGTATCTGGCAGTAGGTCTGCGCACCCTCCCAGTTGTAGCTGCCTGCGGCGAGCCCGTCTCGTGGCCAGGTCAGCTTGGTCGTCGTATCCAATACCGTGCCGGCGCGCGCCTGGACGACGTAACGGCCGGCCGGCGCTTAGGCCTCGACGGGCCCGGCGGCCAGTTGCACCGCCGCGCAAAGGCATGCGACGCCCGCGACGGCCGCCCAGGCTGCGCCTAGGGCCCCGCCTAGAACCACTCGATCTTTTCGGTGCCCGTTTGTTGGCTGGGTGGGTCGCAAGCTCCTGTCTTTGCAAGCCGGGTCGCCGCTCCCGTGTATCCAAAGCGATCGAGTAATGTTGGGCAGGCTCCTTATCGCCCGACGTGCACGCGTTGCCGGCGTTGCAGCCGGCGCTGTTGGGCGAAAACGCGCAGCCGCTAATCGGCACGCAACCGTCGTCGACGCACAGGTTGCCATCGCTGCACGTGGGCGCCGTGCCGCCTTTGCACTGGATGGCACTGTACGCGTCGTTCTGGGTGCAGGGGTTGCCGTCTTCGCACACGCCGCCATCGGCTTCGTCAGCCTGGCCGTTGCAGTCATCATTCAGGCCGTTGCACGCCTCGGGTTTCGGCGTAGGCGCGCTGCAGGGGCTCAGGCACGCAAACTTGCCACCGCCCGTGGTGCCACCCACTCTGCAGGTGGTCTTGGCCCCGGCGGCACTCGCCGTCTAGCTGCATGTGCACCCGGCCGCGCTGCCATCGCTGCCGACTTTGACGCACTGGGTGGTCGGGGCGCCTTCGACCGCGTTGACGGCCTGGCAGGCATAACCGCTCGGGCAGTCGCCGGCGCCGCTGCGCGCCGAGCTGCAACAGCTGCCGCCGTCGCCGCGCACGATACAGACGTCGTCGGGGCGGCCAAGCCCTTTGCAGTCGACCGAGGCTTGGCACGTCAGCGCAACTGTAAGAACTGCGCCACGCGCACGTTGGTCCGGTCGCCGCCGCCGGCGGACGCCGACGAGCAGGTCGTGCCGGCCGTGGCGTGGCGCAGTTCGGCGACGACGAGGCGTCATGCCCCGGCCCGGGCAGCTCGTGCCGTCCGCGCCGCAGGTCTTGACGGGCAGCGCAGCACGTTCTACACTGTGCAAAGTGCAACTTCGCACTGTACAAGAGTTGCAACCAGCCACGGAAACAAACCTCATGCGAACATCTGCGCTCCCCATGTTCCTGCTTACCGTTGGCTGTGCCGCTGCACCGGCGGCCCCTCTGAATGTGGGCACCAATGCCACCGAGGCTGGCGCGGCGCGCGGCGACGCTGGCGCGGTGCACAACCAACCCGCCGACGCCAAATCGGGCGGCGTTGGCGACGCGGTAGCCGAGGTGGCCCAAGCCCTAGTTCCCAGCCTCAACCGCGTCGCCGATGTTACCGATGGTGCCGAAAGTGCCGCCGGAGCGGACGTCGTGGCAACCGACGCAACAGCGAACAACGCGACCGACGTCGCGGTCATGGATACCAAGGCCGATGCACCGAGCGGCGCCCCAGCAGCCGACGCCAAGCTTGTCGATATCGCGGCGGCGGACGTTGCAAAAGCGGACGGTCTCGCTAACGCGGGCGCTGTCGATGCTCCATTGGCTGACGTCGTGGCGGCGGATAACACCATCGCGGCAGCCGACCAGGATGCGCAACCTGCGTGGCAGCCCCCCGCGTCGGGCGACCTCAACGACGGCGGACTGACCAATGTCAGCAAAGACCTCGGGGCCCTGCTCGAAGGCGGCAAGCTCGCCAAAGCGTGCGCCCAGTGGCACGCCACCCAGGGCAAGGGCACGCAGCAGCAAAAGCTGTTGTGCGGCAAGGCGATGTTCTTCTACGAGAGCTTTGGCACCTACGGCGTGCCCCAGGCCATGGTCGACTTCATGGTGCAAGACCTGCCCAAATCGGTCGGTCCCGGCATGGCTGCGTTTGGGATGTTCGCCGACCCGAGTTCGGCGAAGAAGACGCCGCTCGGGCTAGCGCCGGGCGCCAACCTGCCCAACACCACCGTGGCGACGTACACGTTTACCTGCGCCAGCTGCCACTTTGGCAAGCTCAATGACGGGCGCTACGTGGTCGGTCTGGCCAACCACGACTACGACTACGGCCGGCAAATCCTTGCGCTCAACCTGTTTGCCAAACTGGCGACGGGGCTTGAGTCGCCGGCCAAGCACGCGCCCAAGGCTGTCGCCGCCGTGCAGCCGCTGGTCGACGAATACAAGTCCAAGCCGGAGTTGATGCTCAAGTTTGGCATGGCGATGTTGCAGCTGGTCGGCGCGCTGGGGTCGATTCCGCCGTTCTCGGTCGCCAACGAGGCGGCCTATGCCAGTTGGAAGCCGGGGACCCAGGACTTCTTGATGGCGCCGGTGGTCATCGACGACAGCGTGCATACTGTCAGCAAAATCATCAGCTTGTTCAGTCTGCCGACGGCGGCAGACATCCAGGGTTCGCAAATGAAGCACGCGTTGCTGGGCTGGACCGGCGTGTCGGCGTCGCTACCCAACTTCTTGCGCGGATTCGCCGCCCTGGGCGCGGGCGACGCGGGCTGGCCCCAAGAAAAGCTTGAGCCACTGGCCGCCTACCTGCAGACGCTCAAGGCGCCGCCCAACCCGCAACCGGCGGCGGCCGGGCAGGTTGCTCAGGGCGGCAAGCTGTTCGTCACCAAGGGTTGCACCAATTGCCATGGCGGGCCAGCCTTCTCGGGGACCAAGGCGTACAGCTACGTGGAGATCGGCAGCGACGCGGCGATGGCAGCCTGGCTCGACCCCGACCTTGACGGCGTGCCGATGGCCAACCCGATCCTGATGCCCGGCGACGATATCACCAACGGCATCAAGTCGCCGCGGCTGCGCGGCGTGTGGGCAGCTAAGCGACTGTTGCACAACGGCAGTGTGAATTCGCTGGAGCAACTGTTCTGCCTCGGCTCCGCGCGGCCGACTGTGGTTGCGCAGCCCTTTGGTGATGGCGGCCACATGATGACCTGCCAGGGCCTGACCGATCCGGAAAAGACGCAGCTGATTGCTTACTTGCGAAGCCTGTGAGCGAAGGTTTGTGCAATCGCCCAACACGGTCGCTCCGCGCCGAGGCATCGCGCGGGGCCGCGTCGCCGTCGTCTTAAAGGCCTGTCCAATACTACTCGAGCGCTGTGGATACACGGGAGCGGCGAGTCGGCTTGCAAAGACGCGAGCTTGCGACCCACCCAGCCAGCAGACGGGAACCGAAAAGAACGAGTAGTTCTTGGCGGGGCCCTAAGAGGGTGTGGCCAAAATCTCACCCAGCTACGGCCAAAGATCCTGGACATCTCGCGGCTTACGTCCTCACTCCCTCGGTCGGCGCACTTCAAGTGCGCCTCGGTCGGTCGCTCCGGGCGCGCTCGCGATCTGCCAGCAGGCTCTTCGACCTCGCCGCGGGCGTGATTTAGCCACACCCTGTAAGGGACGCAATAGGCGAAGAGCCAGCCGGATGGCTCAAAGCATTCGTGTATTCGCTACAAAAAACGCTCTGCTGACCAATTGTCCGATACGCTCCTAATCGGCGCAACCCCAACTTCGCGTCGGGAGCGGGTGGGTGCGACTGTTGAATCCGCGGTGCATCTCGACGACGAGCAGCTTGTGTCGTCGCGTGGGCTCGCCGCACCCTCGCGTGCGTCGCGCCGGACCTAAGGACACAGACCGTGTCACCGCCTTGGCCGGCAACGCCGAGCAAAGCGCAGTGGTTCTCCGTAGCGAGTTGGTCGCCCGGACCGCCAGTCCGCACCGCCGCCAGGGCAATCGCAAGATTCGAGTTTTCGGGTGAGGACAGGCCACTGTGCCTGTCCGGGCAATGCGCAATCGCTCAACTGAACCGGTCAGGGATGGAACCCTGTGCGCACCCAACACTGAGAATTGCGACTTTGCGACCGCCCTGGCACCGCCGCCAAGCACACTTGCGCAACCCCCTCCGCCCAGACTAGCTTGCACGCGCGCGGCGCTCGCCGCACTGAGGCCCCTTGCTCCACCTGCGCGCCTGGCTGCTGGCGTCGCTGGCCTTGCTGACCGCGGTGCCAGCGCGCGCCGATCCGCTGTCGGCCGAGCGCCTGCTGCACGACGCCCAGGTCCTGGTTGCCATCCGCGGCCAGCGCGGCTGGGAGATCGACCGCAACGAAGTCGAGCTGATGCTCGGACCGATGCTGGAGAGCTATTGCCGCAGCGATCCCGACGGCCGCCGCATGGCGTTGCAAATGGCGGCGGCACAGCGCGCCGCGCTGGGTGGGCCCCTGGCTGAGCAATTGCTAGCCGCTCAAGGTGACGCTGAGCCAGTGCAAGAGGCCGTCGTCGCCGAGCGCGTCGTCCTACTGCTGGGCCGCGCCGCTACGGCTGCCACTGCCGACTGTCCGACCGTGGTGCGGCCGCATGAGCCCTTCTTGGGCCGCCAGACCGCGGCCGACCGTACCGTGCTGCACGTCGATGCCGGCGGTCTGGTCACGCTGCGCAACAGTGACCACGGTTGGAACTACGGCGGCGGCGGTTCGGGACGCTTGATGGCAGGCCGCGGCTGGAGCGTGCAGTGGATGGGCCTGACTGGCCTGGAAATCGGCGGTGCGGCGCTGCTGGACCAGTCGCGGCAAGCCAGCGAGCAGCAGGCCCAAATCCGGCTGCACCTGTACCTGGCAACGCCTTTGGTGGTGCGGCGCACCTGGCAGCAGTGGCACTTGGACTTCGACATGGCGCCAGTGACGCAGTTCAACAGCAGCTTTGGCGTGCGCGGCTTCGGGTTTCGCAGTGGCGTGCTGGTGGTGGTGTCGACGCCAAGGGTGCTCAACACCATTCCGTGGGCCGGCATTGGCGTGTCGGCCGAGCAGATGCTGTTCGGTGAGGCTGGGCGCTTGGGCGAGTGGACGGTGCGCGGCGGCTTTCGCGCGGGGTTCGACTGGGATTTTGGGGCGTTGAGAAGGGACCGCGCGCCGTGGCGTGTTGGGCCAAAGTAAGCGAAACAACGGCCAACAGGCGCGATGTGGCTGTGCATGGTGTGTTCGGCGACCTTGCCGCCTCCGCCCCCAAGCGGCACAATGCGACCCGGCGACCCGCGCCACCGGAGCTGATCATGAATGCGCCCCGTACCTCTAAGATTGTCGTTGCGCTTGGGCTAGCGTGCACACTGCTGGCACCGGCAGTCCGCGCCGAGCCGCTGGAAATCGCGATGCAAGGTCGGCTGACCTCGGCCGGCGGCGGTCCGGTCGCGGATGGCGTCTATGCGATGGCCGTTACGCTGTTTGACGCGCCGGTCGGCGGCAATCAGGTGTTCAAAGAGCTGTTCATTGCCGTGCCCGTCCAAGGCGGCGTGTTTGCCCTGCCGCTCGGTGGCGCCGACAGCAAGCTCGACTCGGCGGTATTCGCTGGGCCCAAGCCGCTGTTTGTCGGCGTGACGGTCAGCAATGATCCCGAGTTGCAGCGCCAGCCGCTGCGCAGGGTGCCCACGGCGGCGCATGCGCTACAGGCGGCCTTGGCGGCAGACGTGCAGTGCACGGGCTGCATTGGCAGCGACGACCTGGCCAAGGCGGCCGTCACCGGCGAGAAGATTGCCACCGGTGCGGTCGGCGCCAACCACGTGTCGTTCAACTGGGCCGGCGCTGAATCGCCAGGCGGTCCGGCTACTTTCGCGCTCGGCGCCAACACGGCCAAGCTCGCCGATAGCGCCAAGAATGCCGAACTCGCCAGCTTTGCCGACGAGTCCGCCAGCGCCAAAGTCGCCAAGGGCTTGCAGTGCACAGGCTGCGTGACCGCAGCCGCCTTGAACGACGCAGTGGCCAAGGACCTCGTCGCAGCCGGCAAGCTGGCCAAGGTTGCCGTCTCGGGTGCGTATGCCGACCTGAGCGGCGGCCCCGACCTGTCGCCGTTTGGCCTACTCGGCAAGGCGCAGACGTGGACCGAGGCGCAGACCTTGGGCAAGGGCGCCAAGCTCGGCGCGGACCTTGACGCCGGCAAGAATCAGCTGCTGTGGGCGCGGCACCACAACAGCGCCGGCGAGCCAGCCAAGTGCGACAGCAGCCTCGAGGGCGCCATCTACTTCGACACCAAGGCAAAGCGCTTCTACGGCTGCAACGGCAGCAAGTGGCTGGCGTTCACCGCGGGCGTCAACAGTCAGGACAACCCGGCGCCGTCTTGCCTGGCTTTGCTTGCCGAGGGGGCCACCAAGTCAGGGCTGTACTGGCTCAAGCCACCCAAGGCCACCGCTGCTCGGCAGGTCTGGTGCGAGCAGGAGAAGAACGGCGGCGGCTGGGCGTTGGTGCTGCACGTGTTCGGCCATCAGGGACTGGTCAAAGGCAAGTTCAAGGCCGCGGTCGGCCACCTGCGCTTCACCGACGCCAATTGGAACTTGACCGGCGGCAACCTGGTGGTCGGCAACTCGGCGCAGCCCCCGCAACCGGGTGCAGTGACGGGCGCCATCGACATCGCCTTCTTCGACGGTGGCTGGAACGACTTGCGCGCCGCCTGCCACACCGGCACCGGCAACCTCAGCGAGCACGCCTACGGCCTTGTCGCCAATTTCGCCACCGTCAATGGCAACCACAAGCTGTTGGGCGCCGCGGCCAATGGCAAGTCGTACCCCGTTGACAAGGCCACCAACTCAGCGGGCAACATCACCATCTGGGTCGACAATGAGACCAACAGTGAGAACGGCGGCCATTACCTGTGCGACACCACCAACGGCGGCGGCAACGGCACGACGCAGCTTTCGTTGTGCTACACCGACTTCTTGAACAACGACAACAGCAAAGACATGGGCGACTCGATTGTCGCGCTTGGCTTCGGCAGCAACGGCAGCGACGGCGACGGCTGGGCGGTGGGTTTGACGGGCGAGTGTGGCGCAATGGGCGACAAGGCCCTGGGCGATGCGGGCACCTTCAGCTATTGGGTGCGGTAGGCGACTGATGTTGACTGTACGAGGGCGGCCTGCCTCACGGCCTGTGCTTGGCCCTGCCCCTGTCCCTACCCCTGTCCCTAATTGCCTGACCCTCGCTTTCACAGTGTTGGCACTGCCCGCTTGTGCCGACCCTGCGGCGGTGCCTGCGCCGGCCGCGAACGTGGCCCAATCGCTGCCGCAATCGCAGCCGCCCAACTGGACTCAGCTCGGCACTGTGGTCTGGTCGGCCAGCGGGGCCAGTGAGGCCGTGCACCTTGCTGCGGGTTGGCAGCGCGGACAACTACGGGCCGTCGATACTTCCGCAAAGCCTGCATGCATCGACTTGAGCGAGGTGCGCGACGCCAATCAGACCTTGCTCGCCGCTGCCGGCTGCAAGAACTGCGACTGGCGCGCGGTGGACCAGGTAGCCCCGGCCTGGCTCAACCTGCCGCCGTCCGCGGGCGCGCTGTCAGTGCGGGTGCAGCGCCGCGATTGCGCGACCCTTGTGCCCTTGCAGCCGGACGCCGATACCAAGGTGACGGTGTGGGCACGGCAGGCGCAACCCGCTGCGGGCAAACGCACTTTGCGCGTGCATCTGCGCTGGACCAAGGCGACGTGGCTGGCGACCGCGACGGCCGAGGCACGCCAGGCAGCGGTTGCCGAAATGGCGCAACCGTGGGTGGCGGCCGACATCGCACTTGAGCTGGCCTCTGCGCAACCGGCGGAATTGCCGGCTGTCTTGCAGGTCGGACCGCCACACCGCCACGCGGTTGCCAAGGCCGGTGACGCCGTGGCCGCCGGTCCGGCACAGCACGACGCCTGGCTGCTGGCGGTGCCCTGCATCGAGCACCGCGACCTCGATGGCAACTTGTCAGAACTGTTTGGCTACGTTGAACGTCGGCCCGGGCGAGTGGCGTGGGTGGCGGCGGGCGCCTGTCCGAACAGCGGCCTGGACGCCAGCAAGCGACCGCCGCTGGTGCGCCAGCGAACCTGGGCCCACGAACTGGGGCACTTGCTCGGCCTGGAACACAGCGACGGCGCGGGCGCGCATCTGGCTGACGGCCAGCCCGACCTGATGGTGGCGATTCAGGCGATCGGCGAAGACGTGGTGACGCGGTTGACGGCGGCGCAGATTGGGGTGGCGCGGGCGCACCCGGCGGTGCGGTAGCAGCGTGGACCACAGGGCGCGGCGCTTACCAGTCGATCGCCGCACCGTCGCGGAAAAAGCCACCTGATGGGCCGTCAGGGCCCAGCGTCGCCGCCCAAACGATGCTGGCGGCCCCCTGCTCAGCTGATCGCGGCGCCTCGCTGCCGCCCATGTCGGTGACGCACCACCCTGGGCAGACGCTGTTGACGCGTACGCCAGCGGGGTACAGTTCTGCGTGCAGCACGCGCACCAGGGCATTGAGCGCCGCTTTGCTCAGCCGGTAGCCCGTAAAGCCGCCGGCCATGTCGCTGAGCGCACCCAGGCCCGAGCTAACGGCCACGAAGTTGCCGCGCGATTGGCGGAGCAGGTCTGCCGTCGCCTGGGCCAGGTGCAGCGCGCCAACGGTGTTGATGTCAAAAGTCGCGCGAACGAGGTCGGGGTCTACGTCGAGCGGGCCCCACGCGCGGTCGAGGAACTGCCCAGCGTTGGCAATGACCGCGTCCAGCCGCCCGGTCTGCTTGTTCAAAGCGCCCATCGCCTCGCGACAGCTTTCGGCTTGCGTGACGTCTAGCGCGATGCCGAGGACGAACCGACCCGGCTGCACGGCAGCAGCAAGAGACTGCTCGGTCCCGGCCAATTGGGCAGGATCGCGCACGCCGGCGACGACCGACCAGCCGAGCGCGAGCAACTGGCGACAAGTCTCCAGGCCCAGTCCGCGGTTGGCTCCAGTGACAAGTGCGACGTTGTACTTGCTCATTTGTCCCTCGTGGCCAATCAGTCAACCGCAAGCGCGACCTTGCCAAAGTGTTCGCCAGCCTGCAACGCGCGCAGCGCCAGGGCCGCGTCCGTCCAAGGCGCCACGCGGTCCACGACCGGTACCAGGCGGCCGATGTCGATGGCCCGCAGCATCCGCGCCATGCTCGCGTGCGAACCGACGAACACGCCGTGGATGCGCACCGCGTTCATCAGCGCTGGCATCAGGTTCAGTTCGGCCTTGCCACCCGCCAACACGCCAATCAGCGCAATGTGACCGCCCGGCCGCACTGCCCGCATGCTCTGCGCCAGCGTGCCGGCGCCGCCGACCTCAACCACGTGGTCCGCGCCGCCCAAGTCGGCAACCGCTTTGCCCCAATCGGGCGTCGTCCGGTAGTTCAGCGTGTGAGCGGCACCCAACGCGCGCATCCGTTCGAGCTTGTCGTCGCTGCTTGAGGTCGCGATGACGTTGGCCCCGGCCAGCCGCGCCAGCTGGGTGGCGAACACGGAAACGCCGCCGGTCCCCTGGACCAGCACCGTTTGGCCGGCCTGAAGGTTTCCGTGCTCGAAAAGGGCGGTCCATGCTGTCAGTGCGGCGCAGGGCAGGGTGGCGGCCTGCGCAAAGTCGAGGTGTTGTGGGAACTTGACGACGCCCGCGGCGTCCAGGCACCACAGCTGCTGCAACGCGCCGTCGAGCGGACCGCCGAGCGTGTGGCGGGTGGCATCGGCCGGCTGCACGCCGTCGCGCCACGTCTGGCAGAAGTGGGCCAGCACCCGATCGCCGACGCGAAGACCGCCCACCCCGCTGCCAATCGCCACCACTTCGCCTGCGCCGTCCGACAGCGGCACCAGCGGCAGCGGCTGGCGCGGATTGTAGGCGCCGGTGACCATCAACAGGTCGCGGTAGTTCAAGCTGGCGGCGCGCACCCGCACGACGACTTGATGCGGCAGCGGTTCTGGGTCGGGCCGGTCCAGCAGGCGCAGGTTGTCCAGGCCAAAGGCATCACACAGGGCTAGGGCTTTCATGGCGGGGCAGGGCGGCGGCGGCCGCGCGGCGCACAGTGTGGCACAGGTTGGCCGCCGATGGTTGTGGCTGCCCCGGCTGGAGTTTGCGCGCGACGTGCCAACGGCTACACGGGGGCCTTACCCGCCCCACGCCGTATCGCCGCACATCCGCCAGCCGTAGTGGAAGGCGCCAATCAGCCAGGCGTGTCGACCTTGTTGCATCGCCATGCCCGCGGCATCTGCCAGCGCTTGCACGCGCGTCGCCTCGGCGTGACCGGCGGCATTGCCGGTCGCGTCGGCGGCCCGCTGCAGCTCGCGCGCGGCGGCGTACAGCTCTTGGCGGATGCGCGGCAGGTTGTAGCTGTCCAGGTACTCGCTGGCCCGTTGCAACACATAGCCGGCGCGAGCACGGGCAAGCGCCATTTGCACCGCGGGTTCCCCGCCGGCCAGCGGTTCCTTTGGCGCCGCGAAGCTGACCGCACGCCCGCCCACGAACTGGCCATTGCGGCGGGCCAGCGTGTCCTTATAGCGGACCTCGACACGCGCAACCTGGCGCGGCTCATGGCCGGCAGGCACCTGCAGCACCAGCAGAAAGCTGTGCTCGTCGCCCGCGCGAAAGCTCGGCAGCAGAAAGCGCACGCCGCCATCGTGGTCGCGCTGCCGGTTGGCGGCAATGCCTTTTTCGGCGTCCAGGCGTTGATCTGCGGCGACCTCGACCGAGCGCGCGCGCACCGCTTCGGCGTTGGACAGCGGCTCCGTCCCTACCACCTCGACCAGACCGATGTCGTCAGGCAAGCGAATACGGATGTCCACGGCTTCGGCGGCCTGTGCCGCCAGCACCTGCAGCTCGTCGGTCAACACCGCCGGCAAGGCGGCGGCGTCGCGCACGAAGTGGTGGTTGCCCCCACCTTCGAGCGCCACCCGGTCCATCAGCAGCGCGTCAAAGTCGTTGCCGACGCCAATCGCCGAGGTCACAATGCCCTGGCCCAGCGCTCGTGCCGTTTCCAGCGTCAGGCCGTACGGGTCGTTGGGTCCAATCGTCGGCATGCCGTCGCTCAGCAACAGCACCCGGTTGTTGGCTTGCGGGTCGTAGCCGCTGCGGGCCTGCGCGTAGCCCAGCTGCAAGCCAGCGAAGGTATTGGTCTCGCCGCGCACCCGGAGTGCACAGACCTGGTCGGCAATCCGCGCCAGCGCAGGCCCGCCCGTCGTCAGCGGCGCCAGCACCTGGGCCACACTGCCAAAGTGCACCACGCTCAGGCTGTCGTTGGGTCCAAGGCGCGTGCTCAAGTCGCGCACGGCGACGCACACCTGCTGCCACGGCCGCCCCTTCATGCTGCCCGACGAGTCCAGGACCAGGTGCAGGCGCAGCGGGCCACGGTCGCGTGCACCGGCCTCCGCCGCGCGCAGGCGCACCCGCAGCACCGTCTGGCCGCCGGACTCTGGCAGCTGTTTGTCGCTCAGGTCGACCGCGACGCGCAGGGACTGGCCGCCCTCCGGCGGCGGCAGCGAGCGCTGTAGCTTGGGCGCCACCAGTGCCGCTTCGACCCCAAGGCCGGAGCCGTCGCGCACTTGCGCCGCAAGGTGGTCCAGGTAGCCGCGGCCGGGCAGGTAGGTCGAGCGGTAGCGCGCGTCCCTGGGGTAGTGCCCGTAAAGCGGCGGCAGCGGGCGGTAGATCTTGTCGCCCGACCGCTGCTGCACGCGAAAGCCCACGCCGCCGCCACTGAGCAGGCCAAAGGGCGTGCGGGACCCCAACGCCTCAATCATCGCCTTCCTATTCGGCATAGGGGCGTCGCGGGCAGCGCGTATGCCAGCCGGTGTGTCGGCCGTGTCGCCATCCGCGTTGGCGTCGTCCTTGGGCATGGCTTCGGCGCGGTCTTGCTTCTTTTCCGGCTCGGCAGATTCGGCGGCGATCGCTTTGTCTGCGGCGGTGGCGCCCATCCGTGCGCGGCCAGCGCCACCAGAAGCCTCGGTCGGATCCGGTCGCGGCGCAGTCGGTCCAACGCGGCCCTTTTCGTTCTTGCTGCGGTCCTCTGGTTGCGCCGCCTCGCCCCCGGCAAATGCTTGCGCAGGTGACCAGTTCGGGTCGGCGCCAGGCGCCTCGTCGCGGTCCAGTGCAGCCGGAGCCGATCTCGGCGCGGCTGCACGCTCGGCCGCTGGCGGTGTGGCGGGCGGCGCAGTTGCAGGGGCTGGCTGCGCCGCCTCAGCGGCTGGTTTCTGTACGGGCTTGGCTGCGTCCGGGGATTTCTGGCAACTCGCGGCGAGGCAAGCAGCAACCAGGACAATCAGCCTCTGGGTATTCATGATGACTCCGGGGCCGCGCGGGGCGTGGCCGCCTTGGGACGCACGGGCTGCCGGCGCGGTCTTGCCGGCCGGGCGCGGCGCGGCGATGCTACCGCCGGAGGCTGCCGATGGCACGCAAGCGCTACTTCGACGACGTATGGCTGCATCCGAGTCTGCGGCTGCCCGCCCGTGGCGTGCCCTGCGCGCTGTCCGAGTGCGGTGCCGCCTGCTGCGTCGGCGGCATCTGGCTCGACGTCGGCCATGTCCAGCGCATCCTCGACCACGCCGACGCAGTAGCGGCGCACATGGACGACGACCGCGGCAACCCCGACGTCTGGTTCACCGACGAGGTCCTTGAGCACCGCGATTTTCCGAGTGGTTTTGGAACCGCCACCAGCGTCGGCGACCGCCCCGGCCAGCCGGGCCGACCAGGCTGCGTGTTCGTCCGCGCTGACCACAAGTGTGCCTTGCAAGTGGCGAGCGACGCGCTCGGCTTGCCATGGCCGGGACTCAAACCCTTTGAGTGCGCGACATTTCCGGTACTGCTCTCGGAAGGCTCGCTGCGCTGGGATCGCCAGAGCGCGGCCCGCGCCCACGGCGCCGATTGCCAACAACCCGGTCCGCGCTCGCCGCCATTGCCCGGCCAGCCGCCGTTCTATCGCGTGTTTCGCCGTGAAATTGAGCTCGCCATCGGCAAAGCAGGGTGGCACACGTTGCAAGGGGGGGATCGTTCAGAGCCTTGATCTGGTTGCCTTATTCGTTGGACTTGCGACAACGTCCGGCCCGTACCACACCCCAGACGACCAACAGTAGCGCCAGCCAGGCCGGCGAACCGGTGCCGCCTGTCGCGCAGCCTTCGTCCACAGGCTTGCACTGCAAACCCTCGTCGACGGCGCCATCGGCGTTGTCGTCTTTGCCGTTGCAGACCTCTTCCGCCGTACAGGCGCTCCAGGCGCACGCCTCGCTGCAGGTCCTGGTGCCTTCGAGGCTGTGCACGGTGCAGTTCTGAGTCTCGCCCGGCACGCACGCAAACCCGTCGTCCACCTGGCCATCGCAGTCGTCGTCCTTGCCGTTGCAGGCTTCGGCCGGCGGTGTGCACGTTGCCCAGGTGCACTTGCCAGAGCAGACGCGACTGCCGCTCGACCCGCACGCGGTGGTGCAAGGACCGGCGGCGCCAATGCGGCAGACAAAGCCCTCGTCCGTCTTGCCGTCGCAGTCCTGATCCACGTCGTCGCAGGTTTCGTCGGGCACCGCGCAGCTGGCCGGCTTGCACGCTTCATCGCAGACCGTCGTGCTCGAGATGCCGCAGGGCAGGGTACAGCCGACGACGGAACCAGGGTAACAGGCCACGCCGGCGAGCGCTGGCGGCAAGTGCAACCGGCCCGCGCCCGACACGTAATCCGGCTTGCTTGCGCCTGGGCGGGCAATGGCCGACGCCAGCAAGTCCTTGGCCGCCGCCTGCGCGTTTTGCCCGGTCTTGGCCATCCAAAGCGCCAGCGCGCCCGACACGTGTGCGGCTGCCGCCGACGTGCCAAAAAGCTCGTCGGTGACGGAGGTCTGTACGCCAGAAGGCGCGCCGATGTCAGGCTTGGGCCGCAGATCAAATGTCGGCCCAAGCGAGCTACTGCCCTCGACCTGACCTTGGTCGTATTGGGCGACGTCAATGGCCGCAACGGCCAAAGCGCCATCGCATGTGGCTGGGTCGACGAGGGTCTTGTCGGTGCTGGACAGCGCCAACGGCGCGCCATCGCCTGGCATCTGGATGCGCACCAGCTTGGGCGCCGAGCCACCCTTGTGTTTGACTCGAATCGCGTAGGAGCCGGCGGCGGGCAGCTTGGCCGTCAACGCCTCGACCGGTGGCTGGCTGCCGTCTTGAATCGAGCTCGATAGCGCGACCGGCGAACAATCCGCCGGTAGCACGCGGCAGACGTGCAGATCGAGGTCGGTATCGGTGGCCGGGTAGGCGTTCCAGTCCAGGACAATCTGGACGGCGGTGGCGCCGGCGACATCGAAGGTGTTCTCCGCTGCCCCTGCGCCGAATTCGAGCCAGCCATCCTGGTTGTCGTCGCGCCAGACGTCGTGCCAGACCCGTCCGTCCCGCAGGTTGCCCGCTGCCTGGACCCAGACGCGACCCGAGGCCGCAATGTCGTCCACCAGCTTGCACAGGGCGCCGTTGCCGTTGCCGAACGACTCGCCAAACCACGCTAGCGCATGGTGCACAACGGCAATCGACGACTTCGGCAATTCCTGGGCCGCCCATGCTTGCAGCGACGCCACGCTGTTGACCGCAACCGGCACCAGAGTGGCGTCGGGCGCAACAGAGGCGACCAGCTCTGCGCACGCCGTACCGTGCATATCGCCCGTATTTGGTGGCGTCCCCTGGGTATTGGGCAATTTGCCGGCCGCGACTGCGACTGCCCACAGGTCGAAATTCTGGTCCACCACCGCAACATGCACGCCTTTGCCGCCGTGCTGCGCGCAGTGAAACACGTGGGCATCGATAGCGCGGACCCCAGACGCCTGTCCGAGCGCCACCGGGCGCAGCGGCGGCGCGACCCACACCACAGCGGGGTCCGTGAGGATGGAGAGCAGTGCCGCGGGGGAGAGCCAGGCGTCGACCCGATCGGTGCCGATAGCCTGCAGTGCCGCACCGCGGGCTTGCAGTCGTACCAGTGGGCCAGCTGCTGCGATTTGCGGTTGGCTGGCGAGGCGAACCTCGGCCAGAACCTGGCCAGCCGCGTTCACGTCCAAGCCGGCATCCAGTGCCCAGGCACGGCCCGCCGCGCGGTCGCTTTGCGCTACAGCACGCCATTGCGCCAAGCGGCTCGCAAGCTTGGGATGCTCCGTCCACGGGCGCGCCGTTTGCGCAGCCCAGGCGCTACTTGCAGCGGCCCAAGCGACCGCCAGGCCCAAAAGCACGGTCCACCGACGCCGATTCAAGCTTGGCAGGGCTGGCAACGGTGGTTCCGCCATAGGATTAGAATGCACGGTGGCGGCCGCGTCGCCAAGTCTGCGCCGATGCCTGCCACGATTTGGTGCAAGTTGGGGCTACTCGGACAGCGCCAGTGCTTCGCGCAGCGTGGCCACCACGAAGCGCTGTTCCTCATCAGTCAAAAAGTGATGCAGCGGAAGTGCAAGGCTTTGTGCGGCCCAGGCATCGCTGCACGGCAGTGGCCCCCGCGGGTGATCGCGCCACGCTGGCTCCAAGTGGGCCGCCAGGATGCCTCGGCGGGCGCCGACATCGCGGGCATTCAAGAACCGCAGCACGCGATCGCGCCGCGCACCGGCCGGTCCGCCGTCAGGCATGACGCAAAGGCAGTACGTCTGCGCGTTCCAGGTGTCTGCTGAGCGCGGTGTCATCGGCGCCACATCCCAGCAGTCGCCGAGCAGCGTGTCGTAGCGCGCCGCAAGTGCCCGCCTCCGCTCCACAATGGTCGGCAAGCGCTTGAGCTGCTCGACCCCGACGGCAGCCTGCAGGTCGGTCATGCGAAAGTTCCAGCCTGGCTCACCGTAGTGCTCGTTGGCCCCCGACTGATGGCGATCGGCCGGCGCAATCGACATGCCGTGCTGGCGCAGTGCCCGCATCCGTTCGGCCCAGTCGGCGCGGTTGGTGGTGATGGCGCCGCCCTCGCCGGTCGTCACAACTTTGCGCGGGTGAAAGGAAAATACCGCCAGGTCTGCGTCCCTGCCGACCGGTTGGCCGTCGTGGAGGCTGCCGAGCGCGCACGCCGCGTCGTCGATGAGCACAGCGCCGCGCTCTGCGCACAACTGCGCAATCGGCGCCCGATCGAGCGGCACGCCCAACTGGTGTACCGCAATGACGGCGCGGGTCTTGTCCGTCCAAGCCCGTGCAATCGTCTCTGCGGTGGCGTTGGGGCAATCTGGCGCGACGTCGGCAAAAACGGGTCGCGCGCCGACCATCCACGCCGCGTTGGTGCTGGCGATAAAGCTGAGCGACGGCACGACGACGTCGTCGCCAACACCGATGCCCGCGATGTGCAGCGCCAAGTGCAGACCTGCGGTCGCGGAAGACACCGCCACGGCATGCTCCGCGCCGACAATCTCGGCAAGCGCAGTTTCGAACTGCCGCACTTTGGGGCCCTGTACGACCCAACCGCTGCGCAGGACCTCTGCCACAGCGGCCTGCTCTTCGGGGCCGAATACCGGCACGATGATCGGAATCACGGCAGCGCCACCCTGACTAGAAGCTCACGCCGCCCGTCAACATCGCCGACGAGCTGACGGTCGCGTTGCTGCCCGGCGTGCGATACAAGCCAAACTGCGCGCCAAGGTACGGAAAGCCGAGCACCAGCCGGCCGGCGACAAAAGCGCCAAAGCTGCCGTCCAGCGTGCCTTTGTTGCCCGCCAGGCCCAATTCCGCCCCCGCCAGAACCTTGACGCCGATGAACTGCACCAGCACATAGCGCACCTCGGCGGCCAATCGCCTGGTGCTCGGGCCGATGTCGGCCCGCACACCGACGCCCCAGTTGCGCAGCAACCGAAGGTCGTCGACGCCAGCCTCCAGCGTCATCGCCATGCGCACTTCGGACTCTTTGGACGCACCCGGCGTGCCGCCGAGCGAACGCGCCCCTGCGCCCAGGTACACGTCGCCCAGCACCGGCAGTGCTGCGGCTGCGCCAGGGGCAAAGAGGGTCAAGGCAACGGTGACCATTGCAAGCCAGCGTGCGAAGCGCGGCCCGCGGCAGGCGGTGTTGTTTGGCAGGTGCATGGCCGCTGACCAGTTGCCCGGCGGGTGCGGGCGGCCGATTCGTACCACGTTCGCGTGGTTTTGGGCAATTGCGGTGACGGACGCCACCAAGGCAATCGCGAAGTCCTGGTTTTCGGGTGCGGACAGGCCTCCGTGCTGTCCGGGTAATGCGCAAACGCTCGACTGAACCGGACAGGGATGGAACCCTGTCCGCACCCAACACTGGGAATTGCGACTTTGCGATAGCCCTGCGGACGCCACCAAGGGCCTGCCCCTTGCCCGCGCCCCGCCACCCGCGCACACTGCGCTGCCCTGGCGCCTTCGCGCCCAAACGTTGCCATGGACGCCTTCTACCAGCCCGACGGGCGCTACTACATTGCCACGGAACTGACCCGCGGCCCGTGGAGCGACGACGCCCAGCACGGTGGTCCGCCGCTGGCCCTGCTCGGGCGCGCCATTGAACAAGCGGCCGGCTCGGGTTTCGTCGCGCGCTTCACCGCCGAACTGCTGCGATCGCTGCCGTTCGGCCGCTATGAGGTATCCGCCGAAATCGTCCGCCCCGGCAAGCGTTCGCAATCCGTGAACGCCACTTTGGCGTTGGACGGCGTGGTGTGCGCCCGCGCCATGGCGTTGGTGCTGACGGAAGCGCCCGTCGCCTTGCCGGCGACCGCGGCACGGCCGGCGCTGCTGTCGCCCGAAGCCTCCGCGCCCTACAAGTTCACGTTTTTTCGCGCGCCGATCGGCTACCACACCGCCATGGAACTGCGCGTGGCCCGCGGCGTGTGGGGCAGCGGCGCCATGGCCGGCTGGCTGCGCATGCGGGTGCCGCTGGTCGCGGGCGAGGACCCATCGCCGTTGCAGCGCGTGCTGGTCGCGGCGGATGCAGGCAATGGCGTCTCCGCGCCGCTGCCGGTGGAGGAATTCCTGTTTATCAACCCGGACTTGACCCTGCACCTGCACCAGCGCCTGCAAGGAACCTGGGTGGGCCTCGACGGCCTGACGCGGGTGGAGGCCAACGGCGTCGGCCTCGCACAAGCCGAAGTGTACGACGTCAACGGGCCAGTGGGCCGGTCGCTGCAGAGCCTGTTGGTGTCGCGGCGGATTTGACGGTCGCGGCGCGCGGATCTACTGGTTTGCCTAAGGCGCGTATTCGACCCGGACGTCGTCGATAAACACGCCCTTGCCGCTGTTCAAAGCACAGTCAACCGAGTTGAAGTTGAACCGTGCCGTCACCGATTTGCCCGCGAGGCTGGTGATGTCGATCTTGACAGTGGTCCAGGTCGCCAGCGACGTCTTGGGGGCCTGGAAAATGATGTTGGCCGGTGTGCCATAGCCGTGGTCCGAGACTTCGGTCTTAAGGATGTCAAAGCCGGCGTCCAGTTCGACATCAAAGTACAGGCGGTACGTCAGGTAGGCCTTCTTGCCCGCAGGCGGTGCAACGGGCGTGAACGCGCTCGACGTGGCCGTGCCGGAGACCTTGCCCGACGTGCAGGCAAAGTCGGTGGCATTATTGAAGTTTAGCGAGCAATCGGCGCTGCTAAAGCCCGGAGTGGCGTTGGTAGCGTCGATGGCCCAGATGGCAGTGGTCTGGGCATTGGACATCGTCCACCGGGTCTTGTCGCTGCACACGATGCCATCCGCAAACGCCGGCACGGGGGCCGCAGCCAGGGTCAGGGCGTCCACGAACCAGCCAGTGCCACCGTTGCTGACCTGGTCGACTGAATCGAAGCGGAAGCGAATCTGCACCCGCTTGCCGGCGTAGGCGCTGAGGTCGAGCGACTCGAAGATCCAGCCGAGGTTGCCCGTCGCGCTCGACAGCTGCGCGGTGCCGACAAAGCTGGCGCCGGCGTCGCTACTGATCTCGACAAAGCGCTTGTCATAGCTGCCGCCCAACTCTGTATCAAACCAGGTCCGCCACACCGCGCTCAGCTTGGTGCCAGCCGCAAAGGCCGACAGGTCGACAATCGGCGAAAGCGCCGTGCCAGTGACCGGCGAGCCATTGCTGAAGTTGGTGTCGTTGTTGAAGTTCAGGCTGGCGTCGCCGTCGAACTTGGCCGGCGGGCTGGGCAGGGCATCAATTGCAAACTTGACGCCAGTCTGCGCCGCGCCGAACTGCCAGCCGTTGGCATTGCTAGCGCTGAACGGTTCGACGGCGTCGACGGTCGCGGCAGGCGCCAGGATGGTGCCCGCATAGACCTGGATGTTCTCGACAAACCAGCCCGTGCCCGCGTTGTAGCTCGTGTCGCCACCCTCAAAACGGAAGCGCAACTGGAACTTCTTGCCGGCGAGCGCGCTCGCGTCAAATGCTTCCCAGTTCCACACACCCTTGGCATTGGCTTGCAGCAGGTTCTTTTGCCAGGCGATGGTGTTGAAGCCGTCGACCGACGCCTCGACGTAGCGGTTGTCAAAGCTGTTGTTGTTTTCTAGCGGGTCGACGCCGTTGTAGCTCATGAACGACACCACCACCTTGCTGGCAGCGCTGCCATCGACCACAAAGTTGGTCGTCGCCGTGCCCGTCGGCGTTAGACTACCGGTTGGCGTGTAGTTGGTGCCGTTGTTGAAGTTGAGTGAGCACGAACCCGAAAGCTTACCCGGCGTACCCGGCGTGGCGTCAAAGGCCCATTGGACGCCACCCACGGCGGCCGAGCTGGTAAACGTTGTGTCGCCGCAGTTGATCTCGTTGACGTAGGCCAAGGGCTTGCTGGTGCAGGCCGTGGCGCTGAACGCGAACACGCACGCGCCGCTGGTCGTGTTGCAGCTGTCGGTGGTGCAGGCGTTGGCGTCGTCGCACACCTTGCTGACACCGCCACCGCACGATTTGTTGGCGCACTTCTCGCCGGTGGTGCACGCGTTCTTGTCGTCGCAAGTCGAGGTGTTGGCGGCGTTGGCGCAGCCTGCCACCTTGTCGCAGCTGTCGGTCGTGCACACGTTGTTGTCGTCGCACGAAATCACCGCGCCCGCGCACTTGCCAGCACCGCACTTGTCGCTGGACGTGCAGGCGTCGCTGTCATTGCAGGCGGTGGTGTTGTTGGTAAAGACGCAGCCGCTCGCCGCGTTGCAGCTGTCGTCGGTGCACAGGTTGCTGTCGGTGCAGGTGATGGCCTTGCCCGCGCATTTGCCCAGCGCGCAGACGTCCAGCGTCGTGCACGCACTGTTGTCGTTGCAGGTCGCCCCGTTATTGGTGAACACGCATCCGCTGGTGCTGTTGCAGGTGTCGTCGGTGCAGACGTTGCTGTCGTTGCAGACCTTGGTGGTGCCGGCGCACTTGTTGTTCGCGCAGACATCGCTGTCGGTGCACGCGTTCTTGTCGTCGCAGGCGGCCGTGTTCGACGTGAACGTGCAGCCCTGGGCCTTGTCGCAAGCGTCGGTCGTGCACGGGTTGGCGTCGTTGCAAGTGACGGCAGCGCCGGCGCAGGTGCCACCGCTGCACACATCGTTCTGCGTGCAGGCGTTGCTGTCGTTGCACGGCACCGAGTTGTTGGTATAGACGCAGCCGCTGGCGACGTTGCAGGTATCGTTGGTGCAGGGCTTGCCGTCGTTGCAAACCAGCGCAGCGCCCGGCGCGCAAGCCGAGTTGCCGCACTTGTCGCCGTTGGTGCAGGCGTTGCCATCGCTGCATGCCAGCGTGTTGGCCACGTGCTTGCAGCCGGTCAGTTTGTCGCAGCTGTCGTCGGTGCACGGGTTCTTGTCGTCGCACGAAACGACTGCGCCCGACTTGCAAGCCGCGGCGGCGCACACGTCGGGGGCGGTACAGGCGTTGCCGTCCGTGCAAGGCGCCGTGTTGTTGGTGTGCGAGCAACCGCTGGCGGTGGTGCAGCCGTCGTCGGTGCACACGTTGTTGTCGTCGCAGTTCGGACCGCCCGAGCCCAAGCACTTGCCGAGCGTGCACTTGTCGCCGGTGGTGCAGGCGTTTTTGTCGTCACAGGCCAGCGCGTTGTTCGCGAACACGCAACCCTTGAGCTTGTCGCAGGTGTCGTTGGTGCACACGTTGCTGTCGTTGCAAGTGACCGCCGCGCCGGGCGTGCAAGCGCCATTGGCGCACAAGTCCTTGTCCGTGCAGGCATCACCGTCCGTGCATGCGATCGTGTTGTTGGTGAACACACAGCCCTTGGCCGGGTCGCAGCTGTCGCTGGTGCACACCTTGCTGTCGTTGCAGACCACGGTCGTGCCTACGCAACTGCCGCCATTGCAGGTGTCGGTGCTGGTGCACGCGCTCTTGTCGTCGCACGGTGTCGTGTTGTTGGTGAACACGCAGCCCTTGAGCTTGTCGCAGGTGTCGGTGGTGCACGGGTTGGCGTCGTCGCAGGTGATGGTGGTGCCCGCGCAGTTGCCGGCGGCGCACAAGTCTTTGCTGGTGCACGCCGAGCCGTCGTTGCAAGCGATGCTGTTGTCGGTGAACACGCAGCCCTTGACCTTGTCGCAGCTGTCGTCGGTGCAGGCGTTGTTGTCGTTGCAAATCGCAGGCTTGGCCACACAGCCGCCGCCTGCGCAGCCATCGCCGATGGTGCAGGCGTCGCCGTCGCTGCAGGTAGCGGCGTTGGGCTGGTTGGCGCAGCCCTTGACCGCGTCGCAGCTGTCGGTGGTGCAGCCGTTGTTGTCCTCACAGCTGACTGCCTTGCCGGCGCATTTGCCCAGGCTGCACACGTCGCTGTCGGTGCAGACCGTGCCGTCGTTGCAGGTCGCGGCGTTGTTGGTGTGGGCGCACCCCTTGACCTTGTCGCACGAATCGGTGGTGCACGGGTTCTTGTCGTCACAGTTGACTGCCGTCGAAATGCAGTTACCGCTGCTGCACTTGTCGCCGGTCGTGCAGGCGTTGTTGTCGCTGCAGCTGCCCAGGTTTGGGTTGTTGGCGCAGCCGGTCTGCAGGTTGCAGACGTCGTCGGTGCACACGTTGTTGTCGTCGCAGTCGACCTTGGCGCCGACACAGGCGCCGTCGCTGCAGGCGTCGCCCTTGGTGCACGCGTTCTTGTCGTCGCACGCGGCGGTGTTGGTGGTATTGACGCAGCCCGACTTGGGGTCGCAGCTGTCGGTCGTGCACGGGTTCTTGTCGTCGCACGGCACGGTGCCGCCCAGGCACTTGCCGCCCGAGCAGCTGTCATTCTGGGTGCAGAAGCTGCCGTCGTCGCAGGTCGCCGTCGAGTTGGTGTTGACACAATTGCCGGTCGACTGGTTGCACGAATCGACGGTGCACTGGTTGTTGTCGTTGCAGTTCTTGGCCGTTCCGGTGCACTTGCCGGCCACGCAAGCGTCGTTGATGGTGCAGATCTGGCCGTCGCTGCAAGTGGCTTTGTTCGGCGCGAAGCCGCAGGTGCCGTTGGCCGGGTTGCAAGCGTCGTCCGTGCACGGGTTGCTGTCGTTGCACGCGATGGGCTTGCCGGGCTGGCAGCTGCCGTTGCCGCACGCTTCGCTCTCGGTGCAGGCGTCGCCGTCGTCGCAGGCGAGCTTGTTGTTCGCAAACGTGCAGCCAGCGGTCGGCGAGCAGCTGTCGGTGGTGCACAAGTTGCCGTCGTCGCACTTTTGGCCGCCGGTGCCCGCGCACACGCCGTCTTTGCAGGCGTCGTTCTTGGTGCAGGCGTCGCCGTCGTCGCAGGGTTGCGCGCTCTGGCTGTACTTGCAGCCGGCCGTTTTGTCGCAGGTGTCGTCGGTGCACGGATTCTTGTCGTCGCAGCTGACCGGCTTGCCCTCGCAGCCGCTGCTGCCGCACAGGTCGCCGTTGGTGCAGGCGTTGCCGTCGTCGCAACTGGTCGAGACCGTCACGTGCTTGCAGCCGGTCGTGTTGTCGCAGGTGTCGTTGGTGCACGGATCCTTGTCGTTGCAGTCGACGGGCACCGAGCTGCAGTCGCCGGCCGCGCAGATGTCCTTGGTCGTACAGGCGTTCTTGTCGTCGCAGGGGTCAGCGTTGTTGGTCTTGATGCAGCCGCCGTTTTTGGGGTCGCAGGTGTCGGTGGTGCAGCCGTTGCCGTCGTCGCAATTCTTGGCCACCCCGGCGCACGCGCCAGCACTGCACGCGTCGTTGATGGTGCAAGCGTTGCCGTCGTCGCAGGCGGTGGTGATCGGCTCAGTCTTGCAGCCGATCTTCGGGTCGCAGGAGTCGGTGGTGCAGGCGCTTCCATCGTCGCACTTGACCGCGGTGCCCTTGCATTCGCCGTCCGCGCAGACGTCTTTGCTGGTGCAAGCGCTGCCGTCGTTGCAGGGGTCGCTGTTGTTGCCGAGCTTGCAGCCGGTCGCCGGGTCGCAGGTGTCGTCGGTGCACGGGTTGCTGTCGTCGCAGCTCTTGGCTTTGCCCTCACACTTGCCGGCGGTGCATACGTCTGCGGTGGTGCACTTGCTGCCATCGTCGCACGGCGAGTCGACTTGCTTGTGCGCACAGTCGCCGGTCTTCAAGTCGCAGGTGTCGATGGTGCACGGGTTGTCGTCTTCGCAGTTCTTGGCCTTGCCGCCGACGCACAGGCCGTTGTCGCAAATGGCGCCGGTCTCGCACTTGTTGTCGCCCTGGCACGGACCCGTCTGCTGTGCGTAGGTGCAGCCCTTGGCGGCGTCGCAGTTGTCGCTGGTGCAGGGGTTGCCGTCGTCGCAGCTTTTCGGGTTGCCTTTGCAGGCGGTGCCGACGCAGGTGTCGCCGAGCGTGCATGCGCTGCCATCGTCGCACGGGCCGGTCAGCGCCTCGTTCTTGCAGACTTTGGCTGCGCCGTCGCAGCTGTCTTTGGTGCACACGTTGTTGTCGTCGCAGGTCTCTTCGTCGGTTTTGCCGTCGCAGTCCTGGTCCACACCGTCGCAGGTCTCGGTCGCCGGGGTTGGCGCGTCGCACGCCGACAGGCCCTTGTCCGAGCAAACCCTGATGCCCGGGCAGGTGCCGAAGGCATTGGCGGTGCCGCATTTGGTGCTCAGCTTTTGTTCAGTGGCCTTGGGGCTGCAGGTGCACTCGCCGGTGTCTTTCTTGCACTGCTTGCCTTTGGCGCCGGACAGTGACGTGACGTCGGCGCACGAGTAGCCCGCAGGGCACTTGTTGTTCGCCTCGTCGCAGGCCCCGCCGCAAAACGCGCCCGGTAGCGTTGACTTGCCGTCGCCATAGGGCACGCACAGCGCGTCCGAACCGCCCTTTAGGCAGTCGGCATCGCTGCCGCACGGTTCGCACAACCGCGGGAACTGCGCGAGGCACAGCGCCATGGTGTCGCCGCCAGAGCCTTGGACGTTTTTGCAGGCGAAGCCCTCTGGACACTTGTCGATGCACGGTTTCGCGCACTGGCTACCCGCTGGCGTGTCGATGCAAAATCCGTTGTCGCACTCGCTGTTGGCCTTGCACGAGCAGCCGGCGCCGCCGGGACAGGCCGCGGTCGTCTCGCTGGTCCCCAGGTCCAGCGTGGCGACCGTCTCGCCGCCGCTGCCACCACTGTCCACGCTGCTGCCGCCACTGTCGTCGATCGGCGCGCCAGTCTCGGCCCCGGCCACAGCATCCGCGCTCGCGTTGTCCGTGGCTGCGGCTGTCTCTTCGCCGCCAACGCCGCGGCCCGCGTCGCCACTGGTGGTGCCGTCGCCCTCCGCGCCAGACCCACCGTCGCCACCCCCTGCGTCGCCGCAAGCTGTGGCAAGAGCAAAAACGGCTGTGGCAGCCAAGCCGAGCAGACCGTAGCGAGCGAGCAAACGCATGGGAGCCTCCGGGGGACAGCCTTGCGAGCATACGGGGCGCCGCGGCGGATTGCAACGCGCAAGCGAACTCAAAAAGCGATTCTATTTCATGGATCTGAGCAAATGGTGGCTCGCGCCCAGCTCGATCGATGCGGTCTTGACGACGGTGACCGCGGCACACAAAAGCTCGTGCGCGCAGGGATCGTCCGCGTCTACGGCGATCGAGGTCAGCGCGCCCGCTGCCTGAGCTGCGTTCGACAAGGCCTGGCGGTCATCCGCGGTCCAGGCATGGTTCGCGCGCCGCAACGCCAGTGCGCGCCCCCATTGGGCCACCAATTGCAGCGCCTGCACGTGGGCGAGCCAGGCAGCGATCTGGTGGCGCTCACCGCGACCGCGCCAGCGCAACTCCTGGCCAGCGTCGCGGAGCTCTGTGTGAAGCGCGGTCAGCGGGTCAAACACCTCAAGCATGGCGCCGGCAGGCGGCGACTCGGACGCGGCCAGCTTGTGCAGCGCGCCGCCCACCAATCCGCGCGCCAGCCGCACGCGGCGGTCGAAGACCTTGTGGTAGGCCAGCGCAGACACCAGGACGGTGACCGCAGCCGCCGCCAGTGCGCCCAACGCCACAGCGCCCACGCGCACCGCCAGCGTCTCCCAAGGTCCACCTCGCGGCACCAGCACGACATACACGGCCGCAAATGCCGCCACCGCCTGGCCCGAACCCAGTCCGAGCGCAAAGGTGGCGCCGATCGCCCCGCCGACCGCGACCGCCAACGCCAGGGGTGGTGGCAGCCCGGCGGCGACCGCCAGGGCCGCGATACCGCCACCGACCGCGCTGCCGAGCAGTTGGTCCCGCGCGCGGCGAAAGCCGCCAAAGACAGTCGGCGAGGTACACAGCACCGCGACGAACGCGGCGGATACGGCGTCGGCATTGTCGAATGCGCGGACCAGCGCCCAGCCAAGCGCCGCCGACACCGCCGCTTTGAGGGCAAAAACGGGTACGTTGACGAGGTGGTGCACGGCGCAGGCTCCTTCACATAGGGAGCGGCCCAACCTCGACGCGCTCAGGCCGCCAGATCACGCGGGCAAAGTCGACGATGCGGTGGGCGTCGTCAAACTGCACCCCTTCGGCCTGTAGCATTTCGCGCTGCAGCGGCGGACGGTCAACCTCGCCACCAAACGAAATCATGCCCTTGGCGTTGACCACTCGGTGCCACGGCACGTCGCCGCCGCGGACGAAGAACATCGCGTAGCCCACGGCCCGGGCGCCGCGCGGCGATCCCAGCAGCGTCGCCACCTGACCGTAGGTCATCACCCGGCCGGGCGGAATCTGCCGCACCAGCGCCCAGACGGCGTCGTAGATTGATGGAACTGCTGGTGTTTTTGCTTCGGTGGCCATGGCCAGTGTCTGCCGTCGCACTACGGCAATTGGGCGAGGTCGGTGGCAATCCGCACGCCTGCGGCTCGCATGCGCTCGATGGCCCGGTCGCCGTCGCCCGCGCTCAGGTCCACCGCGCGGCAACCTGGGACCACCAGCGTGACACCAAAGCCCAGTTCGGCAGCATCGAGTGCCGTAAATTGCACGCAATAGTCGGTCGCCAGGCCCAGGACCACCAGGTCGCGGATGCCGCGGGCTCGCAGTGCATCGCCTAGCCCGGTGGCGTTGCGGCGACCGTTGTCGAAAAAACCCGAGTAGCTGTCGACCGTGCGGTCCTGGCCCTTGGGGAACACGATCGCATCGGCGGGCAGCTGCAAGTCGGGGTGGAACCGCGCGCCCGCGCTGCCCTGGATACAGTGGTCGGGCCACAGCACCTGCTGCAGGCCGTGCAGGTCGACCAGCTCGCCGCAACGCCGGCCCGCATGCTGTGACGCAAACGAGCCATGGTCCGCGGGGTGCCAGTCTTGCGTGCACGCGACCTGCGCAAACCGCGGCAGCAAAGCGTTCGCCACAGCCACGGTCGCGTCGCCCTCGCGCACCGCCAGAGCGCCACCGGGCATGAAATCCAGTTGGAGATCGACCAGTAAAAGCGCCTTCATCGCCCACCTCGTCGCCGGGACCGTGTGGTCCCTGTGCCGTCAAAACTCGTCTTCGCGCACCTGATTGCGGTTCCACGACGGGATCTCGACCTCGATGTCCTCGCTGCCGTTGGGCACGCACTGGCACGCCAGCCGTGATTGCGGGGTCAGGCCCGGTGCCGTGTCGAGCATGTCTTCTTCGCCCTCGCTGGCCGCGTTGCAGCTCCTGCCGCCCCGTCGCACGATCACGTGGCAGGTCGAGCACGAGCAGATGCCGCCGCACGCGTGATCCACGCGCACGCCGTGGTGCATCAAGATATCGAGCAACGATCCTGGCTCGCCGTCGCGGCCGTAAGGCAGCTGCTCCGGGTCGACTTCAAACGGCTCAGGCTGGCCGCGCAGCAGCACGCGGAAGGGTCGGTTGGCGCGCTGTGACGCCGTTGGCTGCAGATAGGGGTTGACGCCGGCCATGGACTCCGATGATCGTGGACGCGGTCGAAGGCGCCGCGCGAGGCGCCTAGGATCGGCGGTTTTGGCGGCACAAGCAACCGCGCCGCCGCCAGGTCCAGGCAGTTGCGGCGCAAACCGCCCGCTGCCCCTGTCGGCGCGGCCGTGCTACAACCGTCGCCGCGCGGCACCTGCCTGACGCCGCCCGAGAGCCCCGGCCGATGAGCTTGCTCGACACCTTGTGGTTTGAGGCCTTTGACGACGGCACGCCGTGGCTGGGCGTTGCGCTGCTGTTGACGCTGACGCTGACCCGCGCGGCCGTGCCCAAGCACCTGCGGCGCACCCGCGGCACCCTGGTGCTGTACGGCTGTCACGTGGTGCTGGTGCCAATCGCCGGTTGGTTTCGCTTCAAGGCCGGCATGGGCGCGGTCGCGGTAATCGGCGGCCCGCACGCCAGCGCCTCGTACGAAGCCGTGCGCCTCGCGACCCTGGTGCTGGGCGCCATGACGGCGATCAGCATGGCCGGCCAGGTCGTGTTCGACGTGGTGCTGCCGCGCATCCGCCTGCCAGCACCGCGGATTCTGCGCGATCTGCTGACCGCCGCCGCCTCGATCGTGGCGGTTTTTGCAGTGGCGACCCGGCTCGGTTTCAACCTGTCCGGCATCATCGCCACCAGCGCGGTTGTGACCGCCGTCATCGGCTTTTCGCTGCAGGATACCCTCGGCAACATCATGGGCGGCCTGGCCCTGCAGATGGACAACTCGATCGGTGTCGGCGACTGGGTCAAGGTCGGCGACATCAGCGGCAAAGTCACCGAAATCCGCTGGCGTTACACCGCCGTCGAGACGCGCAACTGGGAGACGGTGATTTTTCCCAACTCGATGCTGATGAAAGGCCAGGTGGTGGTGTTCGGCCGGCGCGTCGGACAACCGCCGTACTGGCGACGCTGGATCTACTTCACCGTAGACGCCAGTCGCACGCCTGCAGAGGTGACCGGCGCCGTTGTCGACGCGCTCAAGGCCGCACCCATCGACAGGGTCGCCGCGGACCCACCGCCCCAGTGTATCCTGATGGATTTCAACGATGCCGGCATCAAGTATGCGGTGCGCTACTGGCTGACCGACATCGCAGTGGACGACCCGACCGACGCCCAGGTGCGCGTGCGCATCTACTTCGCGCTCAAGCGCTTGGGCATCCAGCCGAGCGTTACCAGCCAAAACGTCTTCATGCACGACGGCAGCAGCAGTCAAGCCGAAGACGAGCACATCAAGCGGCTAAAGGTGCTCGAAAAGCTGGATCTATTCGCCGATCTGCAGGCCGAGGAGCGCGACATCATCGCCAAGGGCCTCAAGTACGCGCCGTTCGCCAACGGCGAAGCGTTGACCAAGCAGGGAAACGTGGCGCACTGGTTGTACATCATTGTTGCGGGCGAGGTGTCGATTCGCGTCAACGTCGATGGCGCAGAGCGCGAGGTCAGCAAGCTGCGCGGCCCTGTGGTTGTCGGCGAAATGGGCCTGCTGACGGGCGATCCGCGCACCGCGACCATCGTCGGCCTGACCGACATCGAGTGCTACCGCCTCGACAAGGCAGCGTTCCACACCGTGTTGCAGATCAAGCCGGCGCTCGCCCAGACTTTTGCCGAATTGCTGGCGCGTCGCCGCGTCGAGCTCATCGCCGTCAAAGAGGGACTGAGTGCCGAGGCCAAAGCGGCCCGCATGAAAGAGAACCAGAGCGAAGTGCTAGGCCGCATCCGCGATTTCTTTGGCTTGTAGTCCGCTGCAGACGTTGCACTGCCACAAGCGTGCAACAAGATCGCATTGACGCGATTCAACGGCTTGTCGGCCGACCGCGAACTGGACCAAGATCGGAGCCACACGCGCCACTTGGGCGCCGAGGTCCTGCCCGTGCTGGCCAATTCGTTCCTGTCGCGGCTGATGCCGCAAGAAAACCGCTTCTATGCCATGCTCGGCGCGATTGCGCGCAACGTTTCGGTGGGGGCGGACGCCTTTGGGCGGTTGCGAGACGCGACCGGCAGCGACGACTTCCTCAAGATTTCTGAGCAGCTGCGCGACATCGAGCATGCCGGCGACGCGATGGCCAACGAGTTCTATACGGCGCTCGACCAGACCTTCGTCACGCCGCTCGACCGCGAAGACCTGCACGACCTGTGTTCCGCGCTCGACACCATCCTGGACCTGATGGAGGAATGCGCAGGTTTTATCGTCAACTACCGCCTGGCCGAACTGACCCCGCCGATGCGCGAACTGGTGCGTATTGCCCAAGAGGCGAGCCACGAGGTTGAGACTACTATCAAAATGGTCAAAGACGGCGCCCACTTTACCGAGCTGCAGCCGCACCTGGTGCGCATCCATGCGCTGGAAAACGAGGGCGACACCGTGTTCCGCCTTGGCCTCGGCGACCTGTTCGTGACGCAGACCAACGCCATCGAGCTGATTCGCCAAAAGGACATCATCGAAGCGCTGGAAGGCACCGTTGACGCCGCCGACGACGTGGCGGACCTGGTCCGCTCCCTGGCCATGAAACACGCTTAGGTCGGAGGGTCCCATGTTCGACCCTTTTTGGCTGATGGTCATCGTCATCTTCCTGGCGCTGGCGTTTGACTACATCAACGGCTTTCACGACACGGCCAACGCGATCGCGACCGTGGTTTCGACCAACGTGCTGTCGCCACGCGCGGCAGTGATATTGGCTGCACTGTTCAATTTCGCCGGTGCTTTTCTCGGCACAGGCGTCGCCAAGACCATCGGCGGTGACATCGCCAGCCCGGCGAGCGTGACCCAGACCGTCGTGCTGTGCGCGCTGCTGGCGGCGATTTTCTGGAATCTGCTGACCTGGTGGTTTGGCATCCCGTCGAGTTCGTCACACACCTTGGTCGGCGGCATCGTCGGCTCAGTGGCGGCGCGCCGCTCGCTTGCCGAGGATCAGGATCTCGGGGCGGCGCTTTGGACGCTCATCAACTCGGGTGGCGTGACCAAGGTTTTGAAAGGGCTGGTGTTTTCGCCATTGTCCGGCTTTGTCGTCGGCCTGCTGATGATGGTGGCGACCACCTGGGTGGTGCGACGGATCGCGCCGGCGACGGTCAACAAGCTGTTCCGGCGACTGCAGCTGGTGTCTGCCAGCGCGATGGCGCTGTCGCACGGCACCAACGACGCGCAGAAAGTCATGGGCATCGCGACCATGGCGCTGTTCGCCTACTACGGCAAGATGGCGCCGGCCGATGCGCCGGCCTGGCTCGACGTTGCGGCTTGGCAGACCAAGAAAGAGCTGGTGGTGCCGGCGTGGATCATTGGCGCATGCGCAGTTGCCATGGCGGCGGGTACGGCTGCTGGCGGCTGGCGGATCATGCGGACCATGGGCTCGCGCATCATTCGCCTCAAGCCCATCCACGGGTTTTGCGCCGAAACCGCGGGCGCGGTGGTGCTGTTCACCGCTGCGCAGATGCACGCGCCAGTGTCGACGACGCATGCCATCAGTTCGTCGATCATGGGCGTTGGCGCGTCGCGGCGCTTGTCGGCGGTGCGTTGGGGCGTCGCCGGCAACATGATCATCGCGTGGGTGCTGACGCTGCCGGTGTCGGCCTTGCTTGGTGGGCTGGCCTATGCGCTTCTGCGCAACTATTTCGGGCCGTAGCGCCGATTGCATCAAAGTTCGACGACCAACCTGTCGTTGAAGCCCGATTGCGTTTCGTGACCTAGATAGCCGAACGGATTGGCGACGATCCGCGTGTCGCCGACCAGCGTGTCGACCGTCTCGTGGGTGTGGCCGTGGATCCACAGTTTGGGTTGGCGGTCGCGGATCAGCCACTCCAGGTCATGCACGAAGTACCGGTTGAGCGGCGAACCCAAGAACTTGGTGTGAATGCAGCGGTGCGACGGCAAGTGGTGCGTGACCACCACGTCCGTCGCACAAAGGTCGCGCCGCAAGTGGTGGACGGTTCGCAAGTGCTCGCGGTACACCCAGGGTTCGAAGTCCTCGATGGCCACGAAGTCGTTGAGATACCGCCGGGCCGGGTGCTCGCCTTGTTCTTCGGCGAACCAAAGCGTGCCGCCCACAAAGCGCTGGCCGTCGATTTCAAGCGGCGCGTTGTCCAGCCAGTGAAAGTTGCCGTACATCCGGGCACACGCTTGCAGCGTTGCGCGGACCTCGTCCGGGCTGTGGTGGTAGTACTCGTGGTTGCCCGGCACGAACACCACAGTGTTGAACTTCTTGCAGAAAAGCTCCGCTGCGCGCAACAAGCCGCGGCCAACGGCGATGTCGCCTGCCAACACCGCGATTTCTTTGTCGCCAGGCGGCAGGTCGCGCACGAAACCCGCGCCGCCGTCGGCGTGAAACTCAAAGTGCAGATCCGACAGGATGCGAAGGCGCATGGCCGGGTGGCAGCTACAGCGCTTGCAGCGCGGTGTTGGGATCGTGCAGCAGGAGATCGCGGCCGCGCACGATCGCCAACACCGCCTGTTCGGTGTACCGCAGGCCAACTTGCTTGCGGTCGCCCAAGCGCGAGGACTTGAGCATGCGGTCCAAGTCGGCCAATACCCGCAGCGCGTGCTCCGTGCGGCCGGGCTTGGCCGATCGGGCCTGGCGCATCAGGTTGTCGGCGCGCCCAGGGCTCAAGCCCAGCTGGCGCTGGCAGTCCAGTGACGACGCGCCCTGGCGAACCAGCGCGCTGACCGCAGCAAGCTGCACGTACTGGCTGGCGATGGCTCCGAGCGTACGGATGGCGTCGCCGTCGCCTTCGCCCCCCGAATCCAGCAGCAGGTGCAGCACAGTCATCGCTCGGGCGACGTCGCGGCGATCCATGGCGTCGGTGACGGCCCACACCGCCGCTTCGCGATCGACGGGCACGTTGTCTTCGACGGAATTGAGCGTAACTGCCCCGCTCGGTCCGGCATCAAGGATCAGGCGATCGGCGGTCGACCGCAGCCGCGCGGGATCGCTGCCGCCCAAGCGGTCCCACATCTTTTGGGCCGCGCCGGGCGCGATGCGTATGCCAAACGGCGCACCGATCTCGGCCATGTAGGCTTGCAGGGCCGAAACTGTCAGCGGCGCGATCAGCACAACAGCGCCGGCGCGACCCAAAGACGACCAGGCGCTGCCCGACGGGGTCGCCGACTGGGTCACCACGATGAGCACGAACGGCGGGTCGCGATCATCTGGGTTGACCGCCGCAAGTGCGCGCTCCAGTGGATCCTGCGGGCCTTTGAGTTCCGCTTCGGCCTTGGCGGCCTTGCTGCGGGCCTTGGGCTTGCCCTCGCCAAAGGCCATCGCTTCGGCGTGCACGACCGTGACCACGCGCCGACCACCAAACAGCGATTGCGCGCGCAGTTGGCCGGCGATAAGCGCGTGCATGCCCTGGGCCTCGAAGTCGCCGTCGAGGTAGTCCAGCTTGACGTAATCCAACGCGGGATCGCCGCGGAGCAGCGCCGCTGCCTCTATTTGACGCGCCGTCGCGAGCAACGCCTGCGGGTCCGCATAGGGGCGATCGGACCTGAAGTCGCGGCCCGGCACGTCGGCGGACGCAATGACGTACACGGAACGGATCCGGCCGGCAGCCAGCTCGGCCGTCAGTGAGCGCTCGTCAAGGATGACAGGAAACGATTTGGATTCGCGCGGTTCCGCTTCGGCTTTCCCGGTTTTGGCGGCCGGCGCGGCGGGTTTGGTGGCCATGGCGCGCAGTCTAGGCCGGCGCGGGTGGCGCCACAAGGTCTTGACGATGACCGGGTGGCGCCGCTAAGATTTCGCCCGCCTTCGGCCCGCGCGGCCGGTGGGCGGCTCCTCAAGCGCAACAATTCCGACGTAGCTCAGCTGGTAGAGCGGGTGCACATGCCTCGCTTCTCACCGGCCGCCCCAACCCTGGTCCCGTACAGCGCGAACGGGTCAGCTTAGAAAAGCGCAACAATTCCGACGTAGCTCAGCTGGTAGAGCGGGTGACTGTTAATCACCATGTCCCGTGTTCAAGTCACGGCGTCGGAGCCAAGTAAATACATAGGGTTCGCGCTCGGGGCGCCGGGTAGGATTCTTGCCGGGGTCGGAATTGGGGTCGGAATTCGACTCCAAGGCATTGTGCCCGCGCGTCGTGTTGTCGATGATCCAGAATCACGTTGATTCGACCGTAACGGCGAAGTGCGACCGCCACAAGTACTTCAATGAGATGCGCAATGTGTTGGAGGCGTGGGCCGAGCGATTAGAGGCGTTGACGTCGGCGGGCAGGCGGCGAGCGCGGAAATCGCCTGGATCAACTGGGCATTGATGCGCATCGGTGCGAACTGTACAATTGTGGGCGGAGGTGCGACATGACTCGGATTGGAATGAGCGAGGCCCGCAACACGCTTCCCGAGGCAGCCAACCGCGTGGCCTACGGTGGCGACCGGATCGTCGTTCAGCGGCGTGGGCGCGACATCGCCGCGTTGGTGTCGATGGCCGACTTCCGATTGCTGGAAGAACTGGAAGAGCGCGCGGACCTGCAGGCCGTAGCCGAAGCGATGGCAGAACAGGGCGATCGCCCGCCAAAGTCCTGGACCGACGCCAAGGCTGAACTCGGGCTGAAGTAGCATCGATGCCCGGCTACACCGTCAACATCACCGACCGAGCGCAGCGCGACATCGCGGCCCTGGCCAAGGTCGTCATGCGCCGCGTTGCGACCGCCATCGACGGGCTTGCGGCGAATCCGCGGCCGCCTGGGGCTTTGGCGCTGAGCGGGCACGCTGATCTGTACCGCGTGCGGGTCGGCGACTACCGGGTGATCTACTTGATCGCAGACGCGGTCTTGGTGGTGACCGTGGTCCGGGTGCGGCATCGGCGGGAGGCTTATCGGGGCATGTAGGGCGGCAGGCAAGAAGTGCCTTCGCCGCGTTAGTGTTGGCCGTGCAGTGGCACATCGGCTGGCGGAGGTTGGCGCTGCATCCAGTTCGCCTGAACCTGAGAGAGGCTTGCCGTGGAGCGAATCACCCTGACTGCCGTATCCAAAAAGTACAACCTTGCCGCCTTCGACGTCGTCAGCGCTGCGATCAAGCACAGAGTGCCGATGCTGTACCAGCGTTCGGGGTCCACACATGAACCCTTTGAAGTCGAGCACATCAACGACCTGCAACTCCAGGCGGCGTTGGAAACGGAGGACGTCGAGATCGGCGACTGGCGCTGGGACGTCGGATCTCAAATGCTGCTCAGGGAGGTTGAGCTTTCGGCTGACCCAGAAGTGGGGAAATTTGCGCCGCACGCATTCCTGTTGAGAAAGGCGGGCCCCCATGAACAGCAAGCTATCCACTTTGTGAACTGGGACGGATTCTACCCGTTCGCCGGCAAGGGCAGGACGCACGTTGACGACTACTACTTCGGCGACTTGGCAGCGGTGGAACTGATGGCTGAGTTCGAGGAATGGCGGGCAGCGCCGTCGGTCGGCACCAATGGCAGCTCTGCGACTTCGACGGCAACTGGCAGATTGGGGCCGGTTGTGCCGTTCACCGAAGTTGGACAGAAGGCATCGCCGGTCGTCGACCCTGAGATCGGACCGGCCCGCGAAGAGCGCTTGCTTCTACTGCTCGCGGCAGCTGCGCGGAGAATGGCGGAACTTGAGGTAGCGAAGAGCCGACCACGAGGCCTTTCAAAACAAAATGGTACGGTCAACGCAAAGGCTGTGGCGGAAGTTCTAAGCACTGAGCTTGGCGGCGATGAGGGCTATGGTGATGGCCAAATTCAGAACGACCTTGGACGAGGTCTGAAACTGCTAGATGCCCGGAAACAATCAGCTTCTGTGCGCAAAATTTCAGGCTGAATAACACCCTGCAAATACCGAAAGGAAGCCTGCTTTGATCACTTCACGCGGCGCCAGGATGGGCCCGCTGGAGTCATCAAATGCCACGAATCCTCCGCCTCCCTGAAGTCTGTCGCCTCGTCGGGCTGAGCCGCAGCAGCGTTCTCAGGCTCGAGCGGGCAGGTAAGTTCGCTAAAAAGTTCAATATTTGCGGCCTGCACGCCATCGGCTTCGACGAGGCCGAGGTCATGGCCTGGATCCAGTCCCGGCGGGCTGGCTCTCTTGCCACCAACGGCGACGCGGCGAGGCGGCCATGAACGCCTGGCTCGACCGCGCTCGCGCGGAGTCCATCGTCAAGGTCACGCAGCGCCTCGGCTTGACCATCGGCCGCGATGGCAAGTCTTTCGGCCCCTGCCCGAGTTGCGACCGAATTCGGCGCAGCAGTGAGCAGAGCGAGAAATCCGGCCGCGTGGACCGGCGGGGCGCATGCGTCGTGCTGCGTGGCGGCGATGGCGTTGCGCGCTGGCACTGCTACACCAACGGCACCGGCGGCTGCGGTGCCAAGGGCGACGTCATCGACCTGGCCGCGCTCGTTTTGTGTGGTCGTCGGTGGCTGAGCGGCGACAAGGAAGTCGAGCGCGAAGTGCGCCTGTTCTTTGCCGGCGCATCGCCACAACCGTGCCCAGGATTTCGACAGCCGCGGCAAGTGCCCAGCGCTCAAGATCCTGAACACCCACGCCTGAGCCCAATCGAAGTGGCCGAGTTCTTGTACGGCGTGTGCGTGCCCGTCGTCGACGTCCCAGAAGTCACTGAATTCCTGGTCACACGGGGAATTTCGCCGACCGCAATCGCCGACCGGCAGCTTGCGTTCGCGCTTCGGCGCGGTGCCGAAGTGCCTGACTGGGCGAAGAGCGGAGGTATGGCATGGTGGCAGACTGGCCACCAGTTGATCGTGCCGATGTTCGGCGTTGGGCCCGATGGCACGCTGGTCCCCATTGGCGTTCGCGCGCGTGCAGTTCGAAGCTGCGGCGACCGTCCCAAATCGCTTGCGCCCAAGCAGAAGTGCAGCCGTGGCTTGGTGTTCGCTGTTGGGCCTCACTGGCTCCGCGACACTGGAGTGCGCCAGCTGGTGACCATGCCAGAAGGTGAGATCGACGCGCTGACACTGTTCCTCACGTCGGCCGACAAACGCGGCGCCGTCCTGGGAAGCATCTCGGGCTCCGCGTGCCGCGAGGTCGCTGCCTTGATCCCGCGCGGCAGCACAGTCGTCCTCGCCTCGCACGCCGACCCTGGCGGCGACGCAATCGCCCATGCATGGCGCTGCGTCCTGCCCCCAATCGACCTCAAGGTGAGGCGCATCGCATTCGAGCGGTTCGGATGCGCAAAAGCAGACCCCGGCACGGCGACAGACCGTGTCGAGGTCATTCGGCCGGTGGCCGGGGAGCAAGGGCAATGAAAAAGCTACCAGATTTCAACGATCACATCAAGGCCGGCGGGGAAATTCCAGACGTCGTCGAGGCTTCCGACCCCTGGCCTGAGGCGGTTGAGGGCGCCCCCGCGGATGCGGGTGACGATTTCTTGGACTTCGTCGCAAGTGACAAAAGTCGCCACAAGACCAAGATCGTTTGGCGGCCAGGCGACCTCACCGGCTACGTCGACGAGGTCGAGCGCGTTCTCGTCCGCTGCGGGGCTCGCTGCTACGCCTACGGCGACACCATCGCAGCGGTCGTGTGGAACGCCTCCGCCGTCCGGCCTGCGCGCACCGTGATGCTGGACCAAGACCGCGTGGTTGCGTTGCTCGCAGCAAACATTCGGTGGTTCAAGGTCATCTGCACCAGGAATGGCGATGAGCAGGAGGTGCCAACCGACCCACCGCCGATCGTGGCCAGGCAACTGCTCGCCAATGACCACCGGCGGCTTCCGGTGCTCAAGGCGCTTGTGCACGTGCCAGTTTTGTTGCCCACCGGGCGCCTCGTCTCCAAACCCGGTTTCGACGAGGACAGCGGGGTGTTCGCGGCGTTCCAGCCTGAACGCTTCGCACAACTGAAGGCAAACCCGACACAGGCCGACGCGGCCGAGTCGATGCGCCAACTGTTGGCGTTGTTCGACGACTTCTACTTCGATCACCCGGCCGGCCGCTTTGCCGCCATCGCGGCGGTGATTACGCTGGCGTGCCGGAGCGCCATCGAGGGTGCGGTGCCCATGGTACTCGTCACCGCCAGCACGCCGGGCACGGGCAAGTCGCTGCTCGTGTCGGTCATCACCGCGATCGGCAGCGGCAAGGAGGCGGCACGCATGGCGCAGACCGACGACACGGAGATGGAAAAGCGGATTACCTCGGCGTTGGCCGCTGGCGCCGACGCCATTGTCATCGACAACGCGAAGGACGCCATTGGCTGCCCGGCCCTGGACGCGCTGCTCACCACTTCTGGCGATTGGCAGGGTCGCATCCTGGGCGAGTCGCGCACCGTCAACCTGCCGGCCCGTGCCGTCGTCTTTGCCACCGGCAACAACCTCAAGCTAGCTGGCGACTTGCAGCGTCGCGTGCTGCCGATTTCGCTGCTGGCAAAGCAGGAACGGCCGGAGGAACGGCAGGATTTCAAACTCAAGGATCTGCTGGGGCACGTCGTCGAACACCGCGACCGCCTTGCGACGGCCGCGATCACGATTCTGCACGCCTACATGCTGTCGCCGGAAAAGGTCGAGCCGGCGTTGCTGGGTAGCTACGGCAACTGGTCTCGGCTCGTGCGCGGTGCCGTGATGTGGGCCGGTGGCCTTGATCCGGTGGCGACGCGTGAACAGTTGGTGGCCGAGAGTGACGACGTCAAGCTGGCATGGGCCGAACTGCTTGTGATGCTGCGCGCTGAGTACGGGACCGAGGAGTTTGTCGCGGCCAACGTAGCGCAATTCCTGGGAGAACAGGAAAGCGTGAACATCCGCGACGTCCTGTTTGGCGAAAGGGCTGCCGACGGCAAGTCGGTCGGCCAGTTGTTCAAGCGGTGGAAAGGACGCATCGTGGGCACGTTGTCGCTCGACGTGACGCCCCTGAAGACCGGCGGCCTCAAGCACTGGGTCGTGGTCGACTGCGGCGCAACCGATCAGGAAGACCGGCAGCCGTAAGCTGGCGAGTTGGGCAAAGTGGCCCACTTTCAGGTTGCCGCAAATCCGCTGTCGACCCGTGGACGGAGATTCTTCAGCAACTGGAAAGTGGGCCACTCGCCCCAACTTTGGGCGGGCTGCGTATTCAGCTGGATCGCCGACCTCGGAGCCAACCGACTAACCTGCAACAGGATTGTGGAGCCGCTAGCATGAATCTGCGCACTCTAACGCCACGCGTCGCCCTCTACGCCCGCGTTTCCACAACCGGCCACGGCCAGGACGCCGCGATGCAACTCGACGCTTTGCGCCAGGCTGCACGGGACCGTGGTTGGCAGGTCGTCGCCGAGCACACCGACACTGGCGAGTCTGGCGCCAAGCGCGACCGGCCGGAACTTGCGCGGGTGATGCAACTCGCCCGCTCGCACGCTGTTGACGTTGTTGCTGTGTGGCGGTTTGACCGCTTCGCTCGCAGTACGTCGCATTTGCTGGAGGCGCTGGACGAGCTCGGGCGGCTGGGCGTCGATTTCGTCAGCCTGCGCGAACAGATCGACACCAGCACGCCGATGGGCAAGGCGATGTTCACGATCACGGCGGCTGTGGCGGAGTTGGAGCGCGACCTCATCCGCGAACGGGTGCAGGCGGGCGTGGATCGAGCCAGGGCCGCGGGCAAGCACTGTGGGCGACCGTTGCGCTCCATCGACCTCAGCGGAGCCGAGCGATTGCTGGCCGAGGGCGTTGGGCTGCGGCAGGCTGCGCGAATGGTCAACTTGCCTGAGGCGACGTTGCGGCGGCGGTTGGCGGGGGTGCGCCAAAAGGGTGTCGCCAACGACCGCGCGTGACGCCGCGCCAAAAGTGCGCGCCGAAACCGCGCCGAAAACAGGTGGTTTTGACGTGCAGCTGCCGGGGATTTCCCATGCTGCCCGTCGCCGCGCGGGCAATCAGTGCCGGGCGGATTTCGGCGACGGCGATTTTGCGTGGCCGCGGAGCGTTGGCCAATCGGACCCATTCGCGTGGTCGGTGCGGCCTGCTAATCACTTGTTTTGGCAGTCGATTGCCGGTACCCGACGATTGCATTTCCGCACATCGTCAAGTTATGGACGATCTGACAAAGCGATGTAATCATTGCCGAAACCTCGTCGCCGCTGACTTCGTGAGCGCCGCCGTCGAGCGGCGCGTGGGCTGCCCTATTGCGAAGCGCATTGAGGTCGGTCAACGGCCTATCGGCAGCGTTCACGGCCCGCCGGACGTCATCAATGGCGCTAAACTTGCGTCCTATCTCTGTCAACAACGCGCCGGTGTTGATTGGTGGCCCTGCTCGGCCATCTTGCGGCGCCGCGTGCTCATCAAGCCCCACTAGAATTTCCATTAGCACGGCGCTGAGGTTGACTGACCTCTTAGTGTACGCGCCCTTCGCCTGTGTCCTTCGTTTTTCGTCGTCAGCGACGCTCGCGTAGGTGATGAGTGCCTTCTTCAACGCGTTGAACTGGTTGTCTAGCCTGCTCAGGCCGAGCAGTAGCGGCTCCCTGACCGTCACGCCCCATGACGTACAGGCCGTATAGAGGATGAACTCCAACGACCGACCAACACGCAGTGCAGCCGCAGTAAAATGCCCGTGCCCGACTTCGTCGCGCAGGCGGGCGAATTCGTCAAGAAGAACAATGCGCTGAGTGTCCGTCATGAGCCGTTCGAGGCTAAACATCAGTTGGCTCAGCGGCTTTGTCAGGTCGTCGGTGTCGGCGAGGAGGCTGGTCGCGGGCGGCAGGGTCCGGCCGGGAACGCGAACTGCATAAGATTGGAAGTCACCAGCAATTTGGTCTGCGATTTCTGCAGTGTCCATGCCAGCGCTGATGCAGACGACTACGCCTTGAGACGTAGGCGGTGGCCTGTTGCCGGGCGGGCCGCCAGCCTGAAAGATCGCAACGTATGCTCGCGCGGAATTGCCGAAAGTTGCCCGGACTTCCTGAAGGCGCCGAGACACCTGGGCAATGGCATCGTGGGGATTGCTGAAACCCGTCTGAACGACTTTGATTTCAATAATGCCAAAGGGCGGCGTCGGCAAGAAGAAGTCGGCACGAAATGGTCCGCCTGGCAACCTGAAGTCCTTCACGGCGAAAACGTCACGTTGCCACAAGTCATTCGCCAGCTGCCGCTCAAGTTCGTTGGTCCAGGTCGCCGACATTGCGTGAAACAGCGCACCGACATTGGGTTGCAGGTCAACCGTCGTGCGCTCCTGGCGTGCTTGCGCCGTCGTGGCACCTCCGGAATTGGGTATAGAATTCAAGGTTTTCCCGCGTGTTGGTTTCACACTTCACCTCCAGAACTCAACTTGATGCCCGCGCCCTTCAACACCACATTCAGCTTCGCCACGACCTCCGTGGTCGGCGGCGCCCCCTTGCCGTCCGACGCCTCAATCCGAACGGTGAACTTCAGTTGCGCTCCAGTCTCGTTCTTGATGTTCAGCAGCTTACCCATCAGGTCGCCCAACTCCTGGATGTCCGTCGGCGTCACCTCCTGCTCGCCAACCGCGCTCGTGGGCGTCGCCGGCTCCTTCGGGCGTCCACCGCCGCCACCACCCCCGTCCGTCACAACGTCGGCCAGAACGAGCTTGACGGTCGCGGCAGCCTCCACTGCACATGGCCACTTGGCGGAGGCGGCGTCGAGCATCAGGAACTGGGCCGTCAGCGCCGCCGAAAGGACGTCGCGCACCGTCGTCCACGGCAGCCGCTCGCCCACCTTTGCAGACAGCGCGGTCAGCAGCGCGAGTGCATTGGTAGCCCCGTCCTTCCAAGCCGCCGGCAAGCTCTCAGGCAGAAGTTCCGTGGCCGCGCGGCCCGCCGGCGGCGCGCGCAAGCGCGAGGCGTCTGTCAAAACGCCTGCAGGGACAGCCTCTTTCCAGAAGCTGGCGTGCGTCGAGAGCGCCCAGATGTTGCCCTTCTCTGTGGCCGTCGCGACAGCCTGTTCAACAACCGCGGCCGCGGCCTTCGGTACACGGCGCGGCTCGGCGTAGCCATCCTTCTCGACGTGCACCACCTTGGTCCCGTCGAAATACGCGCACACATCGCCAACCGTCACCTCGTCGCCAGTCCACAGCCCAGGCAACTTCTTCGGGGCCAGCAGCTCCGGCGCAAGCTCGCCGAGTTCGGCGTGCTGAGCCAGCACCAGTTCCAGCGACGAGTCGGCCAAGGCGTTCTCGTCCGGCCGCGCCATCCACCACACGCGCGAGGTACCGTCCGGCCGAGTCAGGCGCAGCGCGAAGGTACCCGCCGCGCAGCCGCTGGCGAGCGTTTCCACGATGGCCGACGCCTTCAGCATCTTGGGCAGGTGCGGCATCTGCGCAAAGGCGCCCGACAAGTCCTTGACCCGACGCGAGGTCTCCCCGTCGCGCCACAGGTTGTACGGGCCGTCGGGCAGAATTGCTTCGGCGGTGACCGCCACTTCCTGGATGCGCGACCGCTTGTCGCCCTTGATGATGCTGAAGTGCTTGTCATCCGTGACGGTAATCTTGAACGCAATCACGTCGTTCTTCTCGCCAACGGTCACCACGAGGCAGTACGCCTGACGGATGGCGTCGGGGATGCGCTTTTTGGCCTTGTCGATGTTGACCTGCAGCGTCGTCGCCCGTGCTGCGTCGATGTTGCCGTCTTTCTGTTGCTTCTTCAGGTCTTCTCGGACGGTCTCCCACGCCATGAAGTCCCGCACCGCCGCGCGCGCCAGTTCCAGACCGTCCTTGGACGGCACCAGCAAGATGACGGCGTTGCGGTAGACGCGCGGCTTGTCGCTGCCGGTCGTTTCCTCCAGGAACTTGACGGCTTCTGGACTCGGCTTGCCCGCCTCGGAAGCGCAACGTGGCCCCAGGACCGCGTATTGGAACTTGCCGTCGTCGTCGATATCCTTGGGCTTGAAAGGCAGTGTGCTGGTCTTGACCCCCGCGGCCGAGGCGGTTGCCGTCAAGTCCTTGGTCGCGCCGATTTCGTCCAGCACCTTCGCGTCCACCACGGACTCGGAGATGCTCTTGGCTGCGTTCGACTGCATCTGGGTCAGGTTCGGTCGGTTGCCCAAGCGCCAGGTGCCCGGCAGTTGGCCGTCCGCCGTCGTCGTCAGCGAGTCGTCGAGCCAATAACTCAGCTGTGCCCAGCGGTTGAGGCCCTTCTCCAGTTCAATCTTGTCGGGCCGCGCCGAGCCCAGCAGCAGCAGCAGGTCGCGGGCCTTGGCGCTTTGGCCGATGGGCTGCGAGTGCAGAAACGTGGCGACCACCGCTTGCTCGATTTCGCGCGACTTGCAGCCCATCGACTCCGACTGGATGCGCCGCGCCTGGACAAAGTCGCTGTCGAGGATGCCACGCCAAGCCTGCTTCCGGCCGTCGCTTTCCTCGGTATCGGCCACGGCGACCAGCTCGCTTAGCGCCTCTGACAGACCTTCCTTGCTGTCCGGTGCCGCCAGCAGCGCGGCCGGCCCGATGAGCGGGCTGTTGTCCCACTTCTCTGCGTCGCGCAGCGCCAAAGCAAACGTGCGCAACACGCCGCGGGTGCGCTGGAAACGCGAAAGCTGCGTCCACTTGCCGTACAGCACCTCGGTCAGATCCGGATGGAACGGGTAGCTGCGCAGGAACCGGTCCTCCGCGTCTGCCCCGCGTTTCTGGGTCTGCTCGTCCAGCGCCTGGATGCCGACCAGTGCGGCCTGCACCGGCGCGCGGAAAGCGTCCTTGTCCTTCAGCGACTCGGGCGTGAAAAACCGCCGCCGCAGCACTTCTGCCACGTCTTCCTTGACTACCGGCTCGACCGCCGCCTCGCGCTGGCGCTGGAAGATGCCGTACAGGTCGCCGAGCACTTCCTTGCCCAGCGAGTCGCTCTTCTTCGGGTCCGTCGCCAGCAGCGATGCCACGATGCAGCAGCGGTCGACCTTGGCAGCGGCTTGGGTCAGGTACTGAAAGAAGTTGCTCAGCTTGTCCAACCACGACTTGTCCAGTGCGACCTTTTCGCGCGCGAACATCAGCACTTCGTCGATGAGGATGAGCGTGCCCAGGCCGTCGGTCGCTGGCAGCGACAGAAGCGCAGTCAGCAGGTTCTCTGCCGGTGCCGATTCGCGCTCGGCGTTCAGGCCTTCGGCGTGCAGCAGTTGCATGCCCTTGTCGCCAGCGAGCTGAAAGGCCAGCACGCTCCACGGGTGGCGCAGCCAGCGCACGTCGCCGTCCGGGTCGCGGACTTCCATGCCCTTTTCGACGTCGAGCTTGTCGAAACACAGCGCGGCGACGCGGCATTTCGGCGGTTCTACACCGATGGCCTCCTTGAACTCGTTCACCGCGGGCAGCTTCGGCAGCGACGCCGGGTCGCGCGCCATGTGCAGCAGCGTGATGAGCGTGTGCGTCTTGCCGCCGCCGTAGGTCAGCTCAAGCTGGCGAACCGCCTTGTCGTTCTTGCCGGCGAGGCGCAGCACAACGTCCTTGACCAGCTGCCGCAGGTTCCAGGTCGGGTAGGTCAGCGCGAAGAACTCCTTGGGGTCCTCGTACACCGGCCGCTTGCCGCTCTGCATCGCGACCTCGTACAGGTCGGCGGCGAACATGTGCATCGGCAGGTCGCCCGAGCGCAAGTCCTCGCGCAGTTGAACGACTTGGTGCCATGCTTTCCAAGGGTTCTTTGACATTGGGGCCTCGTTAGCTAGTTCGTTATACAGATAACGTGTTGTTATACAGTTCGCCCGCCTGGGCTGACCTTGCGCCAGCGCGCACCAGCGCCTTTGGTGACGCACACGATCTCGCCAGATTGTCGCAGGGTATTCAGCACATGGCGAATCATGGCGTGGCTGACGCCCGGGCACGCGCGCTCAAGATCGGCTGCCGTGAACTCGCCATGGTGTCGCGCAATCGCCGCCTCTAAGGACTCCGTCTTGGCACCGCGCGGCTCCGGCGTTGCTTCAAGACGTTGCTCGAACTGGCGATAGGCGACCTTGATAGTCGACAGCACGTAGGCCACGTAGCTCCAGGCATCTTCGCGGCCTTCATGCCAGCCCTGCGATGCCATTTGCAAGGTTTCGTAGTAGCGCTCTTTGTTTTCTTCGACGAGGCGCTCCAAGCTGATGTAGCGGCCAACTTGCAGACCGAGCTTGTAGGCGCAGAGAAGCCAAAGCAGTCGTGAAACCCGGCCATTGCCGTCGCGGAACGGATGGATGCACAGGAAATCGAGGTTGAAGGCTGCCAACGCTACCGTCGCCAGCGCCGGCAGCTCGCGCAGGCAAGTCGACCAATCCCCGCACAGGGCTTCTACGGCAGCCGGCGTGGCATCTGGCGCCAGCGTGCGAAACCGCACGCGACTCGTCCCGTCGGCAAAGCGCTCGATGATGTCGACGTCCTTGTCCTTGTACTTGCCCGCGTCCCAGATTTCGCCGCGGCACAGGGCGTGCAGGCGCAGGATGGTGTCGGGTGTGACAGGCAGATCCGCGCCATGGTCGTGAATCAGCCGCAAAGCGTCGCGGTAGCCGCGCACTTCTTCCTCGTCGCGGTCTTGCAACGCCGCTGCGGCAATGAGGACGGGCCGCACGCGGTCTTGGGCGATGTTCACGCCCTCGATGCGGTTGGACGCAATGGCGCTCTCGATGATGGCGCTTTCGCGAAGAGCTTTGAGTTTTTGCGGCGACTGGCGGGTGAAGAGTTCCTGACGGCCACGGAACTCGGCGATATCGGCGACGTACCAGGCCACTGCCGCCGGAATGGACGACGTCGAGGCCAACATGCGGGCCAGTGTGCTCATGCGTCGCTCCCGAACAGCGACGGTGTCGCTGCACCTTTGGCTTGGACGTGATTGCTCAGCGATTCCAGAAGCGCCCGCTCTTCGCTGCCGCGATCCGACAGCTCGATGAGCGATTGCAGCAGGCGCTTGAAGAGTTCTTGGCGGCGTAGGCCGTTTTGGTCCAGGTACTCGTCGACTTTGCTGAGCTCCCCAGACTTCCACAGCTGCATCAGCCGGTGCACGCGGTCGATGAGCGGGATGGGTCGACCGCCGGGGGCTTCGTAGCCCATCGACTTGCCGTGGCGCTGGGACCAGGTCTTGAGCTTGATTTTGCTGCCGGAATCGGTGCTGTCGCCTTCGTCGTCGTCGCTGGGCTCCTCGTCTTCGTCGTCGGCCTGCTTGCCCTTGGTCGAGGCGAGCAAGTCCCATGTGTCGGATAGCTCCTTGTCGGACAGGCCGCACGACACGGCGTAGAGGATGCACGCACCGGCTGGGGCGTCGTCGAGGCCGAAGTCGTTGCGGTGCAGGAGGTAGTACGCTGTGGGTTCGTCAAGGCGCTCGCCGTCGTCGACTTCGCCCTTGTCGCCGGTGAGGACGCGGCCGACGACGAAGTCGATAACCATGCGGCGGACGTGCGAAAGGAACTCGGCGACGGTCAACGGGCCGGGTTCGTTGGCCTTCCGGACGACGGGGTGGGCGCTGTAGGCCTCCAGCGCTGGGCCGGTCGCCGCCCAGACGAAGTCGGGGCCGCGGATGCCTGCGTCCCAGAACTGGCGGAGTTGAAGGCGGATTTTGGTGCGCATTTCATCGAGAACTTGGGTATCCCAGCCGGGTCGGGCGGTGGCGGGGCGCTTTTTGCAGACGAGCCAGACGGAGGACGCCAATGCTGCCGACGTTTGGGCTCTGATTCTAGCTGCTTGCTCGGTTTGGATTGGCCAGCTGCCGTCAACGACGAAGCCAGCTCGGATGATTGCACCGACCAATGTCTCCCAGGCATCGGGCTTCTTGTGCGCGAAGACAATGACCAGCCGACCGTCGTCTTCCAGAAGGCCGTGCGCTCCTTTGAACACGTCGGCCATGCCGTCTTCGTACACCTGTTTCGACCGAGCGGCATTGCCAGCGTGACGGCCCGCGTCGTCAACGAGTTCGCCGTCGTCCCGTTCATGCGACCACTTTGGCGACAACGGCTCTTGAAAATTCGCAGCGATGTCAGGCGACAAGCCCGCCGCACTTCGCCGCAACCATACGTAGAAGTAGTCCATCAAGTCTGAGTACGGGATGGCATCGTAGTACGGCGGGTCGGTGAGCACGAGGTCGAACTTCGTTGTCAACCCCATTGATTTGGCGCTCTTGTTCAGCACGTGAGGTGCCGGCGGGTTTCCAGTGGTCGCCTTGGCAATCGTTGTGAAGCTCTCCATGCACGCTTCGAGGCACATGCGCCAGCCGCCACGGACTTCGTTTATCAGAGCGGCTTCGCTGAAGTCCCAAGTAATCGGCAAGGCGTACCGTGCAAACGTGTGCCCGATGGCCTCGACGCTCGAAATCCATGAAAGGCAAGTGGAATTGAAGTCGAGCATCCGGTCGAACCCACACACCATGTACGCGCCCAGAGCCTCTTGCCATTCCGGCGCGTAGCCGGCCCGGCCGGATGCCTCTCGTGCGGCGAGAATCGCCGACACGACCTGCGAAAGCGCAACCTGCTGCCGCGGCGTAAACAGACTCCGCCATTCATTGAAACCGTACATCGGTGCGGTGAACGCTGAGCCGCCGCCACTGCGACTGGCACCCTTCGGCACGGAAGCGTTCAGCGAGCCCTGCACCAGCGATTTGACCACCTCGTCGTCCACGGCCAACGGATTCGGCGAGATGTCGCGCTCAAACTCGGTGAATGGTCTGTAGTCCTTGCCGAAGCTTCCATCAAAAACAACGGCAAGCGGGATGGTGCGAAGGCGGCCGGCTTGCCCCTCAAGGCGAATATCCTCCTGCGGGAGAATCGCAGGGCAGCAGGGACACTGGGTCCCAGACCGCGACATGGTTCCCATGCCCAATCGCTTGTCGTGCTCGCGCTTCTGAGCTGCGTTCGAGCCAATGACGGGCACATTCGTCTGAACGCCGAAGATGACGCCAGTGCCCTCGGCGTTGCGCTCCATGGTCAGCAAGACGCGCTTGTTCGGGCGCTTGCATAGCCAGCGCGTCTTCAGCAGGGGAATCGTCGCGCGACAGTTCTTGCACGTGACGGCCCTCGCCCAAAGGTATGCGACCGTCGGCTTTGCGACCCAACGTGGATTGCGCACGTCGGCCAGATAGTCCTTGCTGAATTCAGCGTTCAACTGGTCAATATCTGCTCGGCCGTCAGTGTCCATCGGCACGACGCGAATCGTCTGCGTTTCGTATGCCTTGCTGGCCCTCCGGTCGGCTGGCTCGAAGTTTGCGTAAGTTGGGTAGAACTGTGCTAGTTCACGCCGCGCGCGGTCGAGCACCCATTGGCCCCAAGCGAGCACGTGCCACGGCAGGTCAGCCTTCGGCGCGCGTCCCGTATCCTCCTTTTCAAACAAAAACAAGTCATTGGCGAACTGCTTCTTCTGCTTGGCCGTCTGCTTGGTTCGGCCGACCAGGTGCGGGTGCGCCTTGTAGAACGACTCCATGAACTCTTCATTTTCCAAGATGAAGTCCGGCAGCGGGTGCGTCTGCCCGGCCAGCTTCTGCGGGTACTCCAGCGTGCACTTGAGGATGAACCACGCCACCGGATTGATGTCGATGGCCGTCGCCTCGCAGCCCAGCCGCATGGCCTCCAGTGGAATCGCGCCACCGCCCGAGAACGGGTCGAGCACCCGTGGCGCGCGTCCGCCGTAGGCCTTGCGAATTTCCTTGCGGAACCACTCCAGGTCCGCGGCGTTCTCCGTCTCGCGACCCCAGTGCAGGATGCCGCCGACGGTCTCTTCCTTCTCGCGCTCGACGATTTCGCCATTCGGCATCTTCTTGCGCTCGATGACCTTGACGATGCGGCCGCCAATCTTCTCGCACAGCGCCTGCCGCGCTTCGGGCGTGCCTGGGTCCGGCAGCAGCGTGGCGATGAGCGCGGCGCGGCAGGCGGCCAAAGGGCGGCGCGCCGGCCAGATGTGCAGGGTCGAGATGTGGCCGTGGCGGACGTTCTTCTCGTGGACGGAGTCCAGCGAGGTCTGCTTGAGCGGGAAGGCGTGTTCGATTAGACGGGAGGTGTCGGTCATTTTTCGGAAGCGTCCTTGGTGGCGGTTAGGGGGAGCGGCGCGCCTTCTTTGAAGTCGTACTCGAACGTCCTCTTCTTGATGTTCTCAGTTGCCTTGGCGAAGCCCTCGTCTGAAGTCGGGATGAGCACCGCCGTCAGTTGGTCGTACTTGTCGCAGATTCGGCGCGTTTCGGCGTACAACTCGGCCTTAGTCATCTCGCGCCAGAAGCCGCTTGCCACTCGGTCAGCCTCGTGGCGCAAGACGGTCAGCGCTTGCCCGGCACTGTTGTGCGCTGCGGTATCCTTGTCCACGCCAATCGAGGACGCGATGCCCGCCGCCGCCGCCAGAAATGCTGCCACTGCGGCCGCCCACTTGATGTCGGGTCGAAACGCGGCAATCAGTGCCAGAACCGCGCCCAAAAGGGCTGGGATAACGATGTACTGCCACCTGGCGCTCTCTGCCGCTTTGGCGTCAAAGAAATGAGCCTGTGCCGAGTACAGGCTGTTTTCCGAGACTTTTCGCAGCTGTTCAAGCAAGTGCTGGGCTTCGGGCTCTGTCACGTTGCTCCTTATTCGGCCGGAAACGGCTCGCCGTAGATTTGCCGCCACAAGTCGACAACGCCAGCGGCTTCGTCCAGTTCAAGTGCCTTCCGTGCGCATCCCGCATACTTGTCAAACACCGCGGCGTAGTGCGCTCGCTCTGCGGGCCCAAAGCCGGAATCCGCCGCAACGGAGTGACTCCCAGGGAGGCTCGCGGGCTGATGGAGCATTTGGGCGAGACCCGTGAGGGTGTGTGCAAAGAGATGCTGGGTCTGCCACAAGATCCCGGTGAGTTTCCAACCGCGAACGAGATCCGGCACCACAGCAGCGCAGAGCACTTCAATGTGGAAGGACTTCAGTGGCAACGACTGGGCGCGGACGAACCCCTTCACAAGTTTGATGGCCGGCACGAGGTTGCCTGCCGCCGCAGTCTGATTCAGCGACGAAATCAGTTGTGCGTCGAAGTCGTAGTCTGCGGGAACCCAAGCATTTTGGGGCGACGGCACGATGTAAGCCGCCGGTCCGCCAGGACGGGGGTACTTACCAGTCCGTTCACGATAGCACGGCACGAGTTCAATCTTGAACCCATCTGCATATTTGAGAACGACAACTGGCGCATCGCGGACAGGCCCCATGACCTTGTAGTTCTGGTTGCTGGTCAGCGCTGCGCGGACAATGTCGAGGGATTTTTGCGGTGTGATACCGTTGCCGTCCGTCGCGTAGGCCGTCACGTCGTCAAAACAGACGGCGACATCAATGTCCCAGGGGCCGTTGACGGCACCTGGGTGAATCTTGGTCCGCCGCTGAAACGAGCCGATCTGTCGCACGGTTTTGCCTGGCAGTGCCGTCTCCAGATGGCCCTTCACAGCGGCGTAGCGCTGAGAAGCCAAGTCGATCCGAGCTTGGTTGAGCTCCAGGCGGCTCAGCAGTTCGTCGAATGCTTGATTCACGGTCAGCGCCATCTACTCCTCCCCCGCCCCGCGAACATCCGCCCCGCCCAAGCCACCCTGATCACCCGTCGGCCCCGCCGCCCAAATCGTCAACATCAACTCGGCTTCATCCAGCAAATGAAACTCCGGCAACCGCCCCGAAAGCGCCTGACTGCGGTCCAAAATCAAGTTCACACCTTCGCCACGCCGATCCATCATCGTCGCCCGATCCGACCCGGCTTCGACAGCAAGCACCGGCACCGGGCATTTGGCGAGCAGGCTCGTGAGCGCCTCGTTGCGGGCCGCTTGGCGCAGCGCAAGCCCATCGACTCCCATGCTGTTGGCCAAACCACCGGGCGAATACAGCTCAATGCGATCCGAGTGCACGCGCAGCCGGATCTTGGAGCCATAGACCGAATAGTCGCGGTGGGCCACGGCGTTGACCAGCGCCTCGAAAACCGCCACCAAGTCGTACTGCGGCAAGTCACGGCGGCCGAATTCCTTGGTCGCCGACGTCTTCATGTTGCGGGCGACGAACCGCAGCGCGTCGGTGACTTGCTGGTCCAGCGGGCCAGATATGTCGGCGGCATCGAGTTGGTAGGCTACCCTAGGCCGCTCAGGCACAGTCGTGGTGCCCGCGTAGGCGACCGCTTGAATGTACGAATTGCGCATGAAACGCAGCGGATCGGTCGTCGCCATCAACACGCCTGCCAAGGTTGGCCGCCACACGCCACTTTCGTCTTGGCGCGCCATGGCCAGCTTGCCAAGCAACGATTCCATCGGCTCTGACTGCGAGCGCGGGGTGCGAAACCGCTGCCACAGCGGCTCGGAGAGGTCGGCCAACGTGGCATTCGGGACGAGATCCTCGTCAAACCGCAGCAGGCGCGACTGGCTGCGTTGCTGGAATAGGCGTGCGAGGTAATCTGGCGACATCTGGCGCTTGCTGCTGCCGACCCGGTGAAAATAACCGCCGGGGCTGCGATGGACAAACATGCTGCGCGGCACTTCGACCCGCAGTACGGCTGCTTGGGCTCCACTCGGGGTTGGCAACGTCACCCGGTAGATTGCCGGTGCAAGCTGTGGCTCGATGAGGTCCGCGCAAATGTTGCGCAACCATGCTTCGGCTTCGTCCAAGTGCCCCAATTCGATGCCAACAACTTGACGCGGCTTGTCGCGGACACCTAGCACGCAGGCACCACCATGTGCATTTGCCATTGCTGCCAGTTCGTCAGCCAGACTCGCGCGCGCAGGCGCCTCAACCCGATTGCCCGCGACCACCAACTCCTTCAACTCAAGTGCCGTGTCTTCGCCAAGGCGAATTCGCTCCAGCAACCTTTCTGAATCTGTTTGCATTGCCGCTACTCCTCCCCTGCCGCGCGAACATCCGCCGCGCCCACCAGCACGCTACCCTTGGCCTTCACCAGCAGAGTCGCGAACGGATCGCGCACCCGCACCAGCCGCGGCGTAGGCGTCGCGCACCCATAGACCGCATAAATCCAGTACCGTTCCCGCAAGTTGCACGCCTTTGCCCACTCGTTCTCGGACACCTCGATGTCGCCCGTGTCGGCGCGGCCTTTGACCTCGATGGACCGCCGCGTCCCGTCTAGCCGAGTGGAATCCAAGTCGAAGCCGGGATTATCTCCCAAACCAGCCGCGCGCGCCAACTCGGGCGTGTGGACGTTCAGCACCACCGCGCCGGCCGCCTCTTCGTACGCACGTGCAACCTGCATTGCAATCATTTCAACGTTCTTGTCGTGCGCTTCCTTGTCGGCCAGCGACTGGGCCGGCACAACCAGCGCGTGCACCACGAACTCCACGTTGCCTGCGGCGACCAGCTCCGGCTCGCGACGCAGGACAGCCAGCGCGTGGTCGCGGCGACCACCGAGCTTGTGCTGACGCTCCTTGACTTCGTCTAGTGCTTCCGCGGACTTCTTGTTACCCTTGAGCGCCTTGTCGCGATGCGCCGACCGCGCCTTGGCGAGCTCTTCTTCCTCGAAGTCAAAGCCGCGCTGAACCAGCGCTTCGCGCTCGGCCAGCCCATCGGTCAGCGTCTTCTTGCGGGCCAGCGCGCGCTCGCGGCCATACCGCTCCAGCACGTGCGCCTTCGCATGGTCGCGCTCCTCGCGGGCCCGGACCGCCAGCCGCTGCGCTTCGGTCGGCAGGCCCTTGGCGCCCTTGAGCAGCAGCAGGTGTTCCACCGGGCAGGGCTCAAACGCCGCCCCCTCGTACTGGCGGATGCCAACCAAGGTATGCTCAAGCGCTTCTTCCTTGCTGAGTTCCGGGAAGTCAGGGTCCGCGCGCCGCACCACCGACACCTTGACCAGGTGAAAGACATACGGCGCGGTCGCGGTCGGGTCGATGAGCACCGCGCCGCGCACGCCGTCGCGCGCCAGCTTCGCCGACAAGCTCGCTCGCAGCGCCTCAAACACCGGTTCGCCCGGGTGCAGCCACACGGCGTCTTGCCCAGGCGCCGGCCGCGACAGCGAAAACCGCTTGCGGGTGGAGGGCGGATACGATTCCAGCGCGCCCAGAAGCGGGTCCAAAGCACCAGATTGGGCGGGACGCAGGCCAAACGTGCCGCTGAGGTCGCCGTCCAGTTCCAGATTCGCCAGCGGCGCGGCCTGCAGCAGATAGTGCCGCGTGTAGCCAGGCAGCAAGCGCAGGTAGACCTCGCGCTGCAGGTCGCCGCGCACGCGGGGCAGTTCCTTGGCAACGTCGCCGCCGCCGCCGTAGACATGGGCGTCGCGCTCCTGGATGGCGAGCACCTGCTCCTTGGTCAGCCGCCCGCCGAGTTCGTCGGCGATGTCGTCCGCGTTCGCGCCGTCCTCCAGCATCCGGTCCATGTACTGGCGAATCGACACGTCCTCAAAGATGCGGCCGATGCAGTCGAACACCTTGTCAGACTGCATTTCCTTACGGATTTCCTCCAGCTTGTGCAGCAGGACGTCGAGCACTTTGCCTTCGCGCGTCGACGGCGCGACCAGGTTCAGGATGACCACCGGGTCGTGCTTCTGGCCGTAGCGGTGGATGCGGCCCATCCGCTGCTCCAGCCGCGCCGGGTTCCACGGCACGTCGTAATTGACCATAATCCAGCAGAATTGCAGGTTGATGCCTTCACCCGCGGCGTCCGTGCAGATGAGCAGCCGGGCGCCGCCCGCGTCGATAGGCTTGCGGAACTTCTCGACCTCGGCTTCGCGCAAGCTGTAGTGCAGCCCGCCGTGAATCTGTGCAATCTGGCCAGTGTAGCCCATGCCGTGCAGTCGCTTGACCAAAAACTCCAGCGTGTCGCGGTGTTCAGTGAAGACCAGGATCTTTTCGTCCGCGTAGCGCGGCTCGGTCACCAGCTCGCGCAGCTTGTCGAACTTGGACTCGTGGCCCGCCGCTTCGACCTGCAGGGCGAGCTCCAGTAGCTTCGCAACCTGCTCGCGCTCCACTTGCAGGTCCGTCAGGTTCGTCGCGATGACGCCCGCCATGAGCATGTCTTCGTCCGACTCGCGCTCTTCTGTGCCGTCGTGCGGCGCTTCTTCATCGGCCGTCTTGCTGTCGAACGCGGCGCCTTGCTCGGCCAGCGCCAATTGCGCACGCCGCATGTGCTCCGCCGTCATCTCGCCGTTGGCAAGCTGCGCAGCCAAGTCGTCCAGCCGCTGCAGTCGCCGTTCCAGCGAACGCCGCAGCGCATAGGTCGAACTCGCCAGCCGCCGCTGGAACACGCTCATCGCCAACTGTGCGGCCTGACGGTTCAGGATTTTCGCGCGGTTGTAGACGAACTGCAGGTAGTCAGTCGTCTCGTCGTAGAGCTTCTGCTCCGACACGTCGCCCTGGGTCAGCGCGTAGCCAAGCGTCGCCGAGTCACGCTTCGGATACAGCGGCCGCCCGTCCAGGTAGACCATCTCTTCTTTGGTGCGACGGATGAAGTGGTTGTCGCGTTCCTGAACGGGCAGCGCGGAGAAGGCGTCGGGCGTCGGCAAGATGTCCGGTTCCAGCAGGCGCCAAAGCGAGAAGTACGGGTAGTCCTTGCCCATGTGCGGTGTCGCCGTCAGCAGCAGCAGGTGCTGTGTGCGCCACGGCAGCCGCCAGTGCGGGTCGCGAACCTGAACGCCCGCGAGCGCTTCGGCCAGTTTGTAGCGCCGCGACTTGTCGACACGCATGTCCGCGCCGCGGCTCGCACTGAGCTTGTGAGCTTCGTCCAATACGACCAGGTCGTAGGGCTCGACGGCGAGCGCCTGCAGCCGTGTGAACACGCGCTCGCTACCCAATGTGTCGATGCTGATGACCAGTTGGTTGGACGCTTCGCCCACGAAGGGGTTGCCGTTCTTGGCGTCGTCGCCGGACACGATGCGAAAGCCCATCGCGAACAAGGTGCGCAACTCGCGCTGCCAGTTGCCGACTAGACCCGCGGGACTGATGATGAGGATGCGCCGCAACCGCCGACGAGCCAGCATTTCGCGGATGTACAGGCCGGTCATGATGGTCTTGCCGGCGCCGGCGTCGTCGGCCAGCAGGAAGCGCAGGCGGTTCTGTGGCAGCATCCGCTCGTACACGGCGATGCGCTGGTGCGGCAAGGGGTCGATGCTGGAAATCTCAGTCGCGAAGGCCGGGTTGGCAAGGTGGCCGAACGACAGGCGTTCGCCTTCGGCCAGCACGCGAATTCGGTCAGCCGAGGCCGTGAAGTCGAGCACGGGTTCCGCTTCAGGCACGGGCGCCTCCACTGCGACGATGTCGTCTTTGCCGTCTGCCAATTTGCGCAGCTGGGTCCAGCAGAGCTGCGTGGGCGCGCACTTGCTGTTCTCCCAGCGATTCACGGTTTGGAACGACACGCCGAGGCGCTTCGCCAGCGCCACCTGCGTGAGCCCGACGCTGGCGCGCAGGTGCTTGATGCGCTCTGCGTAGTCGGCGTTTGGTGTTTCACTCAGGGTCACTTGGTCGCTCATTGTTTCGCTCACCAAGCGTACCGGGCGGGCCGTAGGGCCCACGTATAACATCTGCGATACCTGGGCGCAACCAGTCACGTGACGTCAACGATCTTAGGCACGGTTCTCGATCAGCCACCATCGCGACCCTTCGCCAAATGCCTCATGCCAATGCCGGTCACTGCGGCGCCGCATTGCCATGGTGGTTCGACGCCGCGGCGCCAACATGACCCAACGCAACCAAGCGATCTCGTCGTCTGAGGGCATTTGGCCGGTCATGGCGGCCTTGACGGACGATCGTGGACCCGTATTGTGTACGATCGCGTACCAGTCCGCCGGACTGTGTCGCTCGGAGAAACAATGACAGCGAAACTACCCCCTGCTATTCAGCAGACGATCATCGCACGCCGCAATTCTGGCGCGCGCATCATCGAGATCGCGGACGAACTCGAACTCAGCCGCCACACGGTCGCCGGCTACTGCCGCATCGCCGACCAGAAAAAGGCCATCGGCAAGGCGCCGGCCGCGACGCTCACCGAGGCCGAGGTCGGCCGCCTGCGCGACTTGCTGCGCTGGCTCAACCTCACGCCAACGGAGTTCCAGGGCCTCACAGAACTCGCCCGCCGCGTGCGCAAGTTGACCTGCCCCGACTGCAACGCGACCGTTTGGGCACTGCCGACGGGCAACCGGGTTTGGTGCGAGGGTTGTTCCATGCACTTCGCCATGCTACCTCCACGAACAGCCACGGTATCCCCTTCTGCCGGGGTTCACCGCAGTCACCAATCCAACGGCACCAGCGGCAGCCAGGTTGGCAGTTTTGTGCGGTCACGATACCGCTCAACGGCGCCGACCTACCCGAACGGCAAGGACTCCGACCCCGACTACTAGCCCGTACCAATGGCCGGCAGAGCGCACATCTCGATCGTCGTGGCGTCGAGCGCCACCAACCCCTCAATGTCGCGCCCGAACTCGCCGAAGCAGCGCCGCGTCCAGAGGTCAGCGTGCAGTCGTTTCCGCGCGACTGGCCGCTTTGCCCGCTTGCGGCTTGTCGCCGCCCGCCGTCATTTGACCACCCAGCCCAGTTCAACCAGCCGCTTGCCCCACATTTCCAGCGCTTCGCGCTTTTCGGAATCGTAGCTGTGGCGGTCATACACCGCGGTCACACCTTGCTCCGCATGGTTGAGGATTTTCGACACGACGAGTCGCGGCACCTTCATCCCGGTCATGTGCGACGCAGCGGTACGGCGCAAGTCGTGGGGCGTGAAAGCGGCAACTGAAAATTGCGCGAGGTTGCGGGCCAGCGCCCGGCCCACCGCCGTTTCGACCATCGGCTGATCGCCAAGGTGTGACGGGAACACGACCGACCGATCGGGATTCAGCGCCCGCGCCCGCGCCAGCAGATCCAGCGCTTGCGGCGAAAGCGGCACCCGGTGCGATTTGCCGTTCTTGGCTTTGGCCGCAGGAATAGTCCACCAGCCGGCGGCAAGGTCCAATTCGTCCCAGCGCAGCGACAGCGCCTCGCCACACCGCTGGGCAGTCACCAACTGGAACTGCAGCGCGAGCCTCGATGCGGGCGCCATGCCCAATGCGTTCGGTAGCACAGCCAGCACCGACCGCAGTTCAGTTTCGCTCAGCACGCGGTCGCACTGTGTTTCCTTTCCGGGCGGCTTGATCCCGATGCACGGGTTCGTTGGCACCAAATCTTCGCTAATGCCCCAGTTGAACATCTTGCGCACCACGGCGAGCGTGCGGTTTGCCTGAATCGGGGCACCGCGGTCCACGATCCGCTTCAGCAAGTCGCGCACGTCGCGCCGCTCGATTGCCTCCGCCTTGTGTGCACCGAACACAGGAAGCACGTCGCGGTCCAGAATCTTGCCGTCGCGCGCCCCGCCATCCTTCTTGCCGCGGGCGTGCTGTTCCAGGTACAGCGCCGCCAGCGCGGCAACTGTCGGTGCCCTGCGTTCGGCCTCGCGAGCGTCAACGATTACCGCGCCGGGGTCGCGCCCCAATTGGCGAGCAAGCTCAGCCGCATTCTTCGCGACGCGCGCTGCTTGCAGCGTCATCGCCGGATAGTCGCCCAACGTCATGCGCCGGTCGCGACCATCGAGGGTGTAGAGGTATTGCCACGCCTTGTGCCCGTTTGGGCTCACACGCAACGCCAGTACGCCATTGCCGTGGGCGTTCACCTCACGCTTTTCGTATCGGCTCTTCGTTGGCTTGAGCTTTTCCACGAACATGTCGGTGAAGATCAAAGGTACTTCGCGTCGCATCGCTTCCTCGCCTGCCCGTGTCGGCCTCTGGCCGCCGGGGTCGGATTGGGGTCGGAAATTGACCCTTGCAGCGCCAGAAATCATGTGGCACCGCCTGGAACAACTTTATCACTATCTCACGGTATTGTCAATAGTATTGCCGTACTTCTGGACACTTCCTGACACCGCCAGACACACGACGTTGAAAGACGTTTAATCACCATGTCCCGTGTTCAAGTCACGGCGTCGGAGCCATTTCAAACTACGCCGCATCCTTTGCGTAGGCGAACCACAGAAAGCCTCGGTGATTACGTCACCGAGGCTTTCGCTATTTTGCCCTACGACAACACGCTTTTGGGCGACAAGGACAAGCGGTTATCGCGCTCACACCGTCTCGAGCACCCCGGGATATCCACTGCGACAGCAGTCAACGGCTGTCCGGCGGTCATTGGCTTGCGGAGACTGCACAAGGCGACGACCCGACGGCGCCTGAAGCCTTGGCCGCCAACCCCAAACGCCGTCCAGCCCGGTGAACGTCGTCCAAGGCGCTCGTGCCGATGCGCCGATCCGTCCACCAGCCGATTGACCGCCCCAAGTGCACCAGCGGACAATCGACCGCATGACGCACAAGTACATCCAGTTGAGGAGCCTGCTGCGCGAACTGTTTCAGCTGGACCAGCCGGACCTCGACTTCGGGCTCTATCGCGTCCTGCGCGCCAAGAGCGCGGAAGTGACTCAGTTCTTGGACCGCGACCTGCTGCCGCAGGTGCAAGCGGCCTTTGGCCTGTACAAGGCGTCAGACAAGTCAGGCATTGAGCTGGAGCTCGCCAAGGCTATCGAGCAGGCTCATGCGCTCGGAGCGGACACAGAATCCCTGCCGAAGGTCAAACAGTTGCGAGCCCAGCTAGCCGACGACGCGGTCGATGTAGGCCAGCTCGAAAGCGAGGTGTACGACCACCTGTTCCGCTTTTTCCGGCGGTACTACGCCGACGGCGACTTTGTGGCCAAGCGTGTCTACAAGCCGGGCGTCTACGCCATCCCGTACGAGGGCGAGGAAGTCGCCGTGCACTGGGCCAACAAGGACCAGTACTTTCGTGCAGTACCGCAAGCTGCTCGGCTGAGGTTCGCGCCCGGGGTCGGGTACCATGAACCACGGACACCGGACCGTGGCCATGCCACCGTCCCGCAAGAGGAGATT
>SXRM01000302.1 GCA_005792545.1 Pseudomonadota bacterium | reverse complement strand
TATCAACGCCATCTCTCAGCAACCCGACGACCCTCTGCCGCACCTGCTCTCCCAGAACCATGACCGCCTCCTCGCCCAGACGGGGTTCTCGCACGGATTGGTTGCTGGTCAAGTTTTTGCATACACCCTTTTAGAGGGTGTGGCTAAATCACGCCCGCGGCGAGGTCGAAGAGCCTGCAGGCAGATCGCGAGCGCGCCCGGAGCGACCGACCGAGGCGCACTTGAAGTGCGCCGACCGAGCCAGTATCCAATTAACCCGGGCAGTGAGGACGTAAGCCGCGAGATGTCCAGGATCTTTGGCCGTAGCTGGGTGGGATTTTGGCCACACCCTCTTACGGTGCTGCCGAGGCTGAGCGGGCGGGTTCGAAGCGCAGCGTGCGGGCCATCGCAGTCACACGCAGCAGGTGTTCAATCGGCTGGTCGGCGCCATTTGCTGCTACCAGAAAACCAGCCTCTCCACTTGGGCTGACGGCAAGAAAAACGATGGTGCGAACCTTGCCGCCTTTGGGGTTCCGGGAGCAAAGCCAGCGGCTCCAACGGACCTTGCCGGCGACGTCCGCTTCGACTTGGCCGCAGTCAAAGCCTGCCGCGCCCTGGGATAGCACATCAGGAATTTCCAGGGCTTCTTGAGGGGTCAGGCCCTTGATGACCAGACGCGCCTCAGGTGTGTCGGCATCGACGACGTCGACCCCATTGAATTTGCCGGTCGTCCAGGCCTTCGGCTTGTCGAATGTCATGCCCGCAAGCGTCACCGGCACGGTGGCTTCGGCCTCGCGCCGCAAACCAGAGTCCCACGCAAATGAGACCGGAATGAAGATGGCCACGACGCAAGCCAGCGCCCTTTCTGTCAAGAGGCTGGACTCAGTCAGATTGGCGGCGGTGCCCTGCTTGGGACCAAATGGGCCGAAGCAAACCCCGCGGTCACGAAAGGCGCAGTAGGTGATCTTGGCAGCAATCAGCACCGCAAACGGCACCGACCATTGCAAAATCGCGAAACCGAATTCCTGGAACATCGCCCACAACGCCGCAGCCAGCGCGACGCCGCCGACGGCCTCCTTTGCGCTGCGCAGGATGCCGACCAGAACTGCCGCGCTGATAAATGTCGCTACGACCAGTGGCATGTGGACCACGTGCCAGACCCAACCAACGGCGAGCTTCGGCATAAAGCACCAAGCCAGGGCAAGCAGGCCTAACTCAAGCATTGCGCGATACCAGTAGGCGCCCCGCGCGAGCTTTTTGTCGTCGACTTTGGGCGCCTCGATGACCGCCACCACCGGCTGGGTCGTTTCCTCGGCGGCCGACGCTGGCGCGGTGGCGGTGATGGCGCGCACCGGGTCCGTCCCGCAAGACCGGCACGGCGCGAGACGCGAGAGGTTAATAGCACCGCAATGCGGGCAAAGATGGGCAGGCATGGGAAGACTCCTTGTCGGCGGAACGGGCCGCCGCGCCGCCGCAGGCAGGCGAACCATTCGTCGGCGCCGCGGCGGAGCCCCCAGGTTCAAGGAGCGTGCCAGACGCGAGATTTCGCAATGTTCAGGTGTTACAGGACAGCGCCGTTTGCGGTGGTGTCCGAAAGGCTGTCCGAGACGCACACGAGTCGGGCGCCGGACACGACGTCACGACGGCTCGAAGGCTCGTGTGGCCTGCGGCTTTGCAGATGAACGGCCCTGGCCTGCTTCGCGCGACTGTCAGCCGTCGAGCCGCCGCAGCCGCTGCGCTAAAGCCGTCACCACTGCACCAGCGGTCGGTCCGAACGCCCCATCGCCTGCGCTTTCGGCCTCGTCGAGCAACTGCTGCAGCCACACCCGCGCTGCCGTCACACCGCCGCGGTCGTGAGTCCACTGCACCCACTCGGCGACGTGCGCGTCGTCCAGTTCCCCTGCGGTCGCGCGCGCCAGATCGCGACGCAGCCGTTCCACATCGCCTGCGGCCGCGTCCCGGGACGCCAGCAGCACTGGCGCCGTCCACTTGCCTTCGCGCAGGTCGGCACCCGCGCTGCCGCGGCCTTTGACGCCACCCAGGTCGAGCAGATCGTCGCGCACCTGAAAGGCCAACCCCAACGCCCGCGCGCACACCTGCGCCTGGGCTTGCGCCGCAGCGTCGAGGCCCAGCAACACCGCGGCGCCCTGCAAGCAAACGCCAAACAGCGGTGCGGTCTTGGCGAGGTGCACGGCGACCAGGTCGTCCAGGCCCGGATGCGGGTGATCGCGCAACGCGATGTCGGCTACCTGCCCACGAATGGTCTCGACGATGGCCTCAGCGAGCAGCGCGGTCAGTTCGGCCCCAGCGCCGGGTGGCATCGCGGGGTCGCGCACAAGCATGGCCAGCGGCGCCACCAGCAAGCCATCGCCCGCGTTGATGGCCTGCGGTACGCCATGCACCGTCCACAGGGTCGGCTGGCCGCGGCGCAGCCGGTCGTTGTCTTGCACATCGTCGTGGACCAGCGTGCCGTTGTGGACCAGTTCCAACGCGGCGCCGAGCGTCAAGGCTGCGGGGAGCGGCCCGCCCGCCGCCGCGACGATGGCCATCGGCAGGCCGCCGCGCAGCCGCTTGCCGCCGGTTCGCAGTTGGTGCGCAGCCATCTGGCCCAGCAGTTTTGCGCCGGCCAACGGCTGTTGATCCGCTACCGTGTGCCGCTGCGGCAGGCCCAAGCCGGCAGTCGCGGCCAGTGCGTGCAGCCGCAACTCGAGTGCCGGCAAGTGGGGACCGACCAGCGCCTCGAACGTCGCCGCGGACAGTTGCGAATCAGACATCGGATTCCTGGGTGGCCGGCGCGAGGTCGGCAGGCAACTGCGCGGCGACGACGCCACCCGCCGTGCGCCAGGCGTCGGCTGCGGCGGCCACTTCGGCAGGCGATCCAAAGCCCAGGACGCAATCGCCGCCCCCCGCGCCCGACAGACGCGGCACCAGGCCTGCGTTGCGCAAGAATTGTTGCGCGCGCTGGACGGACGGCGGAAACAGCGCTGCGCGCACCGGCTCGGCGGCCCAAGTGGCGGCCTCGCACGCGGACAGCGCATTGAGGACGCCGTCAACATCGCCCGCCCACGCGTCGCGAAGGTTCATCGCCGCTTTTGCAATGCCGGGTAGCCACGGGGCCATCGCTTGCGCGCGCGGCAGCGCATCGGCCGTCGCCGCGGGCTCGCCAGCGTACAACGCAACGGCCGCCAGGCCTTCAGGCCACGATAGCGGCGCGGCAGCGCCGGTCGCCGGTTCAAAAGCGACGACACCGCCGTGCGCGATGGTTGCGACGTCGTAACCGCTGCCCTGCCCCGCCTGGCCTTGCCGGTGGGCATCGCGAGCGAGGTCGGTGAGGACCGCCGCGCTCGGTGTCGCACCCGCCAGCGCCGCTCTCGCTCGCAGGACCGCGACAGTCACGGCCGCGCTGTTGCCAAGGCCCAGTTTCTTGCCATCGACGGCACCAAACACATCGAGCCACACCGAAGGTGCGCCGACCAACGGCCACGCCACTGCGCCAGTGGCCCACGCCCGACCCGCGAAACCCGGCAAACCCGGGGCGGATTCTGCGGCAGTCAGCGCCAAGGATGATTCGACACCGAAGGCACGCAGGTGCAGCGCGCCCTGCCCGTCGCTTGCCGCTTGCCAACTCACCAGCCGCCCTACTGCCACCGCTAGCGCCAGCGCTGGTGGCTGCAACACCGCGTATTCTCCCGCGATCATCAGCTTACCGGGGACGGAGCCGGCCAAATCGAGCACCTACGCCTCGCCGCCTGCGACCAGCCGCGCCCCGGCGCCGATGCGGGTCTGGATGACTTCCTCAATGCCATCGACGGCCGCCAGCGCGTCGGCCACAGGCCGGGCATCTTGCGGCTCGACCAGCACCACCACGCTTGAACCGGCGTCGATGGTAAAGCAGCACTCGGCGCCCTCCGCGCGCATTTGGCGCACCGTGTGGATGACGCCGATCGTCGCCGGCTGCCAGTAAACCAGCGGCGGGCGGCTGGCCAGCATGGTCGCGTGCATGGCCAGTGCGTTGCCTTCGACGATCTCGGCGAGCTTGCGCATGTTCTTGCTGGCCAGTGCTTCGAGGCAGGCCGGCACATCGCGCTCGCATTGGTCGATCCAGGCGCGAAAAAACGGCGCCTTGGTATCAGCCATCGCCATGCCCTTGGTCGACGACACCGCCTTGCGACCGGCCTCGACCCGCGCCACCAGCACCCGCAGCGGCCAATGTTCCGGCGCGAACGCCTGCTCGGCATACGAGTCAGCGCCGTCGTCGCGGTCGCCCTTGTGCCAAAGAGCAAACCCGCCAACGGTGGACCGCGAGGCGGAACCCGAGCCGGACCGGGCGAGCGCCGACAATTCGGCCGGCAACAGCGCCAGCCCGTAGGCCTCGGCCGCAGCGGTCGCCAGGGCCGCAAACGCCGACGCCGAACTCGCCAGACCGCGCGCAGCCGGCACGGTGTTGACGCTGCGCAGCCCGGCGAACCACCGACAGTCGCTGCGCTGCCGCACCTGCTCCAAGACCCGCCGCACCTTGACCATGCCAGCGTCGTCGAGCGGCTGGTCATCAACCAGCATCACGTCCTGCTCCAGATCGGGCTCTGGTTGCACGATGGTCAGCGACCCGAGCTCGGCCAGCGCCACCGAGACCGACGGCGCCAGGGGCAGGTTGAGGCGTGCATCGCGCTTGCCCCAGTACTTGGTCAGCGCGATGTTCGAGGGGGCGAATGCCGCGGCGCGGCGGGTGGCAAGGCTCACGTCAGTTCACTCCATGGCCGGCAAGTGAGAAGCGGTGCACACCAAAGCCGGCGGCTGCGACAGCCTGCGCCATCCGGTCTGCGCAAGCTGCGCTGTTGGCCAGCCCAACGACCACACCGCCCATACCAGCGCCGGTCGGCTTTGCCGCGGCTGCGCCGGCGTCGCGCAGCGCCTGCATTGCGGTAGCCATCGGCTCGGTGCAGATGTCCAGTGGTTCCAGAGCCTGGCCGGCAAGCGCCAAACTGGCCGCGAGATCCTCGAAGTCGCCGATTTCCAAGGCATGTGCGGCGCGAACCGCGGAATCCGCGACGGTCAACCGCCAGCGCTTGTAGGTAGCTTCCGGCATGGCGGTCCGGCAAGCGCGAGCCCGCTCGATTGCGACGCTGGTGGCGACGCCGCCGCCCGTGTCCGCCAATACCCAACCAGCACTGGCGAGCGCGCTCGCGACCCGCGGCACCCGCAGCACGATTTCGCCCTGCCCGAACAGCACCGCACCACTGTCGGCTGAGGCAGCCGCGGGATCGAGCCCCGACGAAGTCCCGTGCACGCAGTCCTCCAGCTGACGAGCGCGCGCCAGCAGCGTCTGGTCATCTAGCACGTGCCCGGCTGCCTGAGCCAGGGCCCGTACCAGCGCCACGGCCAACGCCGCAGACGAGCCAAGCCGCCGCCGCACCGGGACGGAACTCGCCACTTCGAGGGTCGCCGGATGCAGGTCGGCTTGGGCGCAGGCAAGCTCCACCATCTTGTGCGACAGCGCCAGGTCGACGTGCTCAAGGCAATCGGGCCAACGGATGGCCACCGATACGCCAGGCTCGGCCACGCCATGCACAGCGACTTGAGTACGCCAACCAGGCACTGCGACGGCCAACGCTAACGCGCCATCGAGCACCCAATGCTCACCGACCAGGATGAGCTTGGCGTGGCCAGTGCCTGTCGCTGGGCCCATCGTCGATCAGCTCTGGTGGTGGGGCGCGGCGCGCACGATCGGCGTCCGCGACAGCTGCAACACATCGGGCGCACCGACCAGAAACATGGCGACCCGCAAAGTCTCGATGACGCCAAGCAATTCCGTCTCGACTGCGTCCACGCCTTGCCGCGCCGCCCGCAAAAGCGGCGCTGCCAGCGCACACGCGGAAGCGCCGAGTGCAATGCACTTGGCGACTTCGAGACCGTCGCGCAGTCCGCCGGACGCGATGACTACCCGGTTGGCGAAGGCTGCGCGCGCCAGCACCAGGCTGTCGGCCGTGCAAGTGCCGAAGTCAGCGAGCACTTCGCCGGCGATGGCCTGCGGCGTGCGGCTGCGGTGGCGCAGCGCTTCAACGTATGCCCACGAGGTGCCGCCGACGCCCGCGGTCTCGACGCCGGCAATGCCGAGCAGCCGCAGCCGCTGCAGCGTCGCCGCCGACAGGCCCGCCCCCACCTCTTTGACCAGCACTGGCAACGTGCAACTGGCCGCGACGTCACCCAGCGCATCGAACACGCCGCGCCAGTCACGATCGCCCTCTGGCTGGATCGCCTCTTGCAGGGGATTGAGGTGCACGAACATGCCGTCGGCGCCGACCGCCATGGCGAGTCGCTCAAGGTCCTTGCCGCTGCAATGGTCGCGCAATTGAATCGCGCCCAGATTGCCAAGCAGCAGCGTGGTCGGCGCCACGTCGCGCATTTGAAACGATCGCACCGCGTCGCTGGCCATGCCGAGCATCGGCCGCTGACTGCCCAGACAGAAGCCGACGCCGCAGCGCTCGGCAGCCTCAGCGAGGATGCGGTTGACGGCACCAGCCTCTGCTGTGCCACCGGTCATGGCGCCGACCAGAATCGGGGCGCGCAAGCGCTTGCCGAGCAAGGTGCAGCTGGTGTCCACCTGGTCCAGATCCAGCTCTGGCAGCGACAGCGGGTCGAATTGATAGGCGGCGAGGCCGTTGCCGCGACCGGGCCGCTGCACGCGATCGTCAAGCGACACCCGCATGTGTTCGGCTTTGCGCTCTTCGGGTTCAGCGAGCGTCTCGACGTGCTCGGCCTCCAGCTGCATGGTCGGCTGGTTGGCCGCCACGCGCTGTACGCCTTGCAGCGCATCGATGTTGGTCGCCTCGACGGCGTCGACCGTCAGCTCCGGATCGGCGATCGTCTCGGGCTGTGGGGCCTCGACGGGGATGGGCGGGGGCTCAGTCATCGGCGCGGCACTGGCCGCGCGGGACGGCGGCGCGCGCAGGATCGCGCACGGCAGAGGGTTTGGCAACGGCCTGGGCGGCGACGAGTTCCAATTCTCTGAGCTGAGCGGCGGCTACTTCTTGTTTGCCGTCCCCGGCGTTGGCACGATGTTGGTGTAAGCGCCGGTGCCGTCGGGCAGGCGGCCCCACGACGCGGTTTCAGTCAGGGCATTGGGCGGCACCGCGGCTGCAGCCACTACCTTTCCACCCGAAATCAAGAAGATGGCGTCACCCGAGGTCGCGCTCACCTTGAAGGCCATGTGCCAGCACGGTCCACTGGCCCCGGGTAGGCAGTCGGTCTGTTCGCCGGCCTTGGGCGCCTTTTTGCCCACGACCAGCAGGCGCCCGCCCGGCGCGAGGCTGGCCGAGGTCGGAAACAGCAGCGCTTCCTCCATCTTGGGGCAGCCGTTGGCACCCATGTCGGCCAGGTGAATGCCGCCCAGACTCACGGACTGGTCGCCGGTGTTGAGCAGCTCGATCCAGTCGTCGCCCTTGCCCTGCACCTCGTTGATGGCGATCGGTGTGCTACCGACGACGGTCGCCGCTATTGGGCAGGCATTTGCGCCGTCTGCCGTGGCTGCGCTGTCAGCGGCCGCAACCGTATCCGCTGCGGTGGCGTCCGCGCTGCCAGCGGCGGGAGCGGCCGCCTCACCGCAGCCAGCCGCGCACAACGCAACCCCAATTGCCGCACTGGCACCCCAGCTCCAAGCCCGATTCGCCATTGCCAGCTCCCAGCCCGAGCGCGGGCCAGGGCCGTTCAATACCAGAAACTGCGCTGCCGGCAAGCCACGAGGGCGCAAACCGGGACACGAGCACGCTCCGGCCCAGGCCGCTCGTGCTGCCAGGCTGCGTGTTCCCGCCTTGGAAAAAATGGATCGGTCTGCCACCCGCTGATAGCCTGCCCCCGCGCGGCGCTTGCATGCGTCTCGGCAATTCTTCACACGGCGGTGGCATGGGCAGGTTGGGTTGGTCATTGCGGGCGCTGGCGGCAGTAGCGCTTATCGCGAGCGCGTCGGCGTGGGCCGAGGTGGCGCCACTGCCGGCTGACAAGCGGTCGCAGATGCAGGCCGTCGCCGAGGATCCTGCGCCAAAGGAACTACTTGGCATCACCAAGGGTCTGCACGGCAAGCACTACTGGACCAGCAACGAGTGGCACCTGGAGCTGTACGCCGCACACCTGACCGCCGTTGGCGGCGCCTATATCGGGGTCGGCAGCGACCAGGCATACCTGCTAATGGGGATGGCGCGCCCGGAGATTGCCTGGCTCATCGACTACGACAACGACGTCGTGATGCTTCAGCGCATCTACCAGGCGCTGTTTGCCGGCTCGGCAACGCGTGGCGAGTTTGTCGCGCGCTGGCGCAAAGACAACCGCGCCACATCGCGCAAGCTCATCACCGAGGCCCTGGCGTCGCGGCCAGACGCCAAGGAACATGGTCGCCTGTTTGCGATGGCCGCCAGCCGCGTCGAGCATCGGCTGCTGCGCGTCCAGCGCACGTTTGCCAAGGCCAAAGTGCCGTGCTTTCTGACCGACGACGCGACCTACACGTGGGTCCGCGACATGGGGCTTGCGGGTCGCATCCAGCCGTTGCGTGCGGACCTGCTCAACGACGGCGCGATCGCCCGCATCGGCGCTGCCACGCGCGCCATGGGCTACACCGTTCGCGCGCTGTATCTGTCCAACGCCGAAGGCTATTGGCAATACACGCCGCAGTTTCGCAAGAACATGCAGAGTTTGCCCATCGACGACCAGGGGCGCCTGATGCGCACGATTGGCGCGTGGAATTTCAACTTCGACTACGTATACCACCTGATGCCGTTGCGCAGTTTTGTCGCCTGGGTCAGTCAGAGTTACGTCAAGGATTTTAGGGCCATGGTGCATTTCAAGTGGCCACAGCCCGGCCAGTACTACACCGTGGTGTCGCCACCCAGCGAGCCCAAGCCGCCGCCACCGCCGCGTAAGCTGGCGGCACGCAAAAAGGCGCCGGCCGCACAGGCGACGCCGTAGCGGTTTGACCCCACCGGCACGGCCACCTAGACTGCTTTTTCTGGCCCGCCGCGCCCGCGGAGACGATTTGACGGCCCGTTTGCTGCACCCGCGACAACCCAACGCCCCTGCGCGCCGCGCGGGTTTTTCGCTGGTCGACGTGCTCATCGCCTTTGCGCTCATCGGCTTGTGCGCGGCAGCGCTGGCGGCCGGCACGGCTTGGACGCGGCGCGCTCCAACAGAAACCAAAGGAACTGTTGCGGCATCGGCGGCACCGCGATCGCCTGCGCTCGAGCAGCGCATTGAGTTGCCAGACCGCACTGCGGGCAGTTGCGCTGACCGTGACGCCAGCAGCCAAGCGCCACGCACGAACCTGTTGCCCGGCGCCGAAGGCCGGGACCGCGATGGCGAAAGCGCCTTTCCGGCTGGCACAGGTACGCCTGCCCCGTTTGAAGCTTCCGGCCCGGTCTCCCGCGCGCCCCTGCGCCGCTACGACGGCAAGACCGCGGTGCTGTGGACCGACACCCGCGCCGAGTACGCGACGGAGCTGATGGACCGCCTGGATTCGTTCCTTGCCCAGGCGCACGCGGAAATGGCGCGGATTTTGGACGTACAGGCGACGCCCAAGCCGGTACAGATCTACGTGTTCGAGTCACAAGAACGCTACCAGGAATACGCCCGCGAGCACGCGCCAGGCCTTGTCAACAACGGCGGCTTTTACGACGGCGGCATGCGGACCGTCGTGACGTACCGCTACAACAACTCGATGCAGCTGTATTTCCACGAACTTGTGCACGCGATGATGGGCGAGCAGTTCGCGGACCACAACTTCACGCGCTACACCCGCAAGCATTGGCCGGTGTGGTTTGACGAAGGCATTGCCGAGTATCTGGGGTCGTTTGAGTTGCACGGCGGCAAGGTACAGGTGCCCGCGCTCAACAAGGGCAAGCTTGCCTACCTGGCCAATGCGCTGGCGTCGAGCATGTTCATCGAACTGCCCGCGCTCATCAAGGCGCCAGCTGAGCGCTTTAGCGGCGCGTCGATGAACATCTACTACGCCGAGGCTTGGGGTCTCTTGCAGTTCTTGCTGTCCAACCCCGTCAATCGTCCTAAAATCGCTCAGTTTTTTCGCCGCATCAAGCAGGGGGAAGACGGCCAGGTTGCCTTCAAGAGCTCGTTTGGCGACGACCTGCACAAGCTCGACGAGGCGTGGCGGGCCTACCTGCTGCAGCTCGCAGAGCCCCGGTCGGGCCGCGTTGCGCTGTTTTCGGGCGACACCGTCGACGACTGGACCATCCACGAGGGCGGCCAGTGGCGTGCCAAAGACGGCGAAATCGCTGGCACGGGCGACCGTAACTACAACTACCTCATCAAGAACGAAGTGCCAGCGCAGAGCCTGCGCTACACCGTCGACCTCAACCTGCAGCGCGGTACCGCCGGGCTCATCCTCGGCAACAACTTCCACGGCGAGTACCCGTACTACTACCTCATCGAATTCTCGCGTGATGTCGCGATGTTGCGGAGAGCGTGGTCGGCCAGCCAAATCGAGCCCGTCATCCAAGCCTATGCGGAGATCCCGCCTGGCGAGTGGGTGTCGGTGCAGGTTGCAGTGGCCGATCGGGTACTTACGCTCACGGTCGATGGCCGCGAGGTGCTTCGCGCGCGCACCGATCGCGACCGCTATTCGCTGTTCGGCCTGTACCTGTACAAGGCCCGGGCGCGCTTCAAGAATGTGTACCTGCACCGCGACCCGATCGCGGGCTATAGCGCAGTCGGCAGTGCGCCGCGTCCAGCCGGTGGCCCAGCCCAGCCGGCGCTCAGCCCGCCGTAGCCTGGGCGACTGCCCGCCAAGGAATCCCGATGACCGATCTGCTTGAGCCCTACAATCGCTGCGGGTCATGCCGCTACTTCACGCCCACCCACACGGATCGCAACGGTCGCACACAGGGCGACTGCAATGGCCGGCCCAACAACCCGACCGTGCAGGCGCACGAGTTCGGCTGCCCCGAGTACCATGTGCGCCGCGACCGAGTGGTGCCGGGATCGCCAATTCCGGAAGACGCCGACTTGTCGCCGCGCCAGCGCGAGGCAGCCCGCCGCATCGAGGCCACTCGCGCCGCCCAGGTCTCGTCGCGCCACCAGACCGAACGCCTGCGCATGGTGCGCCTTGAAGACGACGACAGCAGCAAAGCCGCATTCGACTCGCAGCCGGTCGACCTCGGCGATGACGCGGGGACGATGACCCGTCGCGAGCTGCGCGCCGCGCTGACCGATGTACTGGACGATGCGCTGGATCGCGCAATGGGCCAGTCAGTGACTCCGATGCACCAGCGCTACAAGGGCGGAAAATTGATGGTGGTGCCGTCCAACCCGGACTTGCAGAGCAAAGAAATGGACGTGGACGTGCTGTTCCGCAAGGTCGTCAGCATCCGCGACAAGCTGCGCGTGCTGGAGCAGAAGGTCAACGCAAGCAGCCTTTCCGACATGGAAAAGGCCCAAATCGGGCAGTACATCACCGGCTGCTACGGGTCGCTGACCAGCTTCAACTACCTTTTCCGCGACAAAGACGACCAGTTTGTCGGCGAGTCGACGAAGGGCTAGCATCGCTGCGCCGCGTCCAGTCTGCCTGTGGCGCCGCTCGGAGACGCCGTGCGCGAACTCAAGCTCGATCGGCCGCTGGTGTTCTTTGACTTGGAGACCACAGGTCTGGACACGGACAAAGACCGCATTGTCGAGGTCTGCACGGTGGCGCTGATGCCCGACGGCCAGCGGTCGATCTGGACCCAGCGCATCAACCCGGGCGTGCCGATCCCGGCCGAAGCGACCGCCGTGCACGGCATCGGCGATGCCGACGTCGCGGATTGTCCGCGCTTTGCAGACCTGGCCGAGGGGCTGTTCAGCCGGCTGCACGGCTGCGATCTGGGCGGCTACAACATTGAGCGCTTTGACTTGAAGCTGCTCCGACAGGAATTCGCACGCTGCGGCAAGTCGTTTCCCGAAAACGGGACGCGCATCATCGATGCCTACACGGTGTTTGCCACCCGCGAGCGCCGCGATTTAACGGCTGCGCTGCGCTTCTACTGTGGCCGCGACCTGCAGGACGCACATAGCGCGCAGGCCGATGTCCTGGCGACGGTCGATGTGCTGCTGGCCCAGCTGCAGCGTTACGACGACCTGCCCGACTCCGTGCAGGCCATCCACGACGAGCAGCACCCGCACATTCCGGGCGCACTTGACCCGGACGGCAAGCTGATGTGGCAGGACGGCGCCCCCACGTTCACGTTTGGCAGAATCAAGGGCGTGACGCTAGAGCGCGCCGTGCGCAGCGAGTCGAGCTACCTGCGGTGGCTGCTGACGGCGTCGTTCTCCGACGAGCTCAAGAAAATCGTGGCGGAGGCACTCGCCGGCCGCTTCCCTGTGCGGCCGAATGCGCCCACGGCAGGCGATCACGAGCGATAGCGCGCGGTTACCGCCGAGCCTAGCCCGTCAATTGCAATTCTTGGTCTTGAGCTCTGCCTCGTCGTCCGTGCGCCACTTGACCGAGTTGTCGCGAAAGCAGGCCGCGTTCTGGAACTTGCCGGTCGGCGTCCACTCGGTGTGCAGGCCCTCGATCTTGTTGGACTCGTAGCGCTCTTCCATCTTCTTCTTGCCGCTCTCGTACCACAGGGTGTGCAGGCCCTGGCGCTTGCCGTCCTTGTGCTCAAATTCCTCTTTCTTCTGGCCACTTGGGTAGAAAGTGGTGGTCGGGCCGTGGCGGCCGCCGTCCTTCCAGTTGCTCTCTTCTTTCTTGATGCCGTCGCTGTCGTAGTTGATCCACAGGCCGTGCTTCTTGCCCGCCTTGTAGTCAATCTCCTCGGATTTCTTGCCGTCTTTGTGCCACCCCGCACAGCGGCCTTCCTCGGCATCGTCTTTGAAGGTGCACTCTTCCTTTTTCTGGCCGCCGTCGTACCAGGCGCTGCGCTTGCCGTGGCGCTTGCCGTTCTTGTACGCGGTTTCGCTCTTTTTCTGGCCAGAGGCGTACCAGAACTCCCACTTGCCTTCTTTGTTGTAGTTGGCGTGGTAGCAGTAGCGCTCGGTCTTGGTGCGGTGCAGTGTCGTGCCCTCCGCGCATTTGCCGTCTGCGTCTTCTGTCGCCGTATCTGGGTCCTGCGGCTTGTCTGGGGCCTTGGGCACGCCCTTGCCAGCTTTGGGTTTGGCAGCCAGAACATCGCCTGCCGCGCAAATCAGGCCCGCGCACACCGTCAACAACACCGTCAACAACACAGTCAACAGTCGAATTGTCTTGATCATCCGTTCACCTGCATGGCCGGGTCGAGGGGTCAGAGTGTAGCAGCAACGCGGCCGCTGCGGAACGGCCCGCCGTGACCAGCACAGGCGACGTGCGCGGCGGTTTGGCGACGCGGCGAGCGTGATCAAAATGTCAGCGTCACCCTGACCTTGTCGTTCAACATTATAAAATAACTAATGATTATTTGAAACCGCCTCTTGACTCCGAATCTGAGCTCGGCATCACGTCTGGTCGGTCTACTGATCGCGGTGTCAGCGGCATAGACTAAAAATTTGCACAACCTGCGCTTGGACCTAGCCTGGAATTGCGGGCGAAGTTTTTGTCAAGGGCCCGCGTTGAAAAGTCCGCGGGCGGGCCCGCGCAGGAGCTGACGGCAATGGAGGATGACCCGAAAACCAAAACCTGGACCGTGCGCGCGCTGGTTGTGACGGCGACTGCGATGGCGCTGCTGGCGCTGGCCGCGCCGCAAGCCTTCGGTGCACCACGCGCCGCCAAGCCGGTCGCCAATCCCTGGCCAACCCCGCCGTTTGCGGCTTGGGTCAAGAACGACTACGGCTTCGTCCGCGCGCGGCCGACTCACGCCAGCAAGCTGCTGGCGCTGTTGCGGCTGGGCGACACGGTCACGGTGACGGGTTGTGTCCCGGCCTGCGACGCGGCGCACCCGTGGGCGCTGGTCGAGCCGCGCGGGGCGGTGCCGATGGGCCAGTTGCGTGCCGGCGAACCGCAGGGCGATGCACGCCACAGCGGCAGCAAGGCGACCTACTTCTACGGCCGGACGCCGCGCGGCGCGACGCCGGTGTTTGCCAGGCCGGACGCCAAAGCAAAGGTCATCCGCAAAGAGAAGGCCGAGTTCCGCCTCGCTTTCGTGCCCGACCCTTACCTGGGCGAGCAGGGCTGGCTGCAACGCCCAGATGGCGGCTACATGCGCAAGGCTGACATCAAGCTGTTCACGCCGAGTACATTTGCCGGCCAGAAGGACCCGGCCGCCCCGCTGGCGTTTGTGCGCCGCAAAGTGGCGCTGCGGCCTACCGGTGCCAACAAGCCGCCCAAAGACCCGGCGGCGGTACAGTGGTTTGCCCGCTATGAGCGCCTGCCTGTGTTGGGCATCCGCGGCGACAAGGTGCTGGTCCAAGGCGGTTGGCTGCCAAAGGGCATGGTGCGCATCGCATCACCAGTGCAGCGGCCCAAAGGTGTGGTCGCTACCGACAAGTGGATGCACGTGGACCTTGGTCAGCAGGTTCTCGCGGCCTACAAGGGCGACCAAATGGTGTTTGCGACGCTGATTTCGTCGGGCAAGAGCGGTCGGGCATCTACCCGCACCAAGACTGGCAAATTCGAGCTGTACGGCAAGACCATCCACAGCTCGATGCGCGGCAAGCCCTGGGACGACTACTTTGCCGAGGAAGTGCCGTACGTCATGCACTACGACGGCGGTCGAGCGCTGCACGGCGCCTACTGGCACGACCAGTTCGGCATCGAGAAGTCACATGGCTGCATCAACTTGAGCCCGGCTGACGCCGCCTGGGTGTTCGCGTGGACAACGCCTGCGCTGCCCGAAGGCTGGCACAACGTGCTGCCCAACAACTGGGATGGGCCGATCGTGACGGTGGTGGTCGACTCGCCGCGCAAGCGAGAGACCACGCCCCGCAAGCTGGCGTTCGGCGGCGACCAGACCGTGGCGGTCAATTCGGCCCGGCAGACCGCGCCGCGCTAGTTGCTTTCACCTTTGATTTCGGTCACCTGAACAAAGCCCCCCATTGTTCGGATGCCGTCGCGAAGCGGCAAGCCAGGCCAAAGCGACGAGCGCCAGCCAGCCGGCACCGTGACGGCCCACTGGTTGCGCGCTACACGAACTGGACTCTTGGAGAACCTGCCCTTGGCCTGCCTGCGTGGCAGCCGGTTTGGTCTCGGCCGCCAGACCGCCCGTGTCAACGACTGCGCCGGCCGCGCCGTCTGCCATCGACGCTACGCCGTCGTTGCCATTGGCAGCGGATCCATCCGGTGAGGGCGTCCTGGCAGTCTCGGCGTTCAGGTCGCTGGATGGTTGCGTGTCTGGTTCGAGCGCAAGGTCGTTTTTAGTGTCCTGAGCGTTGCCGCCGTCCGGTGCTGTCCCGACATCGGTCGACGACCCGGCATCCGCAGCGCCTGCGTCTTGGGCGGGCCCCGCATCCGGGTCGGGTGGCGTTGTCGTCGCGCAAACGGCGGGCTGCGCACCGGGCGCACAAGCCTGACCTGTCGGGCAGATCTCCACGGTGGCAAAGCCGGCCGGCGAACAGGTCAGCAGCGTATTGCCGGGCAAGCAGGTCACGCCGGCGATCGGCGGCAGATTCGGCAGCGGCAGACACACTTTGTCGGCGCACGCCGGGCCGCCCGGCGCCTTGGCCGCGCACACCTGCTCGCCGGCCAGGCACAGCTTGACCACAGCCGAGCCATTGCTGCACGCCACCGTGGCGTCGCCGTCCTTTGTGCACGCGCTCGCGCTGCCTTTGGCCGGGCAATACGCCGAGACGCAGCGCGCGCCGACGCTGTCGTCGACGCAGGTGCCTTTGGCTGGCTCCGCAAGCCCGGCGCAATCGGTTTTCTTGCAGTCGCCGCCGACCAGCAGGTTGCCCTCGCAGTGGCTGTCGCACGCGACCGGGGCGCAGGCAGCAGCGCCATTTTGCATCTTGCAGACCGTGTCTTTGGCGCACGGCTTCTCGGCGATGTCGCCGGCGGCGTTGCACGCGTAGCGCTTGCCGTCGGGCAAGCACACGTCTTTGGCGACGGGCTTGTCCGCGGGCGAGTTGGCGCAAAACGCCGAGACGCACTTGGCCTGCGGTGCCGCGGTGGTCGAGCAGAATGCCCCGTATTTACCGCAGTCTCCGGTCGATAGTGCGCCATTCTTGCAGGTGCCGATGGTGGCGTCGTTGGCCGACGGCACGCAGACCTGCTTGTCGCCCTTGGCGGGGCAGTATTTCGACACACAGCGACCGCCCAGGTCGTCGACGACGCAAGTGCTGTCGGCCTTCGCGCAGTCAGTCTTACTGCAATCGGCTTTGACGAGCGTCGCGCCGTCGCACTTGAGGGTGCAACCAGGCTGTGGGCCCTGCACGGCCCAAGCCGACAGTGCAGCGAGGTTGCCGTTCCACCAGTTCATGTCGACGTTGCCGGTGATGCCGCCGATCTTTCCGGTGCTCGAGTATTGCCAGTAGTACCACTTCTTCCAGGGGTTGGCGATGTTGGGGCAACAGTTGCTGCAGTACTGCGGGTGCCACAGCGGATAGTCGCCGAACGCCGTCGACTTGACGTTGTCCTCCCAGAAGTAGCCGCCCGAGTAGATCATCGGCTTGCGGCCAACCTTGGCCTCGACGTAGTTGATCCACTTGTCGACCGCGGCAGCGATCGCGGCCGGTGCCATGCCGCCCCCGGTGGACTCGACGTCGATGACCGGTGGCAAATCGCCAGGGCCGAGCTTGCCCATCTTGGCCAGCATCAGGTCGGCCTGCTTGATGGGGTCGACATTGGGCTCGAAGTACTGGTACACGCCGCAGTGCAAGCCCTGCTCGTGGCAGCTTTTCCAGTTGAAATCGAACTTGGTGTCGACAGCCAGGGCGTGGGCTGCGCGCATGATGACAAACTTGCGCCCCGCGGCCTTGACGCCCGGCCAGTTGATGGTGCCCTGCCAGTACGACACATCGTTGCCGTCGACCTTGTCGGGGCCGGGACACACGGTGGTTTTGGCAAATGCCGGGCCGGTGACGAGCAGCGCCAGCAGTACCCACACTGCGGTCCGCGGCGTCATCGCGCACCCCGCTTGCGTGCCAGCTCAGCCGCGCGCTCGGGCCGATCAAAACCGAGCTCAAGTGCCAACTGCCAGCCGTCGTCCGTGCGGTCGAGCAGGGCCAGCGCGCGCTGGCCCGGGCGCGGCTCGCGACTGAGCTGGGTGTCGAGCTGAGGCTTTTCCGGCCACCTGCAGTCTTTGCCGCGGCAGCGTAGGTGCTCGGCCAGATCGCTGCGCCAGCCGTGCTGGTCAACGAGCAGCACCTGGCCCAAGGGTGGCGCGGCGTGGGTTGCGTGCAAGACCTGCACGACCACGACGCGAAAGCGGTGTCGCACGAACGCCGCGACGCCATTGCCGGTGCCAGGAAGGGTCACCTGGTCAACCCCGGGATCGGACATCATCACCACCGCGACGACTTGCGCGCGACGGGCGGCGTCTGCCAGCGGCACGCGCGCCTCAGCCATGGCCGGAAGGACCCAGCCTGTGGCGACAACGGCGCAAAGGGCGAGCAGACGCAGCGACATCGAGCACCTCCGGGCCGCAGAGGGTGCCGTTTTGGGCGGACCTGCGCAAGCCGGTCGTGCGCCCGTTGCGCGGCAGCGTGGCCTGCAGGCGTCAATTTCGCGGTTTGGCGGTTTTCCGCTATCTTGAGACTCCCCGCTTGCCGTACCCCATGCACAACACCATGACCGCCCAACCCTACCGCAGCCGCGCGGCCTCGCTGGCCGTGCAGGTCGCCGTTGCCCTGCTGCCGCTTGCTGCGTGTGGCGGCGGCGAGATTGCCGTACAGTGGGAGTCTCAGACTTGCAATGACGCAGTTGCGGAGAGCGTGACGCTGCCGACGTGCGCGTCCGACACCGATTGTCCAACCTCGCCAACAGCGTGCGTCGTCGGCAAGTGCCTGCAGCAGGCTGCGGGGTCGCGGTGCGCGTGGGTGATGGTCCCCGATGGCATCAGTTGTGACGATGGCCAGGCATGCAGCGGACTTGACGTCTGCAAGGCCGGCAAGTGCACGGGAGCACAGGATTTGTGCGCCTGCAAAACCCACAGCGACTGCCAAAAGCTGGACGACGGCAACCTGTGCAATGGCGGCCTGTACTGCGACACCTCTGGCGCCAAGTCGATGTGCAAGCCCGACTTTTCCACGGCAGTCACTTGTCCGACCGGCTCCGACTGCCAGCCATCGTTCTGCGACCCCAAGAGCGGCAAGTGCACCGTGCTCGCACTGGATGGCACGCAGGGCAACCCCGCTCCTTGCGACGACGGCAACCCGTGCACAGGCGGCGACCAGTGCGTGAGCGGCAGCTGTACTTCCGGAAAGGCCATCTGCGAGTGCCTCACCGACGGCGACTGCGGCGACGACGGCAACTTGTGCAACGGCACCACCTACTGCGACAAAAACGTGTTTCCATTCGCGTGCAAGGTCAATCCGGCGACGGTGGTGACGTGCTTGACCGGCTTGGACACCGACTGCGTCAAGAACCTTTGCGAACCCAAGACCGGCCAGTGCTTCGTGCAATTGGCGGCCGAGGGTAGCCAATGCAGCGATGGCGACAGCTGCACCGGCAACGACTTCTGCTCGGCGGGCAGCTGTGCGCCTGGCAAGAGCGTGTGCCCGTGCTTCAACCAGGCCGAGTGCGGCAAGTTCGAAGACGGCGACTTGTGCAACGGCACCCTGTATTGCGATCTAGCCGCCACAGTGCCGGGCTGCAAAGTCAACCCGGCCACGGTCGTCGATTGCCCCAAGGGCGACGACAGCGCCTGCCAGACCAACCAGTGCGACAAGCAGGCCGGCAAGTGCGGCATGGTGGCCAAGCCCGCCGGCACCGTCTGCGACGACAACAACTTGTGCACGGCCAGCGACCTGTGCGAGGCAGGTGCGTGCAAAAGCGGCGCTAATACCTGTGGTTGCACCCAGGACAGCGACTGCGGCAAGCACGAAGACGGCAACCTGTGCAACGGCACGCTCTATTGCGACAAGAGCAAGCTGCCGTTCGCGTGCGCCGTCAACCCCGGCACCGTGGTGCAGTGCAGCGACGGCAACGATACAGCGTGCAGCGTCAACACCTGCGATCCCAAGCAGGGCCAGTGCAAGATGGTCGCCAAAGCCGACGGCCTGTTGTGCGACGCCGACGGGTTTGCATGCACTAAAGCCGACGTCTGCAAGGCCGGCATCTGCACTGCGGGCGCCAATGTCTGCAAGTGCGAGCAAAACACCGACTGCGGCAAGAACGAAGACGGCAACCTATGCAACGGCACACTTTATTGCGACAAGACCCAGCAACCGTTCGTGTGCGCCGTCAACCCCCAAACGCTCATCGTATGCAAGACGCTGGACGATACCGCGTGCCTCGCCAACCAATGCCAGCCCAAGAGCGGCGTGTGCCAGCTGACGCCAATCCACCAAGGCGAGCCGTGCAACGCCGATGGGGACGTCTGCACCACCGGCGATGCCTGCCACCTGGGCGTCTGCCAGGCAGGCACCAACACCTGCCAGTGCACGGCGGATGCCGACTGCGCCAAATACGACGACGGCAACCAGTGCAACGGAACGCTCAGCTGCGACAAGTCTGCAACGCCGTTCTTGTGCAAGCCGGACGCCAAGTCGGTCGTCAAGTGCCCGAACGACGGCAAGACGCCGTGCATCAAGAACAAGTGCGAGCCCAAGTCCGGCCAGTGCGCGCTGACCGCACTTGCAGACGGCAAGGCCTGCAACGACGGCGATGTCTGCACGAGCACCGACGTGTGTACTGGCGGCAAATGCGCTGGCACTGGCGTCTGCGCGTGTACCCAAGACAGCGAGTGCGCCGCATACGACGACGGCGACCTGTGCAACGGCACCTGGGGCTGCCTGCCCGGCAAAGCGGGCAAGTCGTGCCAGCCAAAGAATGACCCGGTCGTTTGCCCCAAAGCGCAGGCGCCATGTTACCTGATCACTTGCAAGCCGACCTCGGGCCAGTGCGCAGGCAGCGCCGACCTTGCGCAAGACGGCACGGCGTGTGACGACAAGGATCCGTGCACGCCCGACAGCAAGTGCCTGGCCGGCGCTTGTTTGGGCGCAGCCAAATCGTGCGATGACAACAACATCTGTACCGTGGACAGTTGCGCGCAGGGCTTGTGCGTACACGGCCCGGCCAGCGGTGCGCCGTGCAGCGACGGTAACGCCTGTACCAGCAGCGATTTGTGCGCGCTGGGGCAGTGCGTCGGCTTGCCGCTGGCCTGCACCGACAGCAACCCTTGCACAGTAGAGTCGTGCAACGCGACCAAAGGCTGCGTCGCCGCAGTGTTGTCCAATGGCGCCACGTGCACAGATGGGAACGCTTGCACAGTCGGCGATAGCTGCGTGCAAGGCAATTGCCTGGGCAAGGCCGGCTGCGACGACGCCAACCCGTGCACGGACGACGTCTGCACCGCAGGGGCCTGCAAGTCGGTGGCCAACAGCGTCCAGTGCGACGACGGCAGTGCGTGCACCGACGGCGACGGCTGCGTGGCGGGTCAGTGTACGGGCACGGTCAAGCCTTGCGCGGCTGGCGACTGCGGCGGCGGCACCTGCGATCCGCTGATCGGGTGCGCCAACGTCGCTGGCAAGCAGTGCAATTTGTACAATTTCTGTGTCGAGCCGCTGTGCCTGGACGACCTGGGTTGCGTGGGCCTGCCCAAGCTGGACGGTTCGCCGTGCGGCTCGGGTCCGTCCATTTCGGCGTGCAACAATGGCACCTGCGAAGCGTGCAAAGCGGTGCACGCCGTACTGGGCGCCGCAGACAAGACGGACCTGGCTTTTGGTGGACTGTTGTCTGAAGGCGCAGGATTTTGGGTGTGTGGCTCCAAAGGGGTCGGTGACAATGCCGACGGCTGGTACGCCAAGTGGAGCGCCGGCGGAATTGGCATCAGTCCTGCGACCGTAGGGGGCACACTCGCAGATCACCTGAGCGGCCTGGCGCAGCTGAGTTCGGGCGTGCTCGTCGCCGCCGGCTACACCAGCGGGCAAAGTGGCCTTGGGACCCAGGGCTGGCTGGTGAGCATCGACATGGCCACGGCAGCGACCAAAGAGACTAAGGCCTACGGCGGCCCGGGCGAGGATGGCTTTGAGGGCGTCGTCACGGCGGACGTGCCGATCGCGTTTGGGTGGGCTGCGGATAATGGCTGGCTTGCGCGCATCGGCGCGAATCTGGAACTGACGACCGCGACCTACCAACATCAAGGCGGCTACGAAATCGAGTGGCGCGCGGCGACGTTTGTGCCTGGCAATCCGCCGACGCTGTACGTCGCCGGCATCGCAACCAACGGTCCCAATATTTCGGCCGCAGTTGTCGGAAGTTACAATGCCAATACGCTGGCCAAGAACTGGTTGACGCTCACGGACGACGCGGCTACCGAAGCCAATGGCATTGCCATGACCGCCAACGGCCTGACGGTCGTCGGCGTCCGCTATCCGCAGGCGGTGGCCAAAGGTTGGATCGCGCGGGTTGGCATCGACGGGACCTTTGAGTCTACTGCCTTGGAAGTTGCCAACGGCGCGCGCGCCTACTTTGCGGTCACAACAGGCAAGTCGACCGACGCGTTTGTGGTGGGTGGCGCCGAACTGATACCCATGCCGCTGGCCGACCTGACGGCTTACGGCTGGGTTGCGCAATGGAATCTGCCTGGGAACAAGCAGCAAGTGGCCTCTTCGGTGCAGACAGCGGTGCCGGGCGTGCATTTGTGGCGCCAGGTACAGCACTTGGGCAGTGGCTACCTGTTGGCCGGTGAACTGAGCCCGGCTGGCGGCCCGCGCAAAATCTGGCTGCAGCAAGTGGACAGCGCCGGCAAGTGGGTCTGCCAACCGTGAGTTGCCCGTGACCCGCGATGCGCTGAGCTACCTGCCGGGCGACACCGTCGCGGAACGCTACCGCATCAATGGCGTGCTCGGTCGCGGCGGCTTTGGCGCGGTCTATGCGGCAGAGCACCTGGGGACGGGCCAACCGGTCGCCGTCAAGATGATGTCGGCGCCGCCTGACGATCCTGCTGCGGTCGATCGCTTCTTTCGCGAGGCGCGCATCACGGCGGCGCTGACCCACGCCAGCACCGTGCGGGTGTTCGACGCCGGGCGCGACGGCGACGGCCCGCTGTACATGGTTATGGAGATGCTGCGCGGCCCGACCCTCGAGCAGCTGTTGACCGGCTTGGCACAGCGCAATCGCCCGATGTCGGTCCAGGAAGCTGCTGGCGTGTGCACCGCGATCTTGCGTAGCCTGGCAGAGGCACATGCCGCGGGCCTGGTTCACCGCGATCTGAAGCCCGCCAATGTCATGGTCCATCGCGTGCCGGGTCTGGCCGACCAAATCAAAGTCCTGGATTTTGGCTGTTCGCGCAGCGTCGACGCCCATGCGACGGGCGAATCCGCTGTCGGTACGCCGGGTTACATGAGCCCAGAACAGTGCACCGGCGACGCCGTGGACGCGCGCAGCGACTTGTACGCAGTGGGCATCATCCTGTTTCGTTGCATTACGCTGCGCTTGCCATTCGAAGATCGCGTGGCGCTCACGCTGATGTACAAGCACGCGCATGAGCCGCCGCCCGACCCCTGCCACGTCGCGCCGTCGTTTATCGACCACGCATTTTGCCAACTGGTGCTGCGTGCGCTCGCCAAAGGCAAGCAGGACCGTTTTGCCGACGCCTCGGCGATGCGCCATGCCCTGACAGCGTATGTGGGCACGCAGCCAGGCGAGGCCGCGACTCAGCTTGGCCACCGGGCATCGAGCGACTCTGGCGGTCAACCCGTCGGCGCCATGCTCGCCAACCTGATCGCGGCCGCCAACCGCGACACGGATCCAAACCCAGGTGCCGCGGAAACGCCCGGTGTATTAGGCGCAGTGACGCGCTTGGAGCCGGGTCTGCTCAGCGCGGGCGCGGACGCGACGCTGCCCGATCGGCCGGGCAGGCTCGAATTGCCCACGCTGCAGCGCGCCGCAGTCGCCAGCGCTCGGGCGCCTTTGCCGACAGCGGCACAGGTGCGGCCACGTGGAACGCTATGGCCATGGATCGCGATGGCCGGAACCGCCGTACTGGCGCTGGTCGGCATCGTCGGTTGGGCGGTTGCCGTGCGAACCCAGCCGACCGTCGAAGGCGCCGTGCCGCAGCCAGTGACATTGCCGGCCCCAGCAGCGGTCCTGCGCGGCGCGGACAAGCCACCAACACAGGGGGCGCCAACGTCCAGCCCACTGCCAGGTGTGGCGGCGGCACCCCTTGCGCCCGCGGCCGCCCCCGGTGCACCATCGCCAACCAGTGCCGCGCCTCAGGCGGCAACTGAGCGGCCGTCTGCTCCGGCTCGTCAGCGCCACGCTCCGGCGCGAACGCCGGCAACTGCCCCTGCTGCGCCGGCAGCAGCGCGCACCAAGGTCAAACCGGCGTTGATGAATGATGACTGACCACCCCGCATTTCAGCTTGGCGCTTTGACGATGCGACGGTTGGCGTCGCTGCTCGCGCTGGCGCTGCTGTTGTGCGCTGCACCCGGATGGGCTGCGGATGCTGTGGCCAAGCAAGAGGAGGCTGCGGCGCTGTCCGTCGTGGCCAAGAGCAAGGCCGATGCCGGTGATTTTGCCATCGCGGCAGAGCTGTATCAGCAGGCCTTTCGCAGCGACCCGGCTGAGCTGGGCTACCTGTACAGCGCCGCCCGCTGCTGGCACAAGGCGGTGCGTTGGGTCGAAGCTGAAGCAGCCTACGACGATTTTCTCAAGCGAGCGTCCGCCGACCATCCGCAGCGCGGCAAGGCCTTGCAGTTCGTCGAAGAGGTACGCAAGGCCAAACACGATGACGCGGCGCGCGCCAAGGCGCTCGATGAGCTAAAGCAGGAACAGGCTCGACTGGCCGAGGAGCGCGCCAAGCTGCAGGCCCAGCAGCTACAAGCCACCCAGGCCGAAGCGGCGCGCAAGCAGGCAGAACAGGACCTGGCCGCCAAACTTGCGGCTCAAGGCGATGGCAAGGGCGGCAGCCTGCGATCGGTGGGTCTGGTTGCGGCCGGCGCCGGCGTCGTGCTGGCGGGCGTTGGCGCGTGGTTGCTGTATGGCGGGTTGGACGCCGCCGACCAACTGCAGGCGGACCTGGAACGCAAGGATGGTTCGGGCAAGATCTTCGGCATCCGGCGTGACGAAGCGATTGACATGCGCAGCGAGGCCGTGCGCGATCAAGTGCTTGGCGGCGCGTTGGTCGCAGTCGGTGCACTGGCAGGGGGCGTGGGTGGCTGGCTTGCGCTCGACAGCGGTGGCAAGGCCAGGGTCGCTGTGAGCGTCGACGGCGTGGCGCTCGCCTTGAAGTTCTAGCGCGCGACCCGTTCAGTCCAGAATCAAGGCCTTCTCAACTGCCTGCTTCTTGGCCGCGGGCTTGTGCGCCGGCGCTTCGTCTTTGCCAGCGGGCTTGGCGGCGGCCGCCTCGTCTTTGCCGGCAGGCTTGAGCCCCCCAACCTGGCCCTTGTGCGCTGCAGGCGGCGCGACCACGGGCGCAGTCGGAGCCTGACCCGCGGCGCTGGGCGGCAACTTGCCCTGCAATTGAGCCAGCAGCGCTTTGGCTTCGGCGCTGCCGGCATCCAGGGCCAGCGCTGCTTCGACCAGCTGAAGCGCCCCTGCTGCATCGGTCTGGGCGCGCGCGCGCGCTTGCTCGACAAGGGCGGCCGCCGGGCTCAGCCCGGCCGGTGCCCGGTTCCCCGCCGGCGCAGCTGCCGGTTGGGGCAGCGGATCCTGTGTAACTGGCGACGGGGCGGCTGCCGCCGTTGGCGCCGACTTGGGCAGCAGTGCCACGGCGGCGCCGGCGAGCAACGCCATCCCGACAAGCCCAATGGCGACCCTTGGAAGCCACGACGCTGACTTGGCCGCCGGCTCGGACGCAATCTGGGGCGCGGTCGTCGACTCATCGGCAGGTCGCACGGCCGCGACGGCTGCTGATTGTTGCGCCTGGACGGGAGGGACCGCGGCCATGCGCAGCTCTACGGCCGCAGTCTCCATGCGCCGCGCAGGGTTGGACGGCCGCACATGGGCAAGGGTGGCGTCGTCGGCGAGCATGGGCACGCCGGCGTCGACGGGTAGCGGCCGATTTTGCGCAACCGCCATGAGGGCTTCGCGCATGGTGGCCGCCGACGAAAAGCGGTCACCCGGCTTCTTGGCCATGGCCTTGTGCAACACCGACACGAAGTTCTCGTGCAATTCGGTCTTTGCCAACGGCCGCGGATCGGGCGGCGGTGCGTTGACATGCGCCTGCATCAGCCGCAGCGGGTCCTTGTGATCAAACGGCAGGCGACCCGTTACGCAGACAAACAGAATGACTGCCAATGAATACAGGTCGCTGCGGCCGTCGACCGTCTCACCTTTGCACTGCTCCGGACTCATATAGGCCGGCGTGCCGGGCGCAGCGCCAGTGGCGGTCAGCGAGGAATCCACGGTCCGCGCGATGCCAAAATCGAGCACCTTGACCATCGGCGCGCCGTCTTCGCCGGCGATCAGCATCAAGTTGGCGGGCTTGAGGTCGCGGTGGACCAACTGGTGGCCGTGCGCTTCGCCAAGGCTGTCCAGGGTTTGGATGCCAACGTCGATCGCCTCGCTCTGCGTCATCAGACGACCGGCGGTGATGCGGTCGCGCAGATCGGCGAGCAGCGTAGGGCCGTTGATCCGCTCCATGGCCATGAACAGTGGGCCCTGGTCGTCCTGGCCAACGTCGAAGACGCGCACGGTGTTGGGGTGCTGCAAAGTGGCGGTGACGCGGGCTTCGCGAAAAAACCGCCGCATGGCCACATCGCCATCGGCCCCCGGCTCGGCGGCCATCAGCTTGATGGCGACCGGCTGCAACGTGCTGGTGTGCTCCGCAGCATAGACTGCGGCCATGCCGCCTGCGCCCAGCGTGCCTGTGATGCGGTACCGTCCCGCAACCACATCACCGACCTGATAGTTGCGCGGATGGCGGCCAAAGCCGCGCATCTGCACGGTCTGCGCGCCGTCGTGCGGGCACTGGATTGCGTTGGAGCGGCGCCCGCAGGTCGGACAATAGCGATCGCCGCCCGGTCCAGGGGTAGGTGCGGACGCAGGCGGGACGGGATCGGCCGCGGCCATGCAGACTCACGGTACAGCGAACCGGAGGCGTCCGGCGCCGGGGCATTGTGCACTGGCGCGAAGTCGGGCTCAAGCGCGGCGGAAACGAGTGCGCGGATTCCGCGGCGCTTGGCGCTACTTGCTTTCGGTCTTTTGCGCGGGCTGCGGCTCAATGGCCTTGGCCATTTGATCCAACTGTGCCTTGGCCAGTTTGCGGGCCTCGGTCTGCAGCGCCGCGGCGTAGTCCAAGCCGGCAACCTGCAGTTTGTGGACTTCGCCGAGCCACACCTTGAACTGTTCCGCGGCCTTGGTCTCCTGGGTGGCAACTTCTTCCAGCACTTTGTGCACCTGCTCGATTTGCTGACTCGTCGCCGTCTGCACTGCCTGGTGGGCGGCCTGCACGGTCGGCAGCTTGTTCAGGGCTTCGAGGTTCTGCTGCAACAGCGCCATGCCAGGCAATTGCTGCACCTGCGGCATCTGCCCGAGGTTGTTGGCCAAGGTCTGAGCCAGCTCCGGCAAATCCTTGAAGCCCGGCAGATTGGCAAAATGCGTGAACGTCGGCACCGCCCACGCACCGAACGGCCCCCTGGCGGCAGCTGCGCCCGCGCCGGCTGCTTCGCCTGCGACGTCGGCCGCTGGCGTTTCATTGTGCTTCTGCGAAGGCATTTCGGCCGTCGCCGGCTTGGTCTCGACCTCTGGGGTCGCGACCTTGGCGTCGGTTTTTGGCTCGTGCTTGTGCGCGTTCATGGTGAGTCCTGTGGGCCGGCTTGCGGCGAGTGGTTGTGCAGGGCCGCGTCATCGCGGGCGCTGTCCGCCACCGGCAGCACCAAGATAGGGTCGCCGAGCTTCACCGTCAAGGGGTTTATTGTGCGTCGCAGCAAAATATTTCAGGCCGGAAAATGCCTTGAAATCAGCGGAACATGTGCGGCTGGAGCAAGAGACTGGCGCGGAATCGGCTCGGAAATTGCGGCACCGCACCTAGGCAGCATCGCCAAGAGTTGAGAACAGGACCTTGGACGACCGCGGAGCGACGAGTCGGCTTGCAAAGCCGCGAGTTTGCGACCCGCGCAACAAGCAAGAACGGCAATCGCGATGGCCACGGGTCATTGCGATCCTGTATGTGGCGTCAGGGCGCTGCCTGGCACTGCTTGGCGCGCGCCTTCAAGTCATCAGGCATATCGCCGGTGTCCATGAAGTCCTTGAGGTAGCGCTTCTTGACGTTGGCTGAGTCGCCCGCCGGCACGCCGCACAACGCCTCCAGCGCCTGCTTGCGCACCTCGATGTCGGCGTCGCCAAAGAAGTTGGCCAGCGCATCCATCGCCTCGACCAGCTTGCTGGCGCCGAGCGCCGCTACCGCGGCCAGCTTGACGGGCTTGCTGTTGTCGAACGCCGCTTGCCGCAGGCCTTCAATGTCCGCCGCGGTGGTCTTGTCGGCGAGCGCCGTGATGCAGCTCAACCGCACTGCGCTGTCTTGGGTCTCCATGCCCTTTTGGAAGACCGGCCGCAGTTCCTTGGTGTTCTCGGGCGTGCGCAGCAGCACCAGTGCCTCAAACACCGCACGCTTGACCTCGACGTCGGGCTGCTTGGTAAACGCGACCAGCTTGACAATCACGCCTGCCGCTTTGCGCTTGCCCAGGCCGCGGATGGCTTCGATGCGCACTTTGCGATCGCCGTCGCCCATCATCTCTTCCAAGACCGCTGCGGCCTCGGCGTACTTCTCGCTGGCGTTGGTGAGCGCGGTCGCGACCTGAATGCGCACCTCAACGTCCGGGTCCTTGCGCATTTCCGCCAGGTCGCGCGCGATGCCGTCGTCTTGCAGCCGTGCCAGCGCGAACACCGCAGAGCGCTTGATGTTGATGTCGGGGTCCTTCTTCTTTTCCTGCAGAATCGCGACGACGTCGGGCCGCGGCCGCGAGCCCTTGGCGAACTCCGCCAGCGCCCGAATCGCCATCTGGCGCACGGTGATGTTCTTGGCGTCGGTCAGGTTTTTGACCTTGTCGATCGACAGCGACGCCAGGATGTCGGTCGCCGCCTTGAGCATCAGTTCCTTGTCGCGCGCCTTGGCATCGGCGGCGTCGGCCAGCGGCGGAATCGCGCGGTCGTCCTTGAGCATCGCCAGGGCCTCAGCAGCCGCGCCGCGCACTTCCGCCGAGTCGTGCTTCAAGGCCTCGATCAGCACCGGCGTTGCGGTCTTGGCGCCGCGCTTGCCGTAGGTCTGGCACGCCAGGATCGCGCCCACCGCCTTGCCCTTGGTGATGAGGTACAGCAGCGCATCGTCCTGCGCCGCCGGGGTGCCGTGCTCGACCAGCATTGTCGCGATCTGCTCGCGCATGTCGGCACTCAGCATGTCACCCTTGAGCGCGCCGTGCAGCAGGTCGTACTGCGAGAGTTCGGCCAGAGCCCGCAGCGCCGCGTCGCGCACGCCCTTGTCTGAATGCGACAGGGCACCGACCAGGGCCGGGCCGGCGATCTTGACCTGCTGCGACTTGGAGAGCTTGGCCACGGCGTCCATGGCTTCCTTGGCCGTGCCGGTCTTGAGCTTCTCGGTCTCCAGTAAGTCGGCGTACTTGGTCACTCCGGCCTTGGACAGCGCCTTGACCGCGCGCAGCTTGATTTCGCCATCGGTATCCGTTTCGACCAGGGTCTCCAGCGCGGCGAGCACCACCTTGTTGCCGGCGATGCCTGCCGCGATGACCGCGTCCAAAGCCAACTGCCGCACATTGAGCGAGCCGTCCGCAAGCGCGGGCGCGGCGTCGTCGGCCTTGAGCTTGAGCGCATCGCGCAGCCGAGCGTCGGTGATGAGCTCCAGCACCGCCATCTTGGGCCGCACGGCGTTGCCCGCGACCGCGTCGGTCAGGACTTTGCGCGCTACCGGGTCATTCTTGAGCAGGCGCTTGATCGCTTCGGGCGCGGCGACGGGCATCCCGGCGATCATCACGAACGCCTGGCCGACTGCGGTGGGTTGATCGTGAAAGCGCGCCGCATCCCACATCGGCAGGATCGTCACCGCCGCGCCGTAGGCCAGCCGATCGAGGGTGACCACGTCTTTGATGTAGGGCGGCGCCGACAGTTCGTTGTAACCCAGCGCGGCCAGCGACCAGAACACCTCGGCCAGCACATGGTCGGCATCGGCGACTTTGTCGATGACCAGCGTGGCTTTGGTCGCTGAGTCGAGCCGCAGCGAGGTCACGCCGTATTCCTTGGGCGAGCGCGCGCGCAGGGCCTCGAATGCCTTGGTTGGCCGGGTCGAAAGACCGGCGTCGGACAGCGTGCGGTTGGTGGTCGGCACGATCATGCGCACGGGCACACCGGCGACGTCGACCAATTCCAACACATAGAGCCGAGGTTCAGCGCGCTCAGCAGCCGCCGCGCTCTGCACCAAAGTTGGCGTCACGCAAGACAAAATCGTCAACGCGAGCGCGAGCGCCGTATCGGCCAGCCAACGCCGCCGCGGACCCATGGGACAGTTCATCTTGTTTTCCATCCGATTTTGCGTACCGGCCAAGCGCCGCGCGGCGCACCAAAAAGGCAGGTTAGTTTGGGCCAAAACCGCCAGTCGATCAACGACCGGGTCCAGACTGCACGACGCCATGGCGGCCGACGCGATTCACGACGCGGTTTGCTTGCCAGCGGCGCAAGGCAGCCAGCAAAAGCACCGCCAACGCGGCGCCTACCGCGTCTGCCACCCAGTCGAATGCGTCACGGCTCCGGCCGGGCACGAATCCCTGATGCACCTCGTCGAGCGCGCCGAATGTGGCCGATAGCGCCCATGGCCAGATTTTTTCTGCGTACTCGCGGCTGGCGTGGCGAGGCAAGAGCGCCCACCACCACAGTCCCGCGAGCAGGCCGTAGATGCCCGCGTGGACCTGCTTGTCGAGCGGCAGGACCTGCAGCATCGCGGCGGCCCAACCCGGCAGCCACGCAAGGAAGGCGCCGAGCAGGCCGGCCGCATCGGGCCACGGCCGCGCCGAACTGAACCAGATGGTGGCCATCCAGAACGCCGCGGGCGCGGCGCGCAGCGACAGTCGTGCGAAGGTCAGGCAGCCCGGGCGAACGTCTGCGGCAGCACGCCGACGAGCGAATGGGGCCCAACGCGGTCGACTAGCACCTGCACCGTCTGGCCCTTGAGCGCCTGCGCCTGCGCCAAATCCGCGACAGCGATGTTGACCTTGACGTTGTCTGGCGTGCGACCGACGACCTGGATGCCGCGCTCGGCGCGCACCAAGCCCAGCTTGCTCTGCGGCCCGGCGTGGGCAAGGCGCGACGGGCCCTCGATGAGGACGTCGACCCAACGATCGGCCATCTGGCGCATCCAGTCGGCGGTAATCTGGTCTTGCAGCGACTGCAGCGCCACGATACGCCGCTTTTTCTCGGCCATCGGCACGTCGTCAACCAGCTGTGCGGCGCGCGTCCCCGGCCGCGGCGAGTACAAGAACGAGTAAATCGTGGCGTAGCGCACCTGCCGCAACAGCTGCAGGGTCATCTCAAAATCCGCCTCGGTCTCGCCTGGAAAGCCGACGATGATGTCGGTAGACAGCGCCACGTGCGGAGCCCGAGCCCGCAACCGTGTGACTTTTTCCAAGTAGTCGTCCACGCCGTGGTGGCGGCGCATGCCTTTGAGCACGGCCGGCGAGCCGGACTGAATCGGCAGGTGAAAAAACGGCATCAGCTTGGGCACCGTCGCAAAGGCGTCAATCAGCGCGTCCGTGCAGTCCATCGGGTGTGAAGTGGTAAAGCGGATGCGCTGCAGGCCTTCGACCTCGGCGACGCGCGCGATCAATTCGGCGAAGTCGAGCTCGCCCTGCCGATCTTTGCCGTAGCTGTTGACGTTCTGCCCCAGCAGCGTGACTTCGCGCACACCGTGGTCGACGAGCAGGCGCACTTCGTCGACGACGGCCTGCGCGGGCTTGCTGACTTCGCGACCGCGCGTGAATGGCACGATGCAGAAACTGCACACCTTGTTGCAGCCCTTGATGATCGTCACCATCGCCGAGACGCGGCCGTCGTCAGGTGGACCGACAACCGGAAAGGCGTAGTCGTTGCGGTGGACGAAGTCAGTCGCCGCCGCCCGCGCGTTGTGGTCGCGGCGCGCCTGGACCAGCGCGGGCAGCTGCGCAATCTGGTCCGGCCCGACCACCAAATCGAGGTAGGGCACGGCATCCAGCAGCTTTTTGCCTTCTTGCTGCGCCACGCAGCCGGCGACGCCGAGCACCAGATCCGGGTTGTGGTCTTTGAGCTTGCGCCATACGCCCAAAAGCGAGGTCACCTTGTGCTCGACTTTGTCGCGAATCGAGCACGTGTTAACGATAGCCAGATCAGCGCGCTCGACGTCGTCAGTCGGCACATAGCCCGCTACCGCCAGCGCTTCGACCATGCGATCGCTGTCGTACACGTTCATCTGGCAGCCCATGGTCTCAATGTAGACCCGACGGGCCAGTACGGCGTGCTGCGGACCGTCCTGCGCCGCCTCGGCGGGGGCTGCTGCCTGCGGTGCGGCGTTCACAGGGCCTCCGTGGCGTCGCGCAAGGCGGGGTTGTGGATACGCCAGGCGTAGTGCTCGTAGTGCACGGTCACGACGCGGCGAGCGGCGGTGCCGCTGGCCAACTGCAGGTCTTGGGCGATGACGCGGTCGTTGGCCGGCGTTGCCACCAGCTGATAGGTGTCTACCTGCGGCAGCAAGAACAGCCCCATCGGGTCAAACGGCTTGCCTCCGTCCAGCGTGGCCTTGCCGCCGACTTCGGTGGGAAAGCGCTTCCACTGCAAAAGCTCGATGCCGCGCAAGCCGACCAGCCGCGCCTTGTCGTTGAGCGCGCGCTGGGTGTCGAAGCTCAGCTGATTCCACATCGCGGACACGTCGCCCTGCTGGACGGCGGCGGCGAACCGCTGGCAACCGTCGACGGCCGGGTGGATGCGGCGCGCGGTGGCCAGCGTATGGACATGGACTGACTCTGGATCGCCGTCCAAGCGCTCAATGTCCGTGGCGCCGCAAGCGCAAAGCACCGCAACCAGCGAACAAGCCATCATCGCGCGCAAAGCCGCGCCGGGCGCACACAAGATTTGCATGGGATCTCAGAATCCGGGCTGGCGCGTCGCCGTAAAATCGCCCTTGAATTGCTTGCCGTTGGCGCCTTCGACCACGATGTTGCCGACCCACACGCCGTCGATGAGCTTGTCGACCTTGAGGTCGTCGTTGTTGTCGACCATGGTGCAGTAGCCGTTGAGCGAGAGCTTGCTGTCGAGTGCGAGGCCGCCGATCAGCTGTTCGAGCGGCAGCACGATAAGGCCGAGCGTTCCGGAGCAGAACCCCTTGACCGTGTTCTCGGACAGGCCGAGCTTACCCAGGATCGACCCGCCGATACCTTTGGCAATGCCGTCGCAGTTGACGAGCTTCTCCATCGCGCCAAGGAAGGTGGTCTCGCCGGTGATCTTCTTCAAGATAACCTGCGTCAACACGAACAGGATGAGTTTTCCGTAGTTGAGCTTGATGGTCGAGCTGTCGATGGTCAGCTTCTTTTGCTGCGAGATGGTCCCGGTCAAGGTGCCGGCGAAAAAGTCCATGGGAAAGTTGGGGTCGTTGACGGCCTTGCTGGCGTCGAGCGAGATCTTGCCGCACTCCGCGTACTTGGGATCGTTCTTGTTGCAGCCGAGCTTCCAGTACAGGTTCAGGCCGGTAAAGGCGATGTCGCCCTTGACGAAAAAGTCATTGCTGACCTTGAAAATCGTCAATACCCCCAACATCTCCAGCTTCTTGACTACCTGCAGCACATCCTGGCCCATCTGAAAGAAGCTCTGCAGCCAACTGGGGCTTTTGTTCAGCAGCCAGTCGGTGACGACCTTGGACAGCGCATTTTCGAACAGGCTGAACGCGGCATCGACGAGAATGCCGGGCAGGACCTGTTTGACCAGGTTCTTGATTTGCGAAATGATAAACGCCCCGGGATCATAGAAAATTTGCACAGCCGTATCGAGGATCTGCCCCAACTGCCCCGGAATCGCGCCGGTGAAGTCGAAGTGGTTGATCATGTCGTACGGCCCCGACGCCATCAGCGGCAAGGTGCCCATTGAGACGCTGACTTCGGTGACCTGCTTGTCGATGACCAGCACCGCGTCGGCGCACCCGGCCGCGGCGAGGTGGTTGTCGGTGTCCTTGGCCAGCACGTAGATGCCGTACTTCTTGTCGGCCGGCAGGGGGCCAAACTCTGGCGTGTCGGTCAGGATCGTGGTCTTGCTGGCGATAAACGTCTGCGGCGGGTTGACGGGCTTAAAGGTTGCGCACGCGAACGGCGACGGCATCACCCGCACGGTCACTTGCCCCAGCGCCAGCAGGTTGTCGTACAGCATCTTGACCTTGATGCCGCCCTTGGGATTGTCGGTGACCGAGATGACGAACTCGACGGGCTCCGCCGCTTCGCACGACAGCTTGACCTTGTACTCGACCGCAGGATTCTTGTTGGGCTGAAACACGTTACCCGTCAGGCCCTTGCCGTCGGTAAAGGTGTTGCCCGAGTCCCAATAGCCCTGACCGGGTCCGTTGATGCCGACGTTTTCGGTGATCTCCCACAGCACCGCGACGCCGTCTGCGGGCACGCCATGGGTGTAGTCGATGACCTTGGCATAGACCGGCAGCGGCAGCGACGGCGCGATCACCTGCGGCAGGTTGGTGTTCAGCATCACGATGATTTCGCGCTTGATGCCGATGTCCGCTTTTTCGGTGCTGTCGGGCTCGTCGTCGACGTCGGGCGTGGGGCCGCTGCCATCGCTTTTAAGCGAGCCGCCGTCTTTGCCGAACAGGCTGCCGCCATCCGATTTGTTCTTGGCGTCGCTGGTGACCACGATGCCGGCCACGTGCTCATCCGAGCAGGCCTGCAGCGCGAACGCGAACGTGACCCAAAGGGCCAACGGCGCGCGCCAACGGCGGATCCACTGCAAACTCGAGAGCGAGGCGGACGGCGGGCGGGCCATGGTGGCTCCAAGGGGCGGACTCGCAGGCGCACGAATCCGGCGGCAGGATACGGGAAAAGGGACGGGGCGGAAAGGGCAATCGACGGGCGCGCCGCACCTGGCCTGGCGACCGGCCGCGTTGGGACCGCACGCGGCCTTGCGGCTGGCCGTCACTTGCACGGCGATCGCGACACGCTACCATTGCGCCGCGGCGAGGAAGGTGGATGGCGACCTGGGCAATTGGCGACGTGCAAGGATGCTTTGAGCCGCTCAAGCGGCTGTTGGTTGCGATTCGCTTTGACGCCGTGCGGGACCGGGCGATTTTTTGCGGCGACCTGGTCAACCGCGGCCCGGACTCGCTCGGTGTGCTGCGGTGGGCGGTTTCGACCGATCGCGCGCAACCGGGCAGCGTGTCTACGGTATTGGGCAACCACGACCTGCACTTTCTGGCGAGGGCAGCGGGTCTGGTTGGCGCCAAGCGCACGGACACGTTGGACGAATTGCTGGCGGCCAAAGACTGCGACGCGCTGGCGTCGTGGCTGCGTCGCCAGCCGCTGTTGCGCAAGGTGCGCACGCCGCAGGGACCGACGGTGGTCGTGCATGCCGGCTTGGATGTCCACTGGACGGTGCACGGCGCGGAAATGCGCGCTCGGGCTGCGGAAAAGCTGCTCGGCAACGGTCAGCACCGCGATCTGCTGGCCGCTGTCAGCGGCACCCGAGAACCGCTGGACCCGGCGGTTCGCCATGCCGCGGATTTCGTGGCGACCGTCACCCGTGTGCGCTGCTGCACTGCGGACGGCACGCCGCAACCGGAGCACAACGGCTCGCCCGAGACCGCGCCGCCGCATCTACTGCCCTGGTACGCGGTGCCGGATCGCAAAAGTGCGGGCGCGCGAATTCTGTTTGGGCACTGGGCTGCGCTCGGTGTGCGCAAGGGCCCGGACTGGCAAAGCCTGGACTCAGGCTGCGTGTGGGGCAATGCGCTGACGGCCTTGCGACTGGAAGACGATCGCCTGGTGCAGGTCGCCGCAAAGTAGCGGGCGGGCTATTCGGTGCGGCCGAGCCGCCGCAGGGTCTTGGGCTCGTAGACACCGATGAGCCGTGCGGTCGGCGCGCCGGGCTTCTGACTGAGCACCGCCACGCCAGATTTCTTGAGCGCGGTAACGGGACCGGGCAGGCCGAGCAAGCGCGCCGCCATCTGGTCCAAATCGGGCGAGTGGCCGACCACGAGCACGCCGTCGTCCGGCAGCGAGCGCAGCACGGTGCACAGGTCGGTCGGATCGCCACCGGGCGCCAGACCGGCATGTGTTTCCAAAGCCAACCGTGGCACGCCAAGCGCCTCGGCGCCGAGCTCGGCGGTCTGCACGCAACGCAGCAGCGGACTGGACACGATGCGATCGACGACGACGCCCAAGCTGACGAGGCCATGGAGCGCCAGGCGGGTGCGCTCGCGACCTTCTTGGGTCAGCGCCCGCTCCGCGTCAGCCTCTGGACTGGCCGGATCGGTACGGTCAATGGCAATGCCGTGGCGCATCAAGTACAGGCGCATGGAACTCCTCGCGATGGCCGCAGCGGCTACGGCAGTTGACCGGGATCGACGGCCGGCCCGGGTGTTGTCGGCTTGGGCAAGCCCTGCAGATCCTCGTCCAGGTCGGCGTCGCCCTCGTGGCCCAAGCCCTCTGGCGGCGGTTCCTCTGAGCCATCCGGCGCACCGCCAAACACGACGTTGCAGTCGCCCAGGCGGTCGCGCTCTTCTTGGGTGATCTTGCCGCGCTTGAGCATGGCATCGGCATAGAAAATCAGCAGCTGCCGGTGCCACTCACTGATCTTGCCCGGCAAGAACTCGCCAGAAAAGTAGCCGGTCGGGCTCGGAATGATCGACGCCAGCCAGATGCACTGAAGTAAGGTCAGCTGAGCCGGCGGCCGACTGAAATACTGCCAACCCGCCGCGCCGATGCCGTAGATGTCGCCGGGCCCCAACTCGATGATGTTGAGATAGAGCTCCATCATCCGATGCTTGCGTTCGGCCTTGGTGGCCCCGAGCACGTTGCTGTTTTCGGCGTACCAGGTCACCACCGCTTCCTGCAGCTTGCGGGAGATGGTCTTCTCACGCCGCGGAAAGAACAGGTTCTTGATGAGTTGCTGGGTGATGGTGCTGGCGCCGCGCGCGAACCGGCCCTTTTTGAGGTTGGCGATGACCGCGCCCTTGATCGCCTCGGTCAAAAAGCCGCTGTGGCCGAAAAAGCCGCCATCCTCGGTCGTGAGCAGCACGTCGATGAACTTGGGCGACACCTGTTCGTACGGCACCCAGTTGGCGCTGCCGGGGCCGGTCTTGAAGCGCACCACCGACATTGAAGTCTGGCCGCTACTGCGATCGTGGTGATAGCGCATCGCCTGGTGCTCGAATTCGCCCTCAAACCGAGCAAAGTCGATATTCGGCCCAAGTGTCATCACTTTGACTTCGCCGAGCATCGGCTTGAACTCGAACTGCAGGCTGTCCATGTTGGCGGTGTCCAGCGAACCCTTGAATTCGTAGGACAAGCGTCCTTCGCACTGCATACCGGCTAGCGTGTCGGCAAAGCCCTTGGGCAGCGCTTGCACGACGTCCTGGCAGGTCACGGTCGGCACGGCAAAGTGGACCTGAAATACCGGCGCCGTGCGAAAGCGGTCCACGGCGCCGGCAACCTCGACGTGCACGTTGCCGACCTCGACGCGGCCAGACTCGACCTGGATACGCTGCGCCTTCAAGTCGATATCGAGCTTGCCGCTCGCGGTCGCCGTGACGCGCTCGATGCGCTGCTTGCTCAGCCGCGGCGAGTCGACCGACACATCGGCCATGGTGCCTTTGCCCTCGAGCGTCAGCTTGCCGGCTGGCGCGTTGACGAACACGGAGATGTTGCCCTGCTGAATCGCCGAGGTCTCAGTCACTACCCAGTTGGCCGGCAGCACGGCTGCGTAGGGCATCAGCGGCAGGTGGTCGAGCGAGACCTTGACCTCGCCGTCGCCGGTGCGCACGTCGAATTTGCCGCTGACCTGATTCTGCGCTGGCTTGCCCGGCACGTGAAAGTTCATCGCCAGCGTGACCAAGTCGGTGTCCGGCTTGCGCTCCAAGCGAATCGAGAAGTCTGAGACTTCGCGGGCGGCTGCCCCCGAGCGCTGGTCATCAAACCGCGCAGAGCCGTGTTCGACCACAACCAGCGGCACTGGCACCGACCCCATCGCCGTACGCAGCCGCTCAACTTGGCCTTGCAGGCGGTCAGCGCTCCGCGAGAAAAAGTCAGCTAGCCAAGTGCGGACTGAGGCGCCATCGGCCGGGTCGGATTTCTTCGGCTCAGGCTTCTCGGCAGGCTTCTCCTTTCCCTTCTTGGCCTTGCCCGTTGGCGGCGCTTCCTTGTCGACTTTGGCGGCGGCCTCGGCCGGATCGGGCGGCGCCAGTTCGTCATCGTCGTCGCCGACAACCGGCGCAGGATTAGCGTCGCGGCGCGCCACGATCACCGGATCACGCACCACGACCTGGGTCACATGCCGCAGCAACTGCCGCGCCGGGGCCGGAATCTTGCTCTCGAGCGCTGCGGGCAGCGGCAGCGCGGGCCCAGGCTGTTTGCTCAGACGGGCCGCAATCTCGCGGACATCCAAGCCGAACGCCGCGCGGCCGCTGGACTTGACCACGCGCACGCCCCCAAGTGCTGCCTCACCGTCGCTGCGCAGCGAGATCCGACCGACGCGGACACGCCAGTCGCCCGCGGCCACCGAAACGTCGGCCGGCAGCACCACCGCAATCTCGCCGCGCTTCTCAGGCCAGTCCAGCGAGCCATCGAGGCGCACGGGCTGGGCAATGCCCTGGACACGCACCGAGGCTTGGGCCTGCAGCCGCACTTTTTCCTGCACGGGCGAGTTGTTGACGAGGTCGACCGCGCCGCCGTCCAGGCGCAGGTGGCGCACGTCCAGCCCCGCCAGGGCAACCGGTGCGCCCTGGTCGTCGTCCAGCGCTAGTTCACAACCGCGCAACTGCACAGGCGGCACGTGCTTGCTCAGGTACTTGCGCCAGCCGCCGTCGGCAGCCGGGTCGTCGTCTTTGCGCGGACGGATGAGCCAGTCGACCACGGCCTGCACATTCAAGTGCCCTTGGGCGTCGCGGCGCACGCGCAAGCGCGGCCGGCTCACCTCAACCTTGCGTACAAACACCTTGGGCGACAGCACGCCATCGATGTCGAACTGCACCTCGATGCGCTCGATCTCTGCGATCGGCGTCTGGGGGTGCTGCTTGTCACGCACCGTCACTTGGCCGATGACCAGGCGATCGGTCAGGTCCGTCCACAGCACGCCAATCTGAACATCAAGGCCGCGGCGCGCAGCCCGCTCAGCCACCGCCGTGCGTAGCCGATCGGCGACTTGCAGCGGCGCAGTCTGCCACAGGTAGCCAGCGGCGGCGGCCAGCAGGCCGAGCAGCACGGGCACGGCGATGCGCAGCAGGCGGGCCATAGGGTGGCGCGGCGGCCGGTGGTGGTGTTCAGACAGTGGCGTAGGCTACTTGAGCGTTTCCTGGCCGGAGGAATAGATGATGGCGCCGATGAACCCGGCGGCACCGGCAATGGCGACCGCGACCATGGTCACGGTCTTGCCTGTCGACAGCAAGTCCACTTCGTAAGCCTTGAGCGTGTTGAGCGGCAGCAGCGTGTCGCGATCCGAAGCCACCAGCTGGCTCGAGGCCATCGAGAAGTTGAAGGGCGTCAACTGGTAGCGGCGACCGCCGTCGGTACGCACATACAGACGAGTATCGCGGCCCACGCCGACCTGCTGGCTTTTGGCGCTCTGCACCACGACCACGTCGGTTTCGCTGCGGTTGAGCAGCTTGCCGAAGTCGTCGGGGTTGTCCTTGTACTTTTCCTGCAGCTGGCCATCTTCACTGAGTGCGGTTGCCGACTGGAGTTTGCGGAACTCGTCTTGCGGCACCACGTAGGTGTTGTAGCAGCCAGTCCCGACAAGCGTCAGGCACAGCAGGAGCGCGGTCGCGGCGAGCGTCGGGCGGGTCATGCGTTCCTCGTGAAGTGCGGCGATGGGATGAGCCAGAGGGGCCAGCTGCGATGTGGCCTACGCCTTCTTGGCACCCATGTGCTCCCAGATGGCGTTGAGATCAGTTTGCAACAGGTAGAACGTCAGCAGGCCGCCCGTGCAGAACTGCCCGACGAGGTACACGACCGCGCGGTTGGGTACGTTGGCGCCGACCAGCTGAGCCATTTCGCCGATGGAGTTGAAGAACTTCCACATCACGATAAGGCCGTAGATGGGGATGAGCAGGTGCCACCAGGTAAAGCGCTTCTCGCCAAAGAAGGCATTGACTTCGTCGTAGCGCTTGATGAGCCACAAGATCGCCAGAATGAAACAAACGGCGTTCTTGATGGTGGTCATCACCGGATCTTCGATCGTGCCTGGCTGCCGGTTGGAACGGCGACCGCCGCCACCGCCAAAGCCGCCACCACCCGACGACCGCGGCGGATCGCTGCGCGGGGGCTCACTGCGGGGCGGGTCACTGCGCGGCGGCGGGGCTTCCTCGCGCACCGGTGCCATCTTGGGCTCAGGAGCGCGCGGAGCAGGTGCCGACTGGCGCTGCGGCTCGGGGGCCTTGGGTACAGGCGCCGGTGCCGGCGCCGCGGCCTTGGGAGCATCGTCCTGCTGATCAAACATCGCCAGCATTTCCGGCGACAACTCCATGGCGACCGTGGCTTCGTTTTCCCCGATGTTCCACGCGTCTTTCATTTCGTCGATCTGCGACGCGCCGACCCAGGTGCGCACGCGCTCGTCGTAAACGTACTCGTCCTGTGCCAAATCGCCAGTGCGCGCCATTTCGCGCAACTTGTTCAGATCGCAGGGAATGTACTGGCCATTGCGGTGCAACTGAAACGACATCGGACTGCTCCAGCAGGTTCGGGCGGCCTGCGTTGTCGGGTGGACGCGCAGCGTGCGCGTTCGGTCAGCTGTCGAGGCCCTTGAGGCGACGCAGATCGCCCATGACCTTCTGGTATTCGATTTCCCAGGTGTTGGTGCCTTCTTGCAGGTTCTTGATGCGGCGGCGGACTTCCTGGTCCAGGTCGTCGTCGACATGGGTATGGCGGTTGATAACGTCGCGCAGCGTGCGACGCAGCACGTGATCCTCGCCAAACACTTCTTCGACGTGGCGGCTGTGCAGCAGGGCTTCGATGATCTGCTTGGTGATGTACTCGACCGCGCGGTCGCCGACGCCAAAATTGCGCTCCTCGGCGATTTTCTGCTTGATCTTATTGAGTTGCGTGAACTCCAAGCCCTCTCGCGAGATCTTCTCGCGGGCGCGATCGGTCACGTCGCGATCGACGCGAATGTACTCGCGCAGCACGCTCTCGACGTCCAGCACCACCTCGCTCACCATCTCGTCGGCCACTTCGACGTCGCCAGTGCTGGCCAGCGCCTGCACCATGTCGGTCGCGATCGCGTTCACTTTGCCCGGATACAGTCGCATGTCGTCCCTTTTCGCCGGCGCGCAGCAGTTTCGTCGGCGCGCACCAGCCTGTTGCGGATGGCCGCGCTTGCGCGCAATCAACCCAATCGTGCCCGCGCGCAACGGTATGAACGTGCGCGCTGGGCGGGGCCACGGCCGGCGTTTTGGGGTCGCTTGCCGCGGCAGGGGCGAAAACCTAGCACGTTTGGGTGGGGGCGTATAGGTGCGCGCGCTTCGGTTTTTGGTGGCCTCGCGAACGCAACACCGGTCGGCCGCGACGTTTGCGCGACCGCGGCGGCCCCGGGATTTGTCTGAGAATCACGCGATCGCTATGCAAACCAGCCAAGCGGCAAGTCGGCTTGCAAAGACGCGAGCTTGCAACCTACCCAGCTTGCAAACGGAAGCAGTCGCAGAATGAACTACGCTGGGACCGTTCCTTACAGCCGTTCCAGGGCCCACGGCGCCTGGTACTCGTGCAAGCGGTTGAAGAAGTCGGCGTACTTGTCGGCGATGCCCGGTTCAGTGCTGGCCGTCAGGGTCTTTACCTTCTTTTTGCCGACGGTCTCTGTGCGTTCGACGACAAAGCCCTCTTCGATAAAAATCCGCAAGGCGTTGGTGAGGTTGACCTTGCTCATGGCCTCGTAGCACTCGACCGTGCCGAGGTCGAATGCCATCTGCGCGACTTTTTGGGCGTGATCGACAAACGCCGACTCGGTCATCGGGCCGGCCTTGAGCTGGCCGATGGCGCGGCCGACCAGGGCGTAAGACTCGATGAAATTCTGTAAGAGCTTGGCGTAAAGGCGCAGCGCGCCGCGGACCGTGGTGGCGACCGAAAGCGTGCCGTCCGCATGGCGCAGCAACCAGCCGGCCTCCAGAAACTCATCGAGGGTGCGCGAATATTGGTCCTCGAACTGCACGCCGGGCTCGTACACGAATTCGAATTTGAGCAAGCGGCTCAAGAACTTGGTCTGGGCTTGCAGGACGTCCGAAGCCATCGCGGGCGTGCGCTGCAGGTACGACAAAATGGCCGCAGCCAACAATGCGTCAGCGACGAACAGGTGCAACAGGTTGTTCTTGTAGTAGTCCAGGTGCATGCGGCCTTCGGCGCGCTCGATCACGACCTCTTCGCTGTCAAAGCGCCGCCGCAAGATCCACTTGCTGGCCGAGAACAGGGCCAATGCGTGTTCGACCACGCCATGGACCGCCTGACCGATCGCGCGCGCGCGTTGGCTCAAATGACCAAAGGGATCGGGCTGACCGCCCGCTTCGGCTTGGCGGGCCGCGTCGTGTTGCTCGGCCAGCAGGATCTGCTGGCGCTGCACCTGCATCGCCGTGACAATGGGCTCAGACAGCACGGCGCCGCGGCGGATGGCGATGTCGAGCAAGTAGCCGACGCGCAGCGACAGGTCTTCGCGGGCGATGCCTTTGTGGGTTTTGCTAAGCAGCACTGCGGCTACCAGCGCGGTCGGCGTCAGCACCGCGGCCTGGTTGATGCCGCCCAGAATGCGCCAACCGCACACCTTGAGTGCGCGGTCGAAGGCTTTGGCGTCGCGAACGCCGTCCTGGCCCATGGCGCCAAACTCTTCGAGCAGCGCCCGCACGCTCATCGGTTCGCCGAACTGGATGCGGATGCGGCCGTACTTGTGCACCAGCACTTGGGTCGCCTTGAGCACCTCGACGGGCGATTCCGCTACCTTCTCGCCACCTTCGAGTTCTTTGCGGTAGGCCTTCTCTTCGATCAGCCGCTCGTAGCCGAAATTGGCCGGCACGAAGACAATGTCGTCGCGGCGACCATCGGCGACGGTCTCCAGCACCAGCTTGACCAGACCGAACTTGGGCGGCAGCAGCTTGCCGGTGCGCGAACGCGTGCCCTCGGGAAAAAACTCGATCCAATGACCGTCCGTCAGCAGCTTGCGCACGTAGTGACGAAAGGCGGCGGCGTAGATCGGCTGGCCAGCAAACGTGCGACGCAAGAAGAACGCGCCGGCTCTGCGAAAAATCGAGCCCAACGGAAAGAACGACAGGTTGGCGCCGGCGGCGATGTGCGGCGGAATCAGACCGTTGCGATAAAACAGGTAGCTGATGATGAGGTAGTCGATGTGGCTCTTGTGGCTGGGCACGATGACCAGCGGGTCCTTGCGGCCGGCGAGGCGCAGGCGGTCCAGGCCTTCTTCGTCCACCTCGATGCCGTCGTAGATGCGCGCCCACAAGAGCGTCAGCACAAACGACAGGAATGCCAGCATGTTCATGGTAAAGGTCGCGCCGATCTCCTTGAGGTTGGCGTGTGCCTCCTTGGTCACTTCGGGTAGCGGTCGGTTTTGCTGGGTAGCGATGTGACCCAGGTCGGCTAGAACCTCTGGATCGTTGAGAATTTCCCTGCGAATGACCTCCGGCGGTCGGATCGGCGCGCCGCGAATGACACGGTCTTCCTGCTGCAGCGCTTGGACAATGTCGCTGCGCAGTCGCTCGGCGAGCACCATGTCGTCGCGTGTCGCGGCGTGGCGGCCCAAAAAGGCCTGCAGATCGATCGGTTCACCCATGCGCACGTGCGCCCGGCGGTGGTTGAGTACGAACGACAGCAACTTGCGCAGACGACCCGGCGCCGAAGGATCGCCAAAGAACTCGTCGATGATCGAGTGGCGGCCGCGGTCGGGATCGCGTTCCCACACCAGCACTTGCGGCACGACCAGCAGCGGAAACTCGATGGTCCGCTGCACCTCGACCAGTTCGCGCAGATAGGCCATCTGGGGCTTGGGGTTGAGCAAATCGAGCAGCGAGAACCCGCGGCGCAAGAACAGCACCACAGGCTCGCGGCGGCGCAAAAGGCCGTGCAGGATCTCGTCTTCACCCTTAGCGCTGGCGCGCCCAAACAAACGCCGCACCCAGGCGGCGACCACCCAGCGCACCGGCTGCAGCCAGCGCATCGACACGCCGTTGGCAAAGCGGGCCAGCGGCAAGCCGTGCTGCAGCCACGCCCAGTTGAAATAGAAGTAGTCGAGCATGCTGATGGTCGTCAGCACGTGCACCAGCCCGCCGCCCTGTCGATGCAGAGCGTTGAGATCGTTGGCGAGCTTGGCCGGAAACGCCACCGGCTTGAAGAACAGCCACGCAAACCAGCGGGCGAGCCAGCCCAGGCGCGGCACCATTGCCGATGGGTGCTGCAAGTCGCGATCCTGCAAACCATCGGCGGGCGCCAGCGACACCGCGCGCAGCCCCATCGGCGTCATCACTGCGCCGCGGGCACCCGCTGCACCGCGCGAGGGCGTCAGCGCCAGGGCCGGCGGGACCGGCTCGGTGGGCGGTGTAGGGTCAGGGCTGGGCGCGGACATCGGGTGACCTCAGGCGGATCGTCCCCGAGTTGCAGGCCGCGCGCAAGGCCGCACAATACCGGCGTGGCGGGCCTAGTCGGTCCGTTCACACCCCGCCGTCGATCGCGCAACGCATGATCATAACTACTGATAGACACTGCACAATTCATGCAACTGCCGCCGGCCTTGCCGTGCCCCACGCGCGACTGACGTTGGGGTATGCGGCAACCGGCTGGGCTGCGTTCTTGCCTGAAGCGACGCCGGGCGTGCGCTCAGGCAGTCGCATCGTCGCGTCCGCGGTCGCAGCGCGCCTTTTGCCCCGGCGGCGGGTGCCTGCGCTGGGCCTGCCTTGGCATCGGCCGATGATGCTGGGTCCGGTGACCCTGGCCGTCGCTCCGGCAGGCGCCGGGCCTGGGACGGCGCTGCTGACCATCGGCGATGCGGAGCAGGCCGTGCTCGACGCGCGCTGGGCGGGCGGCGCGCCTTGGGGACCGTTCGGGTGGGACGGCGCGCCAACGGCCGACGTCGTGATCGTGAATAGCCTGCACCTGGCGGTCGCGAGCGAGCCATGGCCTGCGGTGGTGGCGCGGGTTCGAGCGTGGGCAAATGGCGGCCGGCTGGTGACACCGGACCCCGTGATCGGCGCAGTGCTGGCGCTCGACCTGGCAGCGTCTGGCGTCCTTGCCAGTGTCCAGGGTCGGGTCCGGCGCGCGCTGCGGCGCTGGGTCGCCGAGCGACTGGTGCCCAAAGCGGCGGCGACGCCGTTGCTAGAGCCGGTTCGCGGCGCGCGGCCGCTGGTCGTGGTCGATGGCCGGGCCGGGCGGCCGGACGACCTGTGGGTGGGCGACCCAGGTGACAAGCCGGCGGGCGCGGCGCAATGGCTCGCTTTCTCGCGGTTTGGCGCCCGCGATCCGCTGCTGGCGCTGATTGCAGCGTGTGGCGCACGCACGGTGCTGGATGTGGGGCCGAGCACGGCGCCGCTGGCCGAATTGCTTGCGGGTACCGGCGCTGAAGTTGTGCGGCTGCGGCCGGCGCAATTGGCCCTGGCGGAGGCTGCGTGAAGTGTTGAGCGGCCTGGCCGGGCGCGTTGCGCGGCTGTGCCCGCTATGCCATCCTAACGCCATGTTCCTCGCCCGCGTCGTCGGTACTGTGGTCGCAACCAGGAAATCCGAAGGGATGCAGGGCATTCGCCTGTTGATGGTGCAGCCCGTGGGCGAAGATGACCGGCCGCGCGGCAAAGCCGTGTGTGCCGCCGACGCCACGCTAGCGGGTCCCGGCGATCTGGTGCACGTCACCGAGTCGCGCGAAGCCGCGCTGGCCTTTCCCGATCCGTTCATCCCGGTCGATGCCGCGATCATCGCAGTCGTTGATCAGGTGACGTCCACCGTCTAGGTAAGCTGTGATTCTCGCGCGCGTCGTCGGCCATGTCGTCTCGACCATCAAGCACCCGGGGCTCGTGGGCCGCGCGGTGTTCAGCGTGCAGCCGGTCGACGAATTCGGGGCCGATGCGGGCGAAACCTTTCTGGCCGTTGACCACGCACAATCGGGTCCGGGTGACACGGTCATCGTGCTGCGCGAAGGCAACGGCATCCGCCAGGTCCTCGCCGACAAGAACAACCCGATTCGCTGCCTGATTGTCGGCGTGGTCGACGCCGTCACCCCCGCTGCCGCGTAATCGATGGCCGCCAAGCTAGCCGTAGTTCCGGTGCACACCGTGCAAGGCAGCGAAGGCAGCCTCGCCGTGCTACGCCGCCAGTTGCTGGCAGTCGCCCATGAGCTGCACAGCCGCGGCTGGGTCGCCAACCACGATGGCAATGTTACCGTGCGGATCGGCGGCGACCGCTTGCTGGCCACGCCGACTGCGCTGTCCAAGCGGGTGCTGACCGAGGCCGACCTCATCGTCGTCGACGCCGACAACCGCGTGGTCCAGGGCGGCCGCCGACCTTTCTCGGAGATCGCGCTGCACCGGGCCGTGTACGCCGCCCGCGACGATGTGCGCGCGGTGGTTCACACGCACGCGCCGTCGGCCACTGCGCTGTCCGTCGTCGGCGCCGCGGTCGAGCCGCGCATCATCGCCGAAGCGGTGGTGTCGCTGGGCGCCGAAGTGCCGCTCATTGCCTATGGATTTCCACAAGGGGCGGATCAGCTGGCCGCGCTCAAGGCAGCTGCGATCGCCTACGATGCGGTGACGCTCGGCAACCACGGTGTGCTGGCCTGGGGCGATGACCTGGAGCAGGCGTTCTTGCGCGCCGAACTGGTCGAGCACTTGGCGACGATCCAACTGCGGGCGTTGGCTGTCGGTCCGTTGCGCACCGTACCCGCGGCTGACCTTGAACGCCTGCTGGCCGCGCGCACAAAGGCGGGCCTCGGGCCGGCGGCCCGCAAGAAATAGTCAGAGGGTCAACTACTTGGCCAGGCCAAGCGACGTGACGAGTCCGGCGCTGACCGTGAATGCCGCGGACAACGACTCCTTCTTGCCATCGCCGTCCAAGTCCAAGTCTGGCTGCACCAGGTTAGCCACCAGCTTGGCAAATTGGAGCTTGGCGGCGTTGCCGCCGGCAAACGCGGCATCGGGAATCTGATCGAACGCGGCGGCCAGCGCGTCGTGCGGAACTGCCCCGCACAACACGCCTTCAAAGCCCTTGGGCGCGGCCAAATTGCCGCTCAACTTGCCGACGAGGCGCGCCGCGAACAGCGGAACCTCAAGCGCCAGCACACCGGCTTGCAAGGGCACGGTGACCACTGCGCCCGCACCGCCGACAGAAGCTACGCCGGTGCCGGGGTCGATCGAGCCGCCCGCCAGCGCTGCCTTGGCCGGGCACATCGGCCCCGCGGCTTGCAGTTCGTAGGCGTCAGGCTCGACCAACACTGAGCAGGCGGGGCCTGGGCAACTCGCCCACGAACCGGTAGGCGTGGCCAACGCCGGCAGCAAGGCCACTTCGGGCGCCTGCGGCGAGCCCGACCACAGCAGCACCCGCACCTTGCCGAGCGCCGCCTGCGCGGAAGCGCCCGCCTGGTTGAACTGGGCCAGCGCTCCGAGCGCCGAGTCGGGTTTCTTGTCGTCGTTCAAATCGCACGCGGCGGCAAGCGGCGCGTAGGCAAGCGCCGCAAAAGCAGTGACTGGCCCCTTGGGGGGCTCAGGTTTGCAATTGGGCGCGACGCAGGCGCCTCCCGAACACACTTCTTCGGCCTTTGGGCAGGCGCTCAGCTGCCAGGCGCCGCTGCACAGCGCTAGCGCCGCCCCCGCGCATGCCGTCTGGCCCTGACCGCAGACCTTGGTCTTGCACACGCCGTCCGAGCAGGTCTGCGCGCCGCAATCCTGACCGAGCAGCCAGTCGGTGCCGGCGTCGTTGCAGGCGACCGCGTGGTTGTCCTGACAGCCGAGCGCGCCGGGCTTGCACAGCTTGGGCTTACAGCCACCGCCAGAGCACACCTGGCCCGACTTGGCGCAGTCGTCGCCGGTGGGCGATGCAGTGCCGGCGGCGTCGCAGACCATGGGCTGGGTGCCTTTGCAGCCGCTGTCGTCGGGCTGGCAGTAGCCGGGCGCCGGCAAGCAGCCGATGCCAGGGGCGCAGGCGGTGTTGGTCGGGCAAGCAAGCGGCAATGACCACGAAAGGCCCGGCGCTTCGCAGGTGGTGTACAGGCCGCCGACGCAGTCGAAATCACCAACATTACATAGCGTCTTCTGGCACTTGCCGGCCGCGCACACCTCCTGCTTGGCGCCGCAGTCCTGCACGGCCTGCCAGTCCTTGCCGGAACACTGCACCACGGCGTCACCTTCGCAGCCCAGACCGCCGTTTGCGCAGGGAATCGGGACGCACACCCCGAGCTTGCACACGGCGCCATTGGCGGCACAGTCGGCTACGGTCAACCAGGCAGTGCCTTGCGGCGAGCAGACTTCTGCGACCTCACCAGTGCAGTGCTTGCTGCCGCCATCGCAGACCTTGGGTGCGCAAGCCGCATTTTCACACAGTTGACCCAAGGCTGCGCAATCTTTGACGACTTGCGCGGCCGTGCCGCTGGCGTCGCACGCCACGACCTTGTCGCCGTCGCATGTGGAAACACTGGGCTTGCACAGCTGCAGCTTGCACTTGCCGGCGACGCACAACTGAGCCGAGCCACACAGCAGCGTCTGCAGCACGCCGTCGGAACCGCAGACTGCAACGCTAGTGGCGTTGGCGCAGGTGGCGGGACCGGGCAGGCACGCAGGGTCGACGTCGGCAACGGCGCTGCCGTCCGCATCGCCTTTGGCGTCCTGCGCTACCTCGACCGCAGCGTCGGGCGGTACGTCGGCGGTGGCATCGTTGGGCGCGGCCTCGTCGGCCGCATCGAGGACATCTGGCGCCGCAGGCACTTGTGGCCCTGTGTCGGCAACAGTTTCGAGCGCAGTCTCGCTTTTGGCGGCGTCCACGGCCGCGGGTGGCGCCGCCTCTGCACAACCAACAACGGTGGCGGCCATCGCCAGGAACAGAGAGCAGCGCATTGCAGCACCTTCGCTGGCCTTGCCGGCCGTCGGCTGCGCATGGTACTTGCGCCGCCGGAGGAAGCCCATGCCCGAGTCGCAAGCGCCTGCAGTCATCATTGAACGCCAGGGATCACTAGCCCTTTTGGTGCTCAACCGCCCCGCCAACCGCAACAGCATGACGCCTGAATTGCTCGACGCGTTTGCGGCCGCGGTCGCCAGCGTGCGCCAGATGACCGACGTCCGCTGCGTTGTGGTGACCGGCCGCGGCGGCTCATTCTGCGCTGGCGCTGACTTCAGGTCGGGCGTGCAGCGCACGGGCGACGGTCGCCTCGGCGCTGAGCGCAGCTTTGCCATGTACACAGCGTTCTTGAGCTTGCTCGACCTCGAGGTCCCAGTGGTGGGCGCCTTGCAAGGCCACGCAGTCGGCGGCGGCTTTGGCCTCGCAATGGTCTGCGACCTGCGCATCGCCAGCGAGTCGGCGCGCTACGGTGCCAACTTCGCCCGCTTGGGTCTGGGCAGCGGCATGGCGATCTCAGATCTGTTGCCGCGGCTGGTCGGCGTGCCACGGGCGATGGAGATGTTGTTGACGGGCAAGCTGGTTTCGGGCGAGCAGGGGGCGCTGTGGGGCCTGTTCAACCGAGCAGTGCCAGCCGATGAGGTGCTGCCGGCGGCGCTGGAGCTGGCCAATGACATCGCCTTGAGCGCACCCATCGTGGTGCGCATGACCAAGCGCGCCATCTACCAGAACCTGGGCTGGGATCCGCGCACGGCCGCCTGGCGCGAGGCGTTTGGCCAGGCCGCGACCGTCGACACCGCCGATTGCGCGGAAGGCGTGGCTGCGCTTTTGGAAAAGCGCCTGCCGCAGTTTGCAGGTCGGTAGGCGACGCGCGAGCGTTCCGCTATGCTTTCGCGCCCCGCGGCGCATCATGCCGCGAAATCGCTTGGTTTTTCGCCATGGACGTCGCCGCTCGCAGCAACTTCTTGACCGACATCATCGACGCCGATCTGGCGGCCGGCACGCACGGTGGCCTGGTGCGCACGCGCTTTCCGCCAGAGCCGAACGGTTA
>SXRM01000301.1 GCA_005792545.1 Pseudomonadota bacterium | reverse complement strand
TCCACTTTGCCGTTCTTGTTTTTGTCCTCTAGCCCGTCGGTCAGGCCATCGCCGTCGGTGTCCTTGACCAGCGGCTTGGTTTCGCCCGCGTCGAACTTGCCGTTCTTGTTGGTGTCCTCCGTGCCGTCGAGCAAGCCGTCACCGTCGCTGTCGGGGTTGTTCGGGTCGGTCTCGCCGGTGTCCACCGCACCATTGTTGTTCAGGTCTTCTTTGTCATTGGGCAGACCGTCGGCGTCACAGTCGGTGGTCGAGGCGCAGCCGGCGAGGCACTTCTTGGTGGTTCCGTTGCAGATGCCGCTGTCGCAGTCCTTGCCGGTGGCGCAGCCCTTATCGGCCGCGCACTTGGTGGTGCAGCTGCCGCCGCAGTCGACATCGGTTTCGTTACCGTTCATTTCCTTGTCGGTGCAGGTCGGCACTTTGACGGCAAAGGTCACGCTCGCGCTTGCGGCGTTGCCCTGGGCGTCCTTGACGTCAGCCTTGGCGGTGACATTGCCCACGGTTGGCAGGCCAAACAACAACGGCACCTCAAACGACCACTTACCGCTAGCGTCCGCCGTGACGGTGGCCGTCTGTGAACCGATGGTGATCGTAACCTTGAGGTTGGGCTCGGTGGTGCCCGACAGCGTTGGCGTCACCGTCTCGACTTTGGCGCCGGCGGCCGGGGCGCCGATCTCGACGTAGGTGCCGACGATGATCGGGTCGACGGCCGCTTTCGCCAGATCCAGGGGTTGCCCGTCGTCCCAGCAGGTAAAGTCCTTGTCGATCGAGACGCCATTGGTCGAGGTCCCCGCCCACACCAGGTTCTTGCCCCACTTGAGCGGCTTGGGATCGCTTTTGGTCGCGTCCAGCGCCTCTTGCATGGGCACGGCCACGGTCAAGAAGTAGTCGTCCTCGCCAAACAGCGCACTGCCCGCCTTGGTGACGTGCACGAACCCGGCAATTGGGTTGGGCGAGGCAGCGGTCAGGGTCGGCGACCACTCCTTGATGGCTTTACCGTCGCTACTGCGGACCAGCGAGACTTTTTCGCCGATGCCGTTGACCACGATGGTGTACTCGATCGAGGTATTGACCCCGTCGCTGTCCAGGCCGATGCCCCAGCCGAACTGCGCCAACGGAGCCGCGCCGCCGCCGACCAACGGATTGGCATCCAGCCGTAGGCGAAAGAACACGTGGGTGCCGTCGTCGCGCACGTACATCGCCGGGTTGGCGGCGTCGCCGACGATGTCGCGCTCGTCTTTGGCGGCGTTGGCGTCTTGGGTCGGGTCGAACGCGCCGCCGCCGGCGCAGGTCACCGGCGTGTAGTCCGTGTTCGCGCCAAACGACGCAGGTACAGCCAAGCCAGCTGCAGGCAACAACAAACCGAGCGCCAATACGGCGCTGCGTGACACATTGACTAGCATGTTGGGAACACCCGTGCGCCGCCCAAAGTGGCAGGCGGCGGCAGTGTAGCGACGCCCGGGCCGCCGTCAACTCTTTGGCCCGCCGACTTTTGCCTGCCCGACCACCTTGCGCGACGGCGAGCGCTAATTGCTGCGCGACCATGAATCGGTTAGCGTGCGGCCGACGGAGGTGCGCCATGCAGGTGTTTCGCTTTACGGCTCAGGTAGCTGTGCTCTCGTTGGTCGCAATGGGGGTCTGCGGGCACCGCTCCGCTTTGGCTGCAAGCTTACCGGTGCAGGGCACGCTCAAGGGCGCTCCTGGCACCGTTGCCACAGACGGCAACTACGTCATGATCGCGGCCCTGTACGACAAAGCCGACGCCGGCAAGCCCGTGTGGCAAGAACTGGAGAAGCAAGTCGTCGTCGCCGGCGGCGTTTTTGCGCTCGAGCTGGGCGCGACCGATGTCATCCCAGATGCGCTGTTGCTCGCGGGGCAGCCGCTCTGGTTCGGGCTGCAGGTCGGCGGCGACACCGAGCTGCCGCGCGTGCCGCTCAAGTTCGTGCCCAAGGCCTACTTCGCCCAAGCGGCTGCCAAGGCCGCGGTCGCCGACGTGGCCGCCAGCGCCAAGCTGGCCGACAACGCCACCAACGCCGAATTTGCGGTCAAGGCCAATCTGGCCAAGCAAGCCGAGTACGCGCAGCTGGCAGAGCTTGCCCAGGACCTCAAGTGCACAGGGTGTATCCAGCCCGGAGCACTGGCGCCGGCCACCAGCGCACTGTTTCTTTCGGCCAAGGGCGGCACGGTGGCCGGCAGCGTCGTCATTGGCGGCGACCTGGACCTCGAGGGTGGCCTTAAGGTGGCCAAGGATGCGGCCGTCAAGGGTACGTTTTCGGCCGCCGGCATCGTGTCGTCGGCCGGCCTCGCAGTGTCCGGCTCGATTGCCTCCGGCGGCGGTATCAAGGTCGGCGCCCAAAATGCCAACTGCGCCCCCGACCTGGCCGGCACCTTGCGCTGGACAGGCAAACACTTGGAAGTGTGCATGGGCGACAAGTGGCTGCAGCTCGACAACGCGCCGGTGCCGCAGGTCTCCAGTGTCGCTCCGACTGTGGTCACTTTGGGCGGTGGCGCCGTGTTGACCGTCAAGGGCGCGAACTTCGCGACGGGTATGGTGGTGCACATCGGCGGGGTCAAGGCGGCGACGGTCACCGTAGTCTCGCCTGCCGAGCTGCAGGTCACGGTGCCGCCACAGACATCGGCCGGCGCGAAGGACCTGACGCTCACCGCCGCAGATGGCACGCAAACCACGCTGGCTGGCGCTGTCGCCGTGGAACTCGACGGCCTCGCCATGTGGTTCGACGCCAGCCGCAAAGACAGCTGGCCAGGCGGCGGCGCCGCGTGGAATGACGTCAGCGGCAATGGCGCCCATGCCAAACTGCTCAACGGCGTCAGCTTCAACACGCTCGGCGGTGCGCCCGCCATGGAGTTCAACGGCACAGGTGGCGGAGCCCAGTTCCCCAATGCCAAGCTCAACACCCAAAAATTCATGGGGGTCTACTGGCTGTGGTCGCAGGTGCCCAACGCCGACACCAACACCGGCGGCCTGTACGTCAACCGCGACGCAGTGACCGCCAACGCCGGCGACTGGGTGTGGTTTGGCAAGTATTCGAGCGATGTCTGGTATTTCCGTGTCAATAACGGCAATTGCTGCGTCGACATTGCCGGATCCGGCGGCCAATCGTGGTCGGCCAAGGTGCCGATCGGCAAATGGAAGATGGTGCACTTCGGCTACGAAGTGGGCGTCGCCAGCAGCTGGAAGTGGGGCGTCGACGGTGTCAACGTCGCCACTGGCACCATCGACAGCCACCCCAATTCGCAGTCGTCCGCGGTGAGCACGATCGGCTGGGGGCACGAGGGCAGCGGCAGCTACTGGAAGGGCGGCATTGCCGCAGCACGCTTCTATACCCGCGCGCTCAGCGACGCCGAGCTCGGCGCCGAATACGCGCGTACCAAAGGCCAATACGGGTTATAGTGTCTGCCGTTGTTGCGCAATTGCCAGCCCCAAGCCTTGACGAAAACCCACTGCCGGCCAACCATCGCGTGGATGTGGCGGTGTGCAGGCGCCGCGACGGGGGCTCGACCATGAGTGACGGCAATGCTGCGCCGCAGGACGGTGTCGGTTCGCTGCAACGCCGCGCGGCCAAGGCTGCCGCGTTGCTGATGCTGCTGGCCATGCTGGTCGGGCTGGTGGTGGCGCTGGCCATGACTGGCAAGCTCGACGCCGACCCGCACGCACTGCTCGCCGCGCACGTCAACGCCATCACGGGCTCGGCGTGGCTGGCCATTTATGGCTGGTCGCTACCGTGGGTGCAGTACAACCACGTCGGTCAGGCGCGGATTCTGGCATTGACGGTGCTGGCCACCTACAGCAACTGGCTCGTCACCGCTGCCAAGGCATTTTGGCGTGTGGCAGGCGTCGGCGTGGACGCCAACCCGGCCAACAACGTGGTTTTTGGCTTGTTGGGGGTCCTTGTCGTCGGGCCAGCACTGGTCGCGACCTCTGCCTGGGCCTATGGCGTGTGGCGGACGGTGCCGAAAGCTTGAGTTCAATCAGCCGGCAGTGCCTGTAAAGTCCTCGATTTCTTCCAAAATCTTGCGCCCTGCGCTCGCCAGTGCCGGGTCATTGCGCAATTCGCCGAGGCCGGTCAAGGCCCAGCCCCGCTCCCAACGCAAGCCATCGCGCTCGGCTCTTGCCGCCGCCTTTCGAAACAGGTTGGCGGCAGTGCTCGACCGTCCTTGCGCCCAAGCCAGCTGGGCCTGGTGCAAGGCCAGGCGTGCGCGCGCAAACGGAAACAGCATCGCGAAGCCGTCAAACACCTTGAGTGTCGCGTTGGCCAGGCGCAGCCCGCGCGCAGGGTCGCCGCCGGGACGCCGCATTTCGCTGACCGCCACTTCCATCAAGCCGGTCAGGCCCGGCATGTAGATGTAGCCGGCAGGTGGCGCTTTCGCGAAGGCCTGCAGCGCGTCGTCGGCGGCATCAAGCGCAGCCGCGTGGTGACTGCACCGCCAGCGGGTCTGCGCCTTGACCCCGTGGTAGATGGGCACACTCAACGGGTCGCTGGTGGCGAGCCGGTCGCCGGCGCCTTGCTCGCAGCGTTCGGCGTCGCGGTTCTCGTTGCGCATCAAGAGTAACGGCACCATCAGCGTTAGCGCCCACGATTCGTGCTGCAGGTTGCCGCGGTCGCGCGCGCTGGCCAGCCCCTGGCGCAACGTCGTCAGCGCGACGCCAGTCGGCTCCGTGCAGTAGTGCAGGTAACCGACGATGGTAATGCCAATGCCGAGCTCGTAGTGCGCACCGCTCGACTCGCCAAGTGCTGTGCCGTGCTGCAGAACTTCGCGCGCGCCCGCCCAGTCGCAAAACGTCAACCGGAATACGCCATCGGCCCAGTCCGCGGCCATGCGCGCGCTCGGGTCGTGGCTCAGGCGCGCTCGCAGCAGGTAGCGTCGCATCAGAGCACGCAGCCGCAGGGTGCCCGCCAGATTGGCGAGGCCGCTGTAGGCCCGCGCCGCCAGGGTCAGGTCCCCCGCCATTTCTGCGCGGTTGATCGCCAGCAGGCTTGCAAGCGCCCATCCGCCGATATCGGTCCTGAAGTAGCTGATCTCGCCGAGCAGCGCCCAGGCACGGGCCACCTCGCCTACGCTGTCGTCGCGCCGCGTCACCGCTCTGCGCAGCAGGTGCCACGTCTGGCGCACGATCTCGCCCAAAAGCCGCCGGCCCCGCCCAACCAACGCCGTCGGCACCGACTCGCCCAGCCGGCCTAGCGCCTCGCTCAGGGCTTCAAACGCGCCGTCAAGGTCGCCAAGGCCCATGCGCGACTCGCCCAGCCGGCTGGCCCAGATGGCGCGCCGCATCGGCGTCAGCGCGCCGCGCTCGGTGGGCGTCGCATGGTCGGCAATCGCCCGCACTTGCGCGAAGAAGTGGATGGCTTCGCGGTTGGCGCCTTGCTGCAGAGCGTGCTCACCTGCCTTCTCAAACCAGTGCAGCGACCGCATCGCGTCGCCGGCCATCTTGTAGTGCCAGGCCAGGATAGCCAGGGCGCTCGTGCCGACTGCCGCCAGGTTATGCTCGTACCATTGCGCGACCGCCAGGTGCACGCGCTGGCGGGCCACGAACGGTAGCAGTTCGTAGGCCGCTTCGCGCGTTACCGCGTGGCGAAAGCTCCAAATGCTGTCTCCCTCTTGCTCGGTCAGGCGCAATTCTTCGAGGTGGCGCAACTGCGCCAGCAGGCCGTCGCGACTCAGTCCGCCGGTGTGGATCCCGAGCAGCACGTCGACCGCGAACGTGCGACCGATGACCGCGGCGTACTTGACGGTCGGCTGCTGATCGGCGGGCAGGCGGTCCAGGCGCGCCGTAATCAAGCCTTGCAGCGTAGAGGGAAAGCGCACCTCAGATAGGGCCTGCGCGGACAGGGTTGCCACCCCATCGACGACCGCCACTGCGCCGGCGTCTTTGAGCACCAGCGCCATCTCTTCAGCGACGAACGGGTTGCCCTCGGCCCGGGCCACGACCAGGTCGATGACCTCGGCAGGCACGGCAGTCGCCACGCCCAAGCGTCGCGCAATCAGCTCTTCCAAAGCCAGACGGCCAAGCATGCCCAGGTCGAGCGTGGCCCCGATCGCGAGTTCGCGCAGCCGCCGCATTGTGGGGTGGTTGGCAGAGTCGCTTGGGCGCAAGCCCAGGACCATCAACAGGTGCGTGCATTTGCGCTGAATCTGGTCGAGCAGGTCCCAGCTTGCCGAATCCAGCCACTGCACATCGTCCAGAACCAGCAGCACCGGCGCGCCGTGGTGCATGGCCAGGAACAACTCGGTGGCGTAGGCGATGGTGCGCGAATGGCGCACGACGCCGGTCAGCTCTTGCAACTCGGGCGGCTCGTTGAAGTCCAAGTTGAGGATCGGGTTGAGCAACGCCGCGTACGTTGGATCGACGCGCCAGAACATCAGCTTGGCGTGAACCTGCGCGCGACGTTGCGGCTCACTGACCGACGTCGGCACGTCGAGCAGGCGATAGAACAGTTCCGACCATACGTAGTAGGTCGTGTTGGCTTCGAGGCTGTCGGCGCCGCCGCTCGCGGTCTGCACCGCGCATGCGTCGGCCGACGACAGCAATGCCGCCAAAAGCGCGCTCTTGCCAATGCCGGGCTCACCCTGCACCAGCGCAACGGCAGACTGCCCCTCGAACATCAAGGCGTTCAGCCGTTGTTCCAGGAGCCGCAACTCTTCGTGGCGGCCGACCAACTCGCCGGGTCCGCTGTTGCGCGAGATGTAACGCTCGCGCACACCGATGCTGACCTTGTGCAGCGGCTTGTGCGCCGGCAGCGGCTGCGCCATGCCTTTGGCGATGACGGGCGCCATGGGCTTGAATTGCACAAAGCCGAGCGCGCCGTGTACGGTCGCGTCGTCGCACAGAATGTCGTTGTTGGCGGCCTGCATCAGCCGCGCCGCCTGGTTGACCACTGGCGCGACGACCGTGTACTCGCGCCGCCAGTCGTTGCCGATGATCCCGCACCACGCGCGCCCGGTGGTGACGCCGATGCCGTGGTCGATCCCCAGGCGTTTGAGCCGCGCGTGGACCTCGATCGACGACCGGGCGCCGCGGGCCGCGTTGTTCTCGTGGCTGTGGGGCGGCAGGCCGAACACTGCGACAACCAGGATGCCCTTCTCGTCGGTCGTGACCTTGTGGACGCCGCCGCCAAACCGTCGCAGCACGTCTTGGGCTGCTGCCACGCCTTCCCGCACCATGGAGCGTGCGAACGAGTCGGCGACGTCGAGGTTGCGCAAGTTGATGAACAGCGAGGTGATCGACCGCATCTCCGCGACGCCGCCGCGGTCGCCTTTCTCGAGCGACGTCAGCGCCTCATCTGCGGTGTAGCTACGGAGAATCGAAAGAAGGTTCTCTGAGGCCTCCTCAACGGGCAGCGGCGCCTGCGTTGAGACAGGCTTCGCATCCAGCACCCGGGCATGACCCTGGTCCGCTGGCTCGAGCTGGCAGGTGGTAATGACGTTGCGCGCTGCGCCAGGCGACAGCACCACTTCACCGCGTTGCGCGATTTGCGCAGCCAGCAGCAGGTCATCGACGACGCTGCCGGCGGCCACGTGGTGCCATCGGTCGTCGATGCCGCCGACATCAAAGCGACTGCCCACGCCGGCGGCCACGCCAACCCGCAGTTGCAAACGCAGGCCTTCGACCGGTTCGAGCGCATGGATGGCGGCGCACGCGCGCAGACCGGCAGCCACCGCGGCCGCTGTTGCCGCGTCGATGTCGCGGGCCGGCCCGACCGGGAATACTGCGGTCAGGGCATCGCCCGCAAAATTGAGCACATCACCGCCGTGGACGGCCACCGCGTCGAGGGTCGCACCGAAGCAGGCGTTCAAGATGCCTTCAATCCGGTCTTCGCCGCTTGGCCCCAGTTTGCCCAGGGTCTCAGACAGCGCTGAGAATCCCGCGAGATCGGCGAGAATGCACGCGAACTCAACCTTGTCGTGGCAGATTTGACCCGCTCGCACACCTGGTTGGCGCAACTCGGCCATCAACAGCCTTGGAACAAAGAGCGCGAGCAATGGCAATCCTGCGGTCGCTTCGGGACCGTCCGTTCTAGCACGCGCTCACTGCTGACCGCTTGGTGGCCTCGGCAGTTGGCTGCCGTTTGCCTGTGCGCTGGTCGACTCGGACGTCTAGTCCGATGACAGCGGCAGGTCAATGTTTACATTGAGCACGTGGTGGAGCAAGTCGTGAACCTGCGTGCCTTGCAGCAGTCGGCCATGCAGCTGGTTGGCGCCCGTGCTGAACTTGCTGCGGTCCAAAAGCGTCCACTCAGCGCGGGCGGTCTGGCCGGCCTGCCACGGGACGAACGTCGACATCAGTTCGGGGTCGGCCTCGATATGTCGCGACAGCCCAGCCATCAGGGTGCCGGTTTCGGCCGGCGGTATGCGCTGTTCTTCCTCCAGTGCGTTGCTGATGAGCCACAGCAGCGAGCCGCGGTACACGCCCGCAAAGCCATCGGTTTGTTCCATTTCGTCGGCCAGCGTCACCAGGTTGCAGTGGCGCAGGCGGCCATTGTGGACCGCCGGCAGGATGTGCTCTTTGAAGAACGCCATGGTGCACGCCGGTCCGCACAGGGTCGCGCTCGCGACGGTCCGGCCCAGCCCGTCGTCGGCTTTGGTACGGGTGATGCACGAGACCATGTGGCCGATGATCCAGGCCGCGCTCGACTCGCCGACCAGGTGCACATCGAACGGCCAGTGGGCGGTGTCGGCACTGTTGAAGGCGAGCGCCAGCTTTGCCAGCGTTTCGGCCATCGCGCCTTCCCTTTGGACCGTGCGCTGCGCCATGCGTTTGACATGCTCCCACTCGACCCAGCCGCCCATGCGGCGGCACAGCGACTCCAGCGAGCCGTCGAGGCGATCGTCGCTTTCCCCGGCCGACAACTGCACACCGGCTGGTGGCTGCCGGGATTGCCATCCGCCGCGGATGATGCTGGCAAGCCGCGCGGCGAAGCCGCCATTCCAAAGCACCAGAATCGGATAGACTTCCTGCGCCATGAACACGTCGCGCAGACCGACGACCTTGTGCACGGTATCGTCCACCGGGTAAATGCCGCTCGACACGATAAACAGCAAGCGTCTGCGCTTCCACGTCTCCGTCTGCATGCGGAACTCGTCCCGCAAGATGCTGCCGACGTCCTTGGCCGATGTCGCAAACGTGCCGTACTCTTGCAAGCGACCGTCCACGCCGATGGGGATGATGTGAGGGCGAATTTCGCCGTAGTCCTTGGCAGCGTTGCGGTTGATACTGCGGTCGGTGGTGCCTTTGGCCCGCGCATTGCCGACCTTGATCGGCGCACCAAGCCGCAGCACCCAGGCGTCTTGGGCGTTGTCGATCCAGTCGTCCCAGGTCAGCCGCGCGATGCCCTTGCGGCCCCAGCACGGGCCGAGCGAGTTTTGGATCCAAATGCCGTCGGCGTCGTAGCCGATGACCGCAACCGCGTGCATGCCCAGGCTGAGGCTGTCGGGTGCCGGGTAGGGGATCAGACCCTTGCGCGGGTCGACATCCCGCTCGCGCGCGCCGTCCGGCCCGATGGCAGGCTTGGCCGGCAAGGCGGCCGCCATGTCGCGCATGGAAGCCAGCACCGCGTTGGGTTCGGCACCGGGAGCGTCTTCGGGAAACAGGTCGAACCAACCGTCGTGGGTGCGCAGCACCGCAATGAGGCAGCCGACCTCGCTCAACGCGCTGTGGACGGCCGCGATTTCGTGGACCGGGACGCGGAAATAAGCACCGAGCGGACGCTTACTGGCGTCTTCGGCGCGCGCACGCGTCAGCACGCCTTTGGTGCCATAGCGCTCATCGCCCCAGGACTCGTTGTCCCACACCCGCTTGCAACAAACCCCGTGGCGGTGCCAACCCTTGACCGCGCCGCGGATGCTGGAGCCGTTGTGGTTGGTGCCCGGATACTCGTCGTAGCGCCGGGCCATCGCATACAGCATCTCAGGGCTCACCTCGTCGGGCATGCTCCCCGAGGTGCGCGCCCGGCTGCGCAGCAGAAAGTTGGCGACTGCCGCCAGTGCGTAACCAGTGCAGGCCATCTGCAGCCCCTGATCCAGGACCGGACAGTCCGCTTCCAAATAGCGCTCCGGCGGCAATGTCGCAGGGACCTCGGCCAGGCTGGGCTTATACATCGCGTCGCGAAAGTCGACGGCATCGGCACGCGCGCCCATCACCAGCTTGATCTTGGTTTCCGTACTCATGCGGGAGCCACTCCGATCAATTCCCCAAAGACGATGGGTGCGAAGGTGTTCAAGAAGCCCCGGCCAAAGGCATTGAGCCGACCGTCGTCGCCCACCATGGCGCCCAGGAATCGTGCCGTGCCCACATACGGGTAGACAGCTGTCGTGACGTTCAGTCCAGCCGCCGTTGCCGCGTTTGCCGCTTCGTCGAGCGTGCCCGTACGCACGCATGCCCACAAGGCGTCAAACGCCCGCAGTTGCTCGGCCTCCGCCGCTGTCCAAGGCTGGGGCTTGGCGTAGACATCTTTGACGTACACGGTGCCTCCAGGCCGCAAGACGCGCGCAGCTTCGCGGTACAGCGCCCGCGGATCGCGGCTATAGCCTGTGCATTCAAAAAAGAACACCCGGTCGCAGCTCGCCGCGGCCGCAGGTAGCGCGTGGTAGTCGCCGATCACGAATCTAGCCCGGTCGGCGACACCGCGCTGCCGCGCAAGCTCCTGGGCCATCGCCGCCTGTACGCTCGACAACGTGACGCCAAGCAGCGTCGCCTGCGGGTAGGCCTGCAACAGAGCGCACGCGGGCCCGCCGACGCCACAGCCGGCATCGACCACATGCTCTCCGTCGCGCATCCCGGCAGCTTGTGCACACAGTCGCGTGCTGGCGTCGGGATCTTCGCGATCCATCGGGTTGGCCTTGACCAGCCCGCTCTGAAAGGTGTGCCCGGCCGCGGCGACGAACGCCGGCGACCACCCGTCGTAAAACTGGGCGATGCGCTCGGCGTCCGTTTCGCCAGGCACGGCAATGGCTTGCGCAGCCAAGGGCTAGCCCGCGCCGCCGCCGCCCGTGATGTCGGACACCGCTTGCTCAAAGACCTCTTTGTCAAAGGTCGCAATCTGCTTGTACTCGTGGTCCGCCAGCGGCAGCTTGGCGGCTTCGCAGGCAGCCTTGGGGTTGGCAAAAAGGGCCTTGCGGAAATCGGCGTCGAGCATGGCGCGGCCGACGACTTCGTGCTTGTTGCTCATGGGTCCAGGTCTCCTTGTGGGTTGGGGGATAGTGTGCGCAAGCCTAGACGGGATTGCACCGAGCGGCAAGTCGGCAAGTCCGCAGGTGTCGATTGCGCTTGCCGCCCACTCAGCACCACGCTACGCTGCCCGGCGCCCGCGCCCACTGCGCAATTCGCCGGACTGAACCATCATGAGCAAAATCGCCATTGCTTTGGCCGCCGCGACCGGGCCGTCGCTTTGCCGCGCGTTCGGCTTGGTGCTCGCTGTCACGCTGTCCGGTTGCGTCGGTGGTTCTTCGCCGTCCGGTGGCGGTAGCAGCGGCACTAGCGGCTGCATTCCTGGCGCCACCAACCTGTGCAACTGCACAGCCAGCCAGACCGGGGTGCAAACGTGCAACGCAGATGGCAAAGGCTACTCGCCATGCGTGTGCGGTGGCGCCGGCACTGCTGGCGATGCAACAACCGGCGACGCATCAGCCTCCGCAGGCAAGGACAGCGCGGCAGGCGGTCAGGACGCAAGCTCGGCGGACATCGCCGCCCAGACGGCCCTCGATGGTGACGCATCGGCGTCTGACACCGCCACGGACCTGGCGGTCTTTACAAAAGACCTTGACGACGAAATCGACGACGTCGTCGATTGGAGCGACCTGCTCGACCCTGAGGACACGGGCGTCGCTGACACCGGCCCCAGCACCAGCGATCTGCCGCCCAAGGACGCCAGTTCAGACGACTGCCCCGAGCGCGCCAAAATCGTCTACGTCGTCACCAAGGGCAATCAACTCCTGAGCTTCGTGCCAGACAAGCTCCAGTTCAAACTCGTCGGCAACCTGCAGTGCCCGGCGCAGGGCGGCCAAACGCCGTTCTCGATGTCGGTTGACCGCCAGGCCAACGCGTGGGTGTTGTTCGTCTCGGCGATGGGCCAAGGCGGGCCGGTCATGAAAGTCTCAACCGAAAACGCTGCCTGCCAGGCCACCAACTACCAGTTGGGCCAGCAAGGCCAGGAGCTTTTCGGCATGGGCTTTTCGAGCGACGCCCCGGCCGCGCTGACTGAAAAGCTCTACCTCGCCGGCACTACCAGCTTCAACTTCGCCCTGCAGGGCGGCTGCACGCTGGCCACGCTCGATACCAAGACCATGCTCGTACAGACCATCGCCGCCTTGCCCAAGCAACTGGGCTGCCCCGACCTCTCGGGCAACGGCAACGCCGAGCTTTTTGGCTTCTTTCCACAAACCAACCCGGCGCAGGTGGTCAAGCTCGACAAAGCCACCGGCCAGCCGGTCAAGAACTGGCCGTTGCCGGCGGGCGCTTTTGCCGGCGTCGAGGCGTGGGCGTTCGCGCAGTGGGGCGGCAAGTTCTGGCTTTTCTTCAAGTCGAGCGGCGATTTGTCCAGCTCGGTGTGGTCGCTCGATCCTGTCAACGGCAACGCCACCAAGGTGCTCGCCAACACCGGGCACGTCATCACCGGCGCCGGGGTCAGCAGTTGCGCGCCCACCGCAGGGGTCAAGGGTCCGTGATCAAAGTCGAGCTGATTTCTCCAAAGGTTTCTACGATCTGAACAATGGGGGGGATCGGTTTAGCCCAAAATGCCCTGTCTTGATTGGCGCGTAAAATTGGTGATTCTTATCATGGTTCTCCCCGCCTGCGTCGGCGGCAGTGGCGTCAGCGGCAGTTTCACGCCTGTTTGCGCGCTCGACGCGAGCACCGACAACGGCGACATCGGCTTGGGCTGCGGCGCCACGCCTAGCGACGCCGGCTCGGCCCAAAGCGGCAGCGACGCAACCGCTGGCAGCGACGGCGGCACAGCAGGCCTTCGCACCGCCGCAACCGTCTGCAACCGCTGGAACGCCGACCGCGCCAACCTCGACGAAGGCGCCTGGTCCGGCAACCTCGCCAAATGCACGCCTGGCGCGCTCAGCGACAGCGCCCGCGCCAACACGCTGACGCAGGTCAACCTGATGCGCTACCTCGCCCAGTTGCCCGAAGTCCTCGACGACCCCGACCGCAACACCACGGCCCAGGCCTGCGCACTGATGATGCACGCCAACAACGCGCTGTCGCACACGCCGCCGACGACCTGGAAGTGTTACACCGCAGTCGGCGCCAACGGCGCCAAAACATCCAATATTTCTAGCGGTCCTTCGGTCTCGTCTGTGCAGAGTTACATGATCGACAGCGGCGCCAACAACGCCAAGACGCTGGGCCACCGCCGCTGGATCCTGTCGAGCAGCCTGGGCCCCATCGGCATTGGCGGCACCTCCGCGCAGGGCTCCAGTTGCCTGCTGGTCATCGGCGGCACGGGCAAGTTCAAGCGACCCTACACCGCCTGGCCGGCGCCCGGCCCCTTCCCCATCCAAGCCCTGGCCGGCGGACAGGGCTCGATCGACCAGACCGGGTGGTCGATCCAAACCGACCAGGTCAACCTCGGCACCTCCAAGGTGACCGTATCCGCCAACGGCCAGAACCTGCCCGTCGTCACCACCGTGCTGGGCCAGGGCTATGGCGCGCAGTACGCGCTCAGCTTCAAGCCCCAGGGCTGGAAGAGCCAGGCTGGCGTCACCTACACCGTCAGCGTCGACAAGGTTGGCCCCCAACCCTGGACTTACGACGTGCAGATGGTCGATTGCGCAGCCACGCCCTAGCTTTCGCTGTTAGATCAACGACCTGAACAAAGGTAGGGTACTTGGACGCGGCCTACTGGCACGCCACGCCGATGATCTTGACGTCGTCGACGACCCAGCCGCGGAAGCCGTTGTAGTTCTGGTCCTTGCTGTGGAATTCCAGGCGGACCTTGACGGTCTGCCCGCCTTTGGCAAACGACGAGATATCGACGTCCTTGAGCACCCACTTGGGCGCCAGGTTGTTGCCGGCAGAGGTGTACGCTTCGTGCTTGGCGCCGTTGGCGTCGACGTCAGGATTGGTGTACGCGACCCACTGCCAATTGCCGCCATTGACGCTGATGTACACGTTCATGCGGTCGTACTGGTTGATGGCCGGGTCGACGCTCTCGATTTCGTACCAGTACCAAAAGTTCAAGCGCAGCCCACTGGCCTTGCTCGGCACTGCGATGTTGGCCGAGGTGTACGTGCCCGCGGTGGTGCTCGTGCTGGTGCCGCCGTTCTTGTTCGAACAGGTGCCACCGGTGCCCATGAAGTTGCCCTGGGCATTGACGCCGAACCACGCCGACCAGCTGCCGCCATGTGCGCGTGACAGTGCCCCGGCTTTGGGCACGCACCCGGTCTGGCTGGCGTCTGCGCACACGTTGCAACTGTCGAGCGGGTTCAAGGCGTCGGGCACGCACACTTCGTTGGCAGGTAGCGTCGTGCAGGCGGGCGCTGCGGTGTTGCTGTAGATGCCGTTTTGCAGCCGGTGCCAGACGTTGCCGAGCGACGCCGCGGTGGCGCTCCAGCCGGTGTCGCTCTCAAAGCCGTCTTGCCAGCACACCGTCAAGTTCGACTTGTTCAGTTGTAGGTTGACGATGGCGACTACGTTGGGCGTGAGCGTCATCGGACCCTTGCTGGCGGTGGTGTAGCCTTCTTTGCTGGCGATTTCGTACCACTGACTGGCGCTCGAGGCCAGCACGCCGCCTGTGCAATACCAGCCATCCTGGCTCGACAAGTCGCTGGCTACCAGGTTGTTGGTGGAGTTGGCGCCCAGGCTCACGCTCGCGTCTGCCAGTGGCGTGGTCGGGTTGCTGTCGGTGGTCTTGCCGCAGACGCTGACGACCGCCGGGTCGCCGACCTTTTGCATCGCGAACATCAACAGCACGCTCTCGCCGCCGAGCGTCTGCATGTCCTGGGTCATCATCTTGTTGTAGCCGGGCGCGGTCACCTCGACGCACCAGCCGCCGGCGTTCTGCACCACTGCAAAGTTGCCGCCGCCAGTCGTCACCGTGGTGTCGGTCGGCGGCTGGACGTTGCTGGTCAGCGAGCACTTGCCGGCCGGTAGCAGTTCCACGGTCGCCGTGGTGATCGGCAGTTTGGTCTTGGCGTCGAGCACCATGCCGTAGAACTTGGTCTTTTGCACGCACGCTGGCGCCTCGTCGGCCACGCCGTCGCAGTTGTCGTCCAGCAGGTTGCACAACTCTTTCTGGCTGGGGCCAATCTTGGCATTGAACGGCGCGCAGTCCACGGGGTCGAGGTCGCCGTCGCCGTCGTCGTCCGGGTCGCAGGCATCGCCCTTGCCGTCCTTGTCAAAGTCAGCCTGGTCCTTGTTCGCGACGACCGTGCAGTTGTCGTTGGCGTCGAGCACCGTGTCGTTGTCGTCGTCTGGGTCGCAGGCGTCGCCGAGCTTGTCGCCATCGGTGTCGGTCTGCGCGGTGTTGGCGACCAGGGCGCAATTGTCCGCTGCGTCCAAGACCGTGTCGTTGTCGTCATCCGGGTCACAGACGTCGCCTTGCGCGTCTTTGTCGTTGTTGGCCTGGTTGGCGTTGGCCACGACAACACAGTTGTCCGCGCCGTCGAGCACGCCGTCGTTGTCATCGTCCGGGTCGCAGGCGTCGCCGAGCTTGTCGCCGTCGGTGTCCTTTTGGTCCAGGTTGGCGACAAGCTGGCAGTTGTCCGCGCTGTCGGCCACAGTGTCGTTGTCGTCGTCGGCGTCGCAGGCGTCGCCCTGACCGTCCTTGTCGTTGTCAGTCTGCCCCGCGTTGGCCAATAGCGGGCAATTGTCCTTGGTGTCCACGATGGTGTCGCCGTCATCGTCATTGTCGCAGGCATCGCCCAGTCCGTCTTTGTCGGTGTCGAGTTGGCTCTGGTTGGGCACCAGCGCGCAGTTGTCTGCGCCGTCGAGCACGCCGTCGTTGTCGTCGTCTGGGTCGCAAGCGTCGCCTTGGCCGTCCTTGTCGCTATCGAGCTGGCTCTGGTTGGCGACCAGCGCGCAGTTGTCGCTGGCGTCGGCCACGGTGTCGTTGTCATCGTCGCCGTCGCAGAGGTCGCCCAGCTTGTCGCCGTCACTGTCCTTCTGGTCTACGTTCTTGACCTCGGGGCAGTTGTCCACTGGGTCCAATAGCCCATCGTTGTCGTCGTCCGCGTCGCAGACGTTGCCCAGCTTGTCGCTGTCGGTGTCCTTCTGGTCGGCATTGGCTGCAAACGCGCAGTTGTCGCCGCCGTCAAGCACGCCGTCGTTGTCGTCGTCGGTGTCGCAGACGTCGCCCTGCGCATCTTTGTCGTTGTTGGCCTGGTTGGCGTTGGCCTGCAGTGCACAGTTGTCCGCTGCATCGAGCACGGTGTCGTTGTCGTCGTCGGGGTCGCAAGCGTCGCCCAACTTGTCGCCGTCGGTGTCGATCTGCGCCTGGTTGGCGACGGTCGGGCAATTGTCGATCGCGTCGGGCACGCCGTCGCCGTCGTCGTCGCCGTCGCACAGATCGCCTACGCCGTCCTTGTCGCCGTCTGCCTGGTTGGGGTTGGCGACCAGCTTGCAGTTGTCCGCGCCGTCGACCACGCCATCATTGTCGTCATCGGCGTCGCAGGCATCGCCCTGCTTGTCGCTGTCGCTGTCTTTCTGGTCGGCGTTGGCGACCAGCGCGCAGTTGTCGGCGCCATCGACGAGGCCATCGTTGTCATCATCGGCGTCGCAGGCATCGCCAACACCATCTTTGTCGCTGTCGGCCTGGTTGGCATTGGCAACCAGCTTGCAGTTGTCGGCGCCATCTAGGACGCCGTCGTTGTCGTCGTCGGGGTCGCAGGCATCGCCAAGCTTGTCGCCGTCGTTGTCGGCCTGGTCCTTGTTGGCGACGACCGCACAGTTGTCAGCGCCGTCCGCCACAGAGTCGTTGTCGTCGTCAGGGTCGCAGACGTCGCCGATACCGTCCTTGTCCGCGTCGGCTTGGTTGGCGTTGCCCTGCAGCACACAGTTGTCGACGGCGTCGAGCACGCCGTCGCTGTCATCGTCCAGGTCGCAGGCGTCGCCCAGGCTGTCGCCATCGGTATCCAGCTGGCCCTGGTTGGCGACGAGCGCGCAGTTGTCTTTGCCGTCCGCGACCGCGTCGTTGTCGTCGTCCGCATCGCAGACGTCGCCCGCACCGTCCTTGTCGTTGTCTTTCTGGTCGGTGTTGGCCACTGCAACACAGTTGTCTTTGGCGTCGGCAATGGTGTCGCCGTCGAGGTCGCCGTCGCACGCATCGCCAAGCTTGTCGCCATCGGTGTCTTTCTGGTCGGCGTTGGCCACCAGCGCGCAGTTGTCGGCCGCGTCGAGCTTGCCGTCGTTGTCGTCGTCGGCGTCGCAGGCATCGCCCTGACCATCCTTGTCGGTATCGGCCTGGTCCTTGTTGGCCACCGTCTTGCAGTTGTCGGCCTGGTCGACGACGCCGTCGGCGTCCGTGTCATTGTCGCACAGGTCCCCCAGGCCGTCCTTGTCGCTGTCCTTCTGGTCCGGATTGGCGACAAGCGGGCAGTTATCGGTCGTGTCCAACTTGCTGTCGTTGTCGTCGTCCGGATCGCAGACATCGCCCAGGCCGTCTTTATCCGCATCCGCCTGATCTTTGTTGGCGGCGAGCTTGCAGTTGTCGCCCGCGTCCGCAACCAGGTCGTTGTCGTCGTCGGCGTCGCACAGGTCGCCCGCTCCGTCCTTGTCGCTGTCGATCTGGTCCTTGTTGGCGACCGCCGCGCAGTTGTCCTGCCCGTCCACCACGCTGTCGTTGTCATCGTCCGGGTCGCACGCATCGCCGAGCCCGTCGCCATCGGCGTCCGCCTGACCCGGGTTGGCCATCAGCTTGCAATTGTCTTTGTCGTCCGTGACGCCGTCGTTGTCGTCGTCGCCGTCGCAGGCGTCGCCCAGCTTATCGCCGTCGTTGTCCTTCTGGTCCTTGTTGGCGACCAGCGCGCAGTTGTCACCCGCGTCGGCCACGCTGTCGTCGTCGTCGTCCGTGTCACAGGCGTCGCCAAAGCCATCGCCGTCGCTGTCGGTCTGGGCTTTGTCGGCCACCTTCGGGCACAGGTCTGCGTCATCCGGGGCCCCGTCGTTGTCGTCGTCCGCATCGCACAGGTCGCCAGCGCCATCCTTGTCGTTGTCGGCCTGACTGGCGTTGGCTTGCTTGGCGCAGTTGTCGGTCGCGTCCGGCACTTTGTCGCCGTCGTCATCGGGATCGCAGGGGTCGCCCAGCCCATCGCCGTCGAGGTCCGCCTGGTCCTTGTTGGCCGCAGTGGCGCAATTGTCTGCGCCATCGGCGATGTCGTCGTTGTCGTCGTCTGTATCGGCACAGTCCGCCAGTTTGTCGCCGTCACTGTCCGCAAAACCCTCGTCGATCTGGCCATTGCAGTTGTCGTCTTTGCCGTCGCAGAGCGTCTCTTTGGTAGGGCAGGGCGGCGCAATGTCCGACTGGCCCCCGGCGTCGCCAGTCACTGGCACGTCCACGTTGCCGGCATCGCTGCCCGCTGGCCCATTGTCGCTGCTCGCGGTCGCGTCGGCGGTGCTGCCGTCCGCAGTGGCCAGCGCATCGGTCGCGACCGTGCCGCCGTCTTCGCTGGTCAATGCATCATCGGTCGCTCCGGAGCCATCCTGCGGGCCGGTCGCGTCTTCGCCGCCATCTGCGCCGGCGCCCTGATCATCCGCGCCGGCATCCTCCGTTGCCACCGCGTCGCCTGGCTCGCCGTCTGCCGCCGCGTCAGGATCGCCGGTGCTACCGCCGTCATCGGTAGCTCCATCGCCGTCGCCATCCTCGCTGGAGCCATCGCCAGGCTCGGCATCCGTTGCGGTTGCGTCCTCGAAAACGTCCTCCGCGTCCTCCGACGCCGCGTCGGTATCGTCCAAGCCAAAAACCAGGTCCGGATCGCCCGTCGCATCGCCGGTGCGCGCGGTCAGGTCGGCGCCCCCAGCGTCGGCGGTCGCAAAGCTCAGGTCGGGACTCGTGCTCGCGTCTGTGTGGCTTACGCCGTTGTCTGCAGTCGCGCCGGCATTGGTCGTCTTGGGTCCGATTTCTGCGATGTCGTCACCGCACGCCCCGAGAGCGACTACCGCAAACAGCGTTGCCAGACAGCGCGGGGCACGTCGCAGCTGCGAATGGCGCCACCAAGGGCTGTTTAAGCAACCAAACATGACTTGCGGCTCGGCGCGGACAACCATGTAGACCCGTGACGGCGCGATAGGCCGCAGAATGGACATTACGGGGCAGGCGCTCGCTGCTGCAATATCATCACCGCCGCATGTGGCATCGTGGGGCGCGCCGACCACTCGTGGCCACGCAACTTCGTGGCAACTGGGCAGTTCCGACACCGCCAATGGGCAGTTCCGACACCGCCAACTCGATGAAAATGTGTGTTGATTGCGTCACGACGGTTGGCCGGTCGCCAAGCCAGGTGCGGCCCCAGCTGTGCCCCTGGCGAAATGCGCAAGTTTTGCGCCGTGCGGACGCGGCTGTGCGTCGTGTATCGAAACCCAAGCATTTTCTGCGCATTGTGTCCGGGCGGGCTGCGGCGCACCGACCATGACATGCCGATCAGTGCCGATGCTGTGGCCGGGCGCGCACGCCCCAGCGCACCTTGCACCGGGCGGGTGATCCGTTAGGCTCTGTATTCCGGCCGCGGTTTGCGGCTGCGCCTGCGCGTGCCCATGTCGAATTTGCACCCTGTCAGCCGGCAACCGATGTTGTCCAATCCGTTGAGCGCCCACTACGAGCGTATGCCGAGCGACCATTTCGGTCGACCGGTCCACATGTGGACGTTTGGCCATGCAGGCTGGCCACTGGTCGCGTTTCCGACGGCCGGCGGCTATGCCCACGAGTGGCAGCACCACGGCGTGGTGGAGGCGCTGGGCGACCTGCTCGCCACCGGCAAGGTGCGCCTGTACTGCCCCGAGACGAACGTGTCAGAGACCTGGACCGCCGACCACTGGGATGTCGGTCAGCGCATGCGCCGCCACGACGCCTACGAGCGCTTTATTGTCCACGAGTTGGTGCCGCGCATTCGCCGCGAATCAGGCCGCCGCGATCTGGTGGCGATGGGCGCCAGCGTCGGCGCCATGTACGCGGTCAACTTTGCGCTCAAGTACCCCGAGCTGTTCAGCCAGGCTGTCGGCTTCTCAGGACGTTACAACGGTCGCTACTTCACCGACGGACACGCCGAAGACGGCGTCTACTACAGCGACCCGCTCGCCTACGCCTGGAACCTCAGCGGCGAGCCGCTCGACCGCATCCGCCGGCAGACCCACATTACCCTGGTGTGTGGCCGCGGCAACTTCGAGCAGACCTGCCTGACCGAGACCGAGAAACTGGCCAAAGCCTTGTCCGCCAAAGGAATCCCTTTGTGGCGCGATATCTGGGGCACCGACGTCTCGCACGAGTGGGTGTGGTGGCGTCGGCAGATTCGCATGCACGTCGCGCGGCGGTCGCGCTAACTCAATCGCCCCCGCTCGCCCGCGACCGACCCGTCGGCCGCGACCTCCGTCACCAGCGCTCCCAGACCCGGATGGTCGCAGGGGCCGATGTTGGCGCGCACAAGCTCTTTGCCGAGCACCGCCGGCCGCAAGCGTTCGGTGTGCGTCAGCCACGCCTGCTGCACCTCGTCTGCCACGCCGTGATCCGCTAACACTTGCCGCAGCAGGTGAGTCCGCCGGGCAAAGTGGCCGCCGGTAATCGGGTGACGTGCGTGCGCCGCTCCGATGGGCCGCCCTTCGTAGGCCACATCGGCGCCCAGCATCTGAGCTGCGAACTGCGTTTCAAGCGCAGTCAAGCGTGCGGGATCAATACCGGAAAAGTGGAACCCGATCATCGGATCCCGGCACAGACGCGCTACGAAATCCGCGACTATCGAACGCAGGCCGTCGATGCCGCCCACACGGTCAAGCATGGTTCTGCGTCGCGCCTACACCAGGCGGCGGCGCACCACGACGGCGAGGCCCACGGCGAGCAGAGCAATCAGCCAGCCATTGCCGGGTTGACGCGTGCTGCTGGAGCAAATACCGCCACCGCTCGACGTCGTCGTGTTATTGCCCGTCGTGCTGGGCTTGGCCGCATCGGCCTTCGCGTCGGTCAGCGTCCCGGCAGCGTCGCCGCCGGCCGTGGTCACGCCGTCTGCTGTGCCAGCGTCGCCGGTCGCCGCAGTATCGGCCGTTCCGCCGCTGGTCTTGCAGGCCTTCTTGCTGGTTGCCGAGTCCGTAAAGCAAATGCCGCCGCCGGGGCACGCGCCGGGGCAGGTGCCACCGCAGCTGTCGTCGTCGCCGCAGTTCTTGCCGGTGCACGCTGGCTTGCACGCGCCGCCGTCGGCCGCAGTAGAGGTGTCACCGCCGCCGCCCGTGCCCGGGCAATGCTGGGCGATATCGTCGCAGCAGTCGCCGCTCGCTGCGCACTCTGCGTCGCAGTAGCAAGCCCCATTTTGCGGCATTGCCGAACCGTCGGCGAAGGTACCGACCTTGCCGCAAGCACCCTTGCAGGTGCCCTTGCCGCAGACCGCGTCTTTGTCCGCGCAGCAGTCGTTGTACTGCTTGCAGGCGTCATCGCAGTTGCATTTGGCCTTGGCGCCCAGGTACTTACCACAGTTGCCTTTGCAGGTGCCGCCATTGGGGTCATTGCACGACTTCCAGCCGCAGTCCTGCATCGGGGTCAAGAGCTTGTTGACCGCGTCCTGGACCGCCTGGGATGTCACCACTTTTTTCAGGCAGTCCTGGTCGCCCTTGCAGGCGATGTAGGCGGCGCACACCTTGTCGGCCTTGCATGCCGCGGTCTCTTTTGGGCACTTCACATCCCAGCACGGGTTCTCGTTGAACGAGGTCGGGCCGGTGTCAGCGGTGCCGGTGTCCGCGATGCCCGCGTCGGTCTGCGATACCGAGTCGGGGCTGCTCACCGCGTCACTGCCGGTGGCGTCCACAGCGGCATCGACCGGGCCGCTGGTGTCCGTCAAAACAGTCGCGTCTTCCGGAGGCGTGCTGCCAGCGTCGAACGGCGGTGTCTCGGCCTGAGCAACCAATGGGGCTGCGCCCAGGCCCACCGCGAAGAACGCGGCCACAAGGCGTGCGGAAAGCTGGGACATGGCGGAAGGCTCCTGCGCCGGGACTGGCGCTGCGGTGGGGGAGGTAGACGAGGCGGATGGGGCGGCGCGGCGACTACCGCAGCCAAGGGCGCGCACCATAGCTGAAAAGGTGCGGGTGGTGCAATACGCCCGGGCCGCGCCTGACAGCAGATGCTCTATCGGAAACGCTGCACCCAAACGCCGTCGCTGGTGGTATCGCCGGCCCACACGACCACAAAGGTGTCGGCCTCGGGCACGTAGGCGATCGCGGCCTCCACGGGGTGTTTTGCCGCGCTGTTGGCCAGTTCGACGGGCAGCCCGAGCGTCGCGCCGGGATCGCCTGCGCTGGCGACGGCGACCTTGCGCACCCGCAGCTGCGGCTGGTCCGCACCTTGGCCGTACAAGCGCTCGACCAGTGCCAGTTGTCCTGGCTTGCCTGCGGCCGCCGCCATCCGCGCGATGCCCGTCGCCAACGGCACGTCCGCCGGCCCCAGCACCGAGGCGTTCAGACCGATGCGCCGCAGCTTGAGGTCTGCGGCAGGGGCAAAGAACACGGCCGCGAAGCTCGGCGGCGTAGCGACGGCCACGATTTGCGGTGCCGGCGGGTTGGAGGTGGCGAGGCCGAGGTCCTGCTCCGGGCCATTGGAGGCAAGCGTGTTGGAGTACAGCCGATAGCGCGTGCCTTTGCCGGTCTGGCGCCAGATAACGGCCACGTTGGCGTCCAGACTGGCGACCGCCGGGCTGGTGGCCGGCGCCGCCACCAGGGTCACCAGCTTTTCTGGTGCGCTCAGGTCGTTGCCATCCAGCAGCGCACCGCGCACCCCCCCGCCGGCCGGTATGCCCCACACCGCCATCCAGCGCGAATTCGGCAGGCCGACCAGTTGCGGCTTGCACTCGCCCCAGCATTCGTCATTCGCCACCGCCAGCACGGCGCCAGTGGGCTTGTACGCTTCGTCGAGCAGCTGGGCGCTCACCTGATACGGCGCGGCCGACCCCTTGGCCGCTTTGCCTTCCCAGACCACCAGCGTCTTGCCCTCGGAGGTGGCCACCGACGCCGCGCCAAAGAAGTCGCCCTTTGCCTTGGGCACTAGCGTGCCTTTACCGTCATCGACGAGCACGGCTGCAATCGCTTTGGACACCAGCGGGTCAAGTGGCGTGACTTGCCCACTGTGCGCTTCGACGGCGGCGCGCGCGAAGTCTGCAGTGGTCACATCGTGGATCGAGCGCCAGTGCACGATGGCCTGGCCTGCGGGCGCAGCCGATACCGACACCCGGCTGTGGTGGTCGCCGGTTGCGGTGAACTTGGGCGTGGTCGAGGTCGCGATCTGCAAGCCGTCGTCGAGCAGGTCGATGCCAAAGGCGCCATTGCGCTCAACCGCGAACGTGCCGACCACCGGGACCAGGCTCGCCGAGGTACCTAGAAACGTGCCCTTGAACCACCCCTTGTCGGTCTGGTCCACCCAGATGCGGCCTTGGGGAATCTTGAGTTGCGTACCGCCGAGGTCGGGTACCACCGCGAGCAACTGCAGCGCCCCAGACTGCGGGGTCTTTTCCAGGTCGAAGCTGTCGCCAGCCACGGCGGTCGCTGGGAAGCGCACAGTCAACGTAAGGCCGCCAGCCCCAAAGGCCTTGCCCTCCAGCCTGATGGTGTCGTCCGCGTCCTTCTGCCTATCGCCTTTGCACTTGCCGCTGGCAGTCGGAGCGGACAAGCGCAGCGCCGCGTCCTCTGGAAAGGCCATCGCCACCGCAAGCTCGTTGGACTCGACGCCGCCGATTGCCGCCTTGATCGTCGCGTTGCCGGGCCGGACGGCCACCAGCGCCAAAGCGCCGGTCTTGCTGTCCCTGAACACGCCGAGTTTGGGTTGCGCTGCCGGGTCAGCGGTCAGCTTGGCGCCGGGTAGGACCGCTGCGCCGTCGACCGACCAGGCAACCGTTTCAGCAGCAGTCGGGGCGCCGCTGCTGCCATCGCTGCGTGTCACTGTGACCTTGAGCGCAAAGCGACCGCCGACCGCCAGCGACTCTGTGGCGGCAATGGCGAGGCCCGTCACGCCAGATCCACTGGCCGTCTCTGTCGCTGCCGCATCCTGCACGTCGCCGCTATCGGTCTTGGGTGTGTCCGCGGTGGCGTCGGCACCCACCTTGGCATCGCCGCCACCCAGCTTGACGTCCAGGTTGAAGATGCTGCCGCCAGCGTCAGGCTCGCCGCTCGCAGGTGTCGGTTCGGCACTGCCGCACGCCGTCATCGCCAGCACAAGAGCCAGCAGGCTGGCGGTCAGGCCGCGGCGGCAAGGGGACAAGGTGCCTGGTTCGGTCATGGTCTCGGCTCTCGCGGACGCGCTGATCCGGCGACCAGCAGGGCAAGTGAGCAGGGCGCGGCCCGCGCGCGGGGCGAAAGCATAGGGGTTTCGTGGCGCCCTGGGAATCGTGGCGGTGTCAATGAGTCAACGCCATCTTGGACGTCGCCAAGATCGCCAGCCCTGGCCGTGCGTCGCAGCCCACCGGCGCCCGCAGCAGGAACCGCCCGCGCCGCCTTCCCCCACCAGACGCACGGCCAATCGGCCGATATGCAGGAGAGTTTTCATGCGCACGTTTTCCTTTGCCTTCTTGCTGGCCATCTCGACCGTCGTCGGCGCCAGCGCATGCACCAACCACGCGACCTACGTGGCCGCCGATCAGGCCGCGCTCGGCAAGGTCGTGGTCTACCGCAATGGCGTCGCCTACTACGAGCGCAAGGCCACCGTCGACGGTGACAAGCTGTCCATCGAGGTCCCCCAAGACAAAATCGACGACTTCTTGAAGTCGCTCACCGTCACCGACGCCAAGACCGGGCTCGCGCTGCCGATCTCGTTCCCCAGCCCTGGCCAGGCCAAGAACGGCAAAGTCGAGATGACCATCCAGCTGCCCGACAAGGCCCACCGCGACATCGTGCTCAGCTACGTGACAGAGTCGCCGGCCTGGAAGCCGACCTACCGCGTGGTCGTCAATGACGCCGGCAAGGTCGATCTGCAGGGCTGGGCCATCGTCGACAACACCAGCGGCGAGGACTGGAAGTCGGTGCAAGTCGGCGTGGGTTCGAGCTCGGCGCTGTCGTTTCGCTATGACTTGCACTCGATTCGGCTGGTGCACCGCGAGACCCTGCACAGCCAGGATAATTTCGCCAAGGCCCCGCCGATGGGTGGCACCGTGCACCGCGACGGCCGCACCGAAGAAATGGTGCTGGCGGCCATGGAGGACACCGACATCGCACGGCCGGCGGGTCACCCCGATGTGGCGGGCGACGTGGTCGCCAAGGCCTACGCCGAGTCGTCCTCGCCGGCCAAAAGTGGCAGCGGCTTGGGGGCTGCACGTGCGGCTCCATCGACGGCCATGAACAAGTACCGCGTGGCCAAAGCGCCGCCGCCGCCGGGAGTCCAGGCCAAAGACGAAGCCGCCGAAGACCAAAAGCTCGGCCGGCTTGCCGATCAGCTTAAGAAGGCCAAGCACGACGTGGTCATCGAGGGCTACGCGCAGGCTGGCGAGTCCGAGGCCGGCGACAAAGCCCTGGACCGCGCCAACATGCTGCGCAACCAGCTCATCGAGCGCGGCGTGGCGCCCGCCCAAGTCAAGGCTGTCGCGCGCGGCGTAGTCGCCGGTCAAAAGGCCGGTGTGCGCGTGGTGTCGGCGCCGACCAAGGGCTTGGAAGATGGCAAGAAGGCCTCGATCAACCCCGATGCACCGCCGGTCGGCGAGAGCCACTTCGACAGCAAGACGCCGATGAACGTCAACAAGGGCACCAGCGCAATGGTGGCCATCGTCCACGGTCAGGCCCAGGGCGAAGTCGTGTACTTGTACGACGCCGAAAGCACCAATGGCGACAGCCGCTTTGCCTTCAAGTCGGTGCGGTTCAAGAACCCGACCGGCAGCACGCTCGAGAGCGGGCCCATCACCGTCTACGGCAACGGTCGATTCATCGGCGAGGGCATGGCCGACCCGATCCCGCCCGGCGCTACCGCCGTGGTGCCGTTTGCGCTCGATCGTCAAGTGGTCGTCGACCGCGAAGGCTCGACGGGCGACCGTATGTCGCAGCTCATCAAGCTCACCCGCGGCGTGCTGACGGCCGAGGTGCAGCACGTGCGCACGACGAAGCTCAAAATCAGCAACCGCAGCCACAAGGCCACCACCGTACTGGTTCGCCACAACACGCCCAAAGGTTGGGCGATCAGCAAGGGTCCCAAGGCGCTGGAGCAGTATGCGGAATCGCGGCTCTACGCAGCGGAGGTGCCGGCCGGCGAGTCGCGCGTGCTCGAAATCGAAGAGTCGACGCCGCTTGTGCGCACCGTCGATCTGCGCACGCCGGTGGGAGTCGACCTGGTGCGCGTTTACCTCAAAAACGCCAAGGAAGACCCCAAGGTGGACGCCGCCATGCAGCGCCTGCTGGGCCTGTTCGACGACATGGCCAAGGCCGAGTCGCAAATCGCCCACCTGCGCGAGCGTGGCGACGAGTACCGGGTGCGGATGGATGAGTTGCACAACCAGATCTTCAGCCTCAAGGCCGTCAAGACCGGCGGCACGCTGATGGCGCACCTGCAGACCAAGTTCAAAGAGATGAGCGAGCGCGTGCAGCAGACCACCATCGACGTGGTCGGCGCCCAGGAGAAGCTGATGCTGGCGCGGGTCAAGTTCCAGGACGAACTGGCGGAGCTGTCGCTCGACAACCGCGACAGCAAGCCGGCGATGGCGGCCATGGCGAAGTAGGCGGCCCGGCGCGGCTGGCCACCCCCTCGCCAACCGTTGCTTGCGCGCGCTAGACTGCGGGCCCCTTTGTCGCTCGGGGCCATGTCCGAAAACCCTCCCATTCCCACCACCTCTGGCCGCGACCGCCTGCGCCAATTCGTGCCTTGGATTGGTGCCGCGCTGCTGGTTGGGCTGTTCGCCGCGACCACCAACTGGCCCAAGATGTGGGCGGCCATGCAGCAGGCGGCCATCGGTCCGTTCATCGCTGCGCTGGCGGCCATGTCTGTCGTCGTGTGGATTTACGACGGCCTGTGCTTGATGTGGCTGGTGCGGCGGACGCTCGGGCACGAAGGCCAGCCTGGCGGAGACGGCTTGCGACAGTTGCTGCCGCTCAAGGGCGCGTCGTACCTCATCAACATGCTCAACTATCACGCCGCTGCGCTCGGCATGGCTTGGCTGCTGGCGCGGCGCAAGCAGGTGCCGTTCTTGCAGGCGGCGGGGGCGCTGGCGCTGCTGAGCTACATGGACATCCTGACCGTGACCGCGATGTCGATGGTCGGCGTGTGGCTGGCGCCGCAGTTCTTTGGGCCGTACCCGGAATTGCAGACGTTTCTCAAGGTGGTGGCGGTTGCCGTGTTCAGCGGAGCGTTGGCGAGCGTGCTGTTGCTGCAGTCCAGCCTCGACGTCGCGATCCTGCGCAAGCTGCGCGGTTGGGCACCGCTCAAGCCCCTGGCCGCGCTTAAGCCGTTGCGCATGTTGGAGGGCATTGCGCTTCGCGCCGGCATCCTCGGCTTGTACACGCTGACCGTGTGGTGGCTGGTGCAGTTCTTCGGCATGGTCCCCGACCTTGGGCGGCTGTGCGTGGCGATGCCGATCGTCACGGTCGTTGGCACGTTGCCCATCAGCGTTTCTGGGGTTGGCAGCACACAGGTGCTGATGCGCAGCTTTTACGCGCCGTTCGTGCAAGACGGGCGCGATCCGGCGGCGGTGGTCGATGCGTTCAGCACGCTTTATATTTTCTGCGGGGCCTTGGTGCGGCTGGTGATTGCGGCGCCGTTCTTTCGGGCGATTGCGGCGGAGTTGCGGCAGCGGCCGCAGGATTAGGCCCAACGACCGGCAAGCTTGTGCAGGCGCTGTGGTTTGCACCCCCGCGCCGCCCGCAGTTAGCATAGCGCCGCGCCGCGGTGGCGCGATCGGTCGAAATTCATGCGGCAGCGCGCAGCGCGGGGATGGATCGCGACGCTCGTCTTGATGGCGGCGTGCTCGGACGACACCACTGGCCCCGACGCTGGTGCCAAAGGGTCAATCGTGGACAGCGAGACGGCAGCTGCGCTCGTCGACGTTGCCTCAGAGACCGCGGCGCAAGACAGCGACTCCGGCACGGAGGCAGACGTTGCGGTCGCCCCGGAGGACGTTGTCGTCGCCGACGCCAATGAAGTGCTCGACATCGTATCGGAACCCGAGATCGCACCGTCACTTGACGTTCTTGGGGACGCTGTCGCTAGCGGCGCCGAGGTGCAGCCAGCGGACATCGGGCCCGATGCGGCCACGGCGCCTGACGGCAAGCCCGACGCCACTTGCACGCCGCCCCCGCAGTATTCCTACACCTGCGACGCCAAAGTTCCGAGCACCTGTCCAGGCGGCGCGTGCCTGTTCGGCATGTGCATCGGCCCGCAGTTGGACCCCAAGCGCTGGGATGCCTGCGGCGACGGCAAGTGCGACCCGTGCGAGCCGACCTGTCCGGCGGATTGCGGGCCCAAGCCCGTGTTTTCGGGCAGTAAGCAGTTTTCTGGCGACAAGACCCTGACTGTGTGGGTCCACGGTTTCTCCAACCAGGGCAAAGACAAGCTGGCCAAGCTGACCTACGGCGACGTCAAAGGCTGCGGCGACGTTTTGCAGACTATGCAGGCCTTCGGGATAAACCGACCCTGTGGCAATACGGCTGCGACCGAAAAGGACCCGAATCAACTCATTGCCGTCGAGTATTACGGCACGGTGCCGCCGGGCTGGATGTCCAAACAAGACGTGGACGAAGTCGAGAAGTTCCCGTTCTCGGGCGGCCCCTTGGGCCTGCAGCGCTATGCCCGCATCGTCGCCAAGTTTGCCAAGTGGCGCATGCTGCTAAGTGGGGCAACCCACGTCCAATTCGCCTGTCACTCGATGGGCTGCCTCATCACGCGCCACCTCATCGAGAACGACGAAGAGAAGCTAGCGTCGAGCAACCAGATTGTGCGGTGGTCCACTTCGACGGGCGTAGTGGCGGGCGCCAAGCTGTCGCGCCTGTTCAACAACCCGACCGTGCAGCAGGCGAGCGCGCAAATCGGCCTGGAGCTCAGCGACTTCATCCTGATGAACCCCGACTACGTTTGGGATACGACGGTCGCTTGGGACCACAAGTTGCACGAGGCCAACAATCCGCTTTTCACCGGGATGCTGCTGCACCACGTGGGGGCGACCAAGCCGCAAATCGCCGAGGCGCTCAACATCGCGCTTTTGGACCTGCTCGGCGGCGGCAACGAGCCCAACGACGGCATCATGTACACCGAGGACATGCACTTTTGGAGCCAGGATCCCAAAGTGGCCGCCAAGTCACTTGCGGGCGACGCCGTGCCGCCGGGTCTGACGCTGGTCCATGTCGACCACATGACCTGCCCGGGCACCGAAGCGGCGGGGCTTTTGGCGACGGCCGCATTGTTTCACAAGCGCAAAGTCGAGGTGCGGCTGGTGTCTTTCCAGTTGATCGACGACCGCGAGAAAGACAACCTGCTCGACGCCAAGGAAAACGGCATGCCGCCGGCGGAGGTGGTCATCGAAACCCAGGCGCGCTACAACCCGTTCGTGCTCAACACCTTCAAGAAAGACGTGCTAGTTAGCGATGACCGCATGGCCACGCGAACGGCGCCGCTGTGGACTCAGGACCAGGGCACCACCAAGACCGTCAATCAGCTGGTCTACGCTGCGCCGGTGCTTGACGGCATGGACGCGCTGTGGTTGAGCCTGAACCTCATCGAATCCGACTGGTATCCGCGCTACAAGGTCAACGAGTGGGCGTTTGACGACAGCAACGAGCTTGTGGCCTTCGTCGGCAGCGTGCCGCTCAAAGACGGCCACACCTTCGAAGCGGCGAGTAAATTTGGCATCGCCAAGTTCTTGGTGCGCGTCCACACGATGTACTAACGGCCGGCTGGTCAAGGAGTTCGCTTGGAAGCCCAACTGCAAGAGTGGCTCAACATCTGCGTGCGGCTGGTGCACGTGGTCGCGGCGATCATGTGGATCGGCGACTCGTTCTTGTTCATGTTCTTGGACAAAAGCCTGGAGCCGCCCCGCGAACCGCTCAAGGGCGACGTGCTGGGCGAGATGCACATGACCCACGGTGGCGGCTTCTACCAACTGGTCAAGCGCAAGTCGCTGACCAAGGCCGAGCTGCCGCCGACGCTGCACTGGTTCATGTGGGAGTCATATACCACCTGGATGAGCGGCTTTACGCTGCTGGTGGTCGTCTACTACATGGGCAATGCGGCGCTGCTCATCGACCCCAACGTGCTGCAGGTGACGCCGTGGCAGGGGGTAGGCCTGTCGCTCGGTCTGCTGGTGGCGGGCTGGGTCGTCTACGACCGCCTGTGCGAGTGGCTGGGGCACGTGCCGGTGGTGCTGGCGGCGCTGTGCGCGGCGCTGGTAGTCGGCGCTGGCTTTGGGCTGTTGCAGGTGTTCAGTCCGCGCGGCGCTTTCATCCACGTCGGGGCGATGATGGCCACCTGTATGTCGGCCAACGTGTTCTTCCGCATCATCCCCGGGCAGAAGCGCATGCTGGCCGACACCCTGGCTGATCGGCCGGTGGACACCACTTTTGGCGCCAAGGCCAAGACCCGCTCGACGCATAACCACTACATCACGCTGCCGGTGCTGCTGACGATGATCAGCAACCATTTTCCGTCGTTGTACGGCAACGACCACGCCTGGGTCGTCCTGGCGTGCCTGCTGGTGTTTGGCGGTGGTATCAAGTACCTGATGAACTTCAAAGGCCAATCGCACCCTGCGCTCATTGCTGCGACGGTGGCGAGCTTTGGCGGCATCGTCGGCCTGACAGCGCCTGCAGCCGATGCCAGCGCCGAGAAGTACGCCCAGGCGCCCGAGGTGCCGTTTGGTCGCGCCTGGGAGATTGTGCAAGCCCGCTGCAGTTCGTGCCACGCCCAAAAGCCAGCCAACCCGGCCTATCCGATGCCGCCCAACGGCGTCGCGCTCGACACTGCTGAGGCGATGCGCCGTCACGCGCCCCGAATTTTTGCGCGCGCCGTGTCGACGCGCACCATGCCGCTCGGCAACCAGACTGGCATGACCGACCAGGAGCGCAGTGAGCTCGGTGCCTGGTTCGCCAAGGGCGCAAAGGCCGGCGACTACGACAAAAGCCTCGCGCCGCAGCCAGTCGCGGCGGGCGCCGCGCCGGTCTACGCAACACCGGCCGATGAGGCCAAGGCGCTTTATGCTCAGCGCTGCGCGTCGTGCCACGGCCCGGCCGGCAAAGGTGACGGTCCCGCCGCGCAAGGCCTGCCCGTCAAGCCGCGCGACTTCTCAAACAAAGCCTGGCAGGCTGCGACCGATGACGCCCTTGTGGCCAAGGCCGTCCTGCAAGGTGGCCCTGCCATTGGCAAAAATGCCGCCATGCCGCCCAATCCCGACCTGGACCAAAAGCCCGCCGTGGTGGCGGCGCTCGTCAAGCTGCTGCGCGGGATGGCGGCGCCTTAGCTCGCCGATGTTCATCAGCAGTTTCATGGATCTGAACAAAGGTAGGGTCCGTGTTTGACGCTGTGTCCAATACGTGTCCGACTAGTGTCCGGCCGGTGTCCGACAACTGCGAACTATGCTTCCGGGTAGCGCGAATTCCGGCAGCTTCATCATGCAGATCATGGATCTGAACAAAGGGGGGGTATGATCATCCGCTCAAAAAGGGTGGTGTCCGACGGTCGCGTCGCGCCAGCGGACATCGTGGTTGCCGGTGAGCGCTTTGCGGCGGTGCTGCCCTACGGCACGGCCGAGGGCGACGTGCTCGACGTGGGGCAACTCGCCGTCTCGCCAGGCGTGGTCGACAGCCACGTACACATCAATGAGCCGGGCAGAACCGAGTGGGAGGGCTTCGCCAGCGCAACTCAAGCCGCGGCGGCGGGCGGCATCACCACCGTGGTCGATATGCCGCTCAATTGCATCCCGGCGACGGTGTCGCGGCAGGCGGCCGAGGTCAAGCTGGCGGCGTTGCAGGGGCAGCTGCAGGTCGACGCTTCGTTCTGGGGCGGCGTGATCCCTGGAAATACTGGCGAACTGGCGGGGCTGCGCGCCTTCGGCTGCGGTGGCGCCAAGTGCTTCACCTGTCCGAGCGGCGTCGACGAATTCCCGCACGTGTCGCGGGCAGACCTGGACCTGGCCTTGCCGCTGATGCGGGACCTGGGCCTGGTGCTGCTGGTGCACGCCGAAGCCCCGGAGCCGCTTGAGGCCGCGGAACGCGACGTGGCCAACGCCGACGTGCGCGACTACGCGACCTATTTGCGGTCGCGTCCGGACCAGGCTGAGTTGGACGCCATTGCCATGGTCATCGACTTGTGCCGCCAGCACCAGGCCGCGGCGCACATCGTGCACCTGTCGAGCGCCCAGGCGCTGCCGATGCTGGCCAAAGCGCAAGCAGAAGGCGTGCGCATCTCAGCCGAGACCTGCCTGCACTACCTGACTTTTTGCGCCGAAGACGTGCCGCCCGGTGCGACCTGCTACAAGTGCGCGCCGCCCATCCGCGACCGGGCCAACCGCGAAGCGCTGTGGCAGGGCCTGCGCGACGGCGTGCTGACGCTGGTCGTCTCGGACCACTCGCCGTGCACGCCGCAGCTCAAGCGTACCGAAGTCGGCGACTTCATGGCTGCCTGGGGCGGCATCGCCGGCCTGCAGCTGGGCTTGTCGGCGCTGTGGACCCAAGCCAGCGCTCGCGGCTTTGGTCTGGCCGACCTGTGCCGGTGGAATGCCGAGAACACCGCTCGGCTCGCCGGCTTGGACGCTCGAAAGGGCCGAATTGCCGCGGGCTTCGACGCCGACTTCGTCATTTGGGACCCGGAGGCGGAGGCCACGATCGCCGGCGCCGACCTGCATCACAAGCACAAGCTGACGCCCTACGACGGCCTGGCACTGCGCGGTGTGGTTCACCAGACCTGGGTGCGCGGCGTTTGCGCGTGGCGGCGCGATGGCGGGTTTGGGTTGGCGCGCGGCGCATTCGTTCCTGCCCGCGGAAATTGACTTTCAATTCGATGGATTGTGATCGAAAGCTCCGGTCCAGCGTTATCAAATACCTGTTGACAGCATTCCTTGATGCGCGTACCGTGCTGCGCCCCAAAAAAGCCGCGTTGTTTTCGCGGTGGAGGCGGCCATGACCGACGCCCAAGCCCATCCTGCCAGCACCCGGCCGCAGCGCGGACCGAGCGGTCTGCACGACGGTCAAGTCGAGCGTCGCACCGCGCACCGTGCGGCTGTCGACCTGTTCGTGCAAGAGCGCGACGGCGAACGGCTTTTTGTCCACCCAGCCACCAACCTGTCGGCGACCGGCATCTTTGTCGAGAGCCACAGCTATTCCTTGCGCAACGCCTTGGAGCGCAAGTACATCGACCTCGAGTTCGCGTTGCCCGACGAAGAGGCGATGATCGCCGTGCGCGGCGAAGTCGTCGGCGCACGCCGCACCCGCGGCTTTGCCCATGGCCTTGCCATCCGCTTTTTGAATTTGCGCGACGGCGACCGCGGCCGCATCGACGCGTTCGTGGTGCGCAAGTTGGCAGAGGGCGCAGGTGAAGGGCCTCCGAACGAAGCCGCGCCGACTTGATTCGGCCCATCCCCACACCGCTCATCCGTCGCCGCGCACTTGACTGTGTCGCTGCGCCCGCCAGGTTTGCACCGTGACGCCAGCCAATCCCACCCCGAGCCAGTCTGGCCCGTCGCGCACCGTTCTCGGCGTTCTCGGCGGCAGTGGCCTGTATGACATGCCCGGCCTGAGCGGCGTCTGCGAGCACGTGTTGGACACTCCGTTCGGCGCGCCGAGCGATGCGCTCATTGAAGGCTGGATCGGCGACACTCAGCTGTACTTTCTACCCCGCCACGGCCGCGGCCATCGTTATACCCCGAGCGAGATCAACTACCGGGCCAATATTTGGGCGCTCAAGAAAGTGGGCGTGACCGACATCGTGTCGGTGTCTGCCGTGGGGTCGATGCGCGAAGACATCGCGCCCGGCGACCTGGTCATCGTCGACCAGTTCATCGATCGCACGCTGGCCCGGCCGCGCACCTTCTTTGATCGCGGCTGCGTCGCGCACGTCGGGTTCTCGGATCCGGTCAGCCGCCGCGTCTCGTCGGCGCTGGTCAGCGCTTGCCAGGACCTAGGCCTTCGCCACCATGTCGGCGGCGCCTACGTGTGCATCGAAGGGCCGCAGTTCTCGACACGCGCCGAGTCGCAGACCTTTCGCACCTGGGCCAACGTCGCCGTCATCGGCATGACCAACCTGCCAGAGGCACGGCTGGCGCGCGAAGCGGAGATCCCCTACGCCACGCTGGCGTTGGCGACCGACTATGATTGCTGGCACGCAGGGCACGATGCGGTCAGCGTCGATCAGGTCATCGCCGTGCTCAAGGCCAACGTCGCCAATGCCCAGCGCGTGGTGCGGGCCGTGGCCGAAAGGCCGCCGACTGGGCCCGACGCCGCGCTTGACGCGCTGCGCTTTGCGGTGATGACGCGACCGGATCTGATCCCGGCCGAGGCCCGCGAGCGCTTGGCGCTGTTTCTCGACAAATACCTGGCGTCGGCCTAGCCGGCCCGCGGAGTGCTACCCATGAACCTGCTCGTCGTCGGCTCGGTGGCGTACGATTCGGTGCAAACCGCGCACGGCAGCGTCGATCGCGCGCTCGGCGGATCTGCGACGTTCTTTGCCCTGGCCAGCTCACTGTGGGCGCGCACCCACATCGTCGCGGTGGTCGGTGACGACTTTCGGCAGAGCGACCTCGATCGTCTGCGCCAGCGCGGGGTCGATGTTTCGGGAATTTCACAGGTGCCGGGCCAGACCTTTCGCTGGGGCGGCGTCTACAGCCCGCACTTTGAGACGCGCACCACGCTGTTCACCGAGCTCAATGTGTTCGCCAGCTTCAACCCGCAGATCGGCTCGGTCGGTGCGGCGGCCGACTGCGTGTTCCTGGCCAACATCCACCCGGACTTGCAGCTGTCGGTCCTCGACCAGTGCCACCGGCCGCGCTTTGTAGCGCTGGACACCATGAACTTTTGGATCTCGGGCGAGCGGCCGAGCCTGGAGCGGGTGCTGCGCCGTGTCGACTGCGTGTTCGTCAACGACGAAGAGGCCTACGCGCTGTCGGGCGTCGCCAACCTGAGCCTCGCCGCGCGCCGGATTCACGCCATGGGGCCGCGTACCGTCATTATCAAGCGTGGCGAGCACGGCGCGGTGCTGTTCCACGATGGCAAGGCGCAGCAAATGCCAGCTGTGATACTCGACGATGTGGTCGATCCGACTGGTGCGGGCGACAGCTTTGCCGGCGGCTTCATGGGCTACGTGGCGTCGCAGCCACGCGTGGATACGCGCGTCCTGCAGACAGCCGTAGTGGTGGGCACGCTCACGGCCAGCTATGCCGTGCAGGGCTTTAGCGTCGATCGCCTGGAGACACTGACCATTGAGGATCTGGCGGCGCGGCATGACCTGCTGACGGCGAATCTGCTGCCGTCCAGCGTCGACTGGCCGTCCATCCGCAGCCAAAATCGCCCGCTTGCGGTTGGCGTCGCCTAGCCTGTCGCACACAACGGCGCGCTGACGACTCGCGTCGGCCCACGTACCCTATCCGAGGAACCCGATGGCTATGACCCCGCCGCCGCCCAAGTGGTTGGATTTGTTGGCTCAGCCCCAAGTCTCGCAGGCGATGGGCAAGCTCGTCGCCGTGCGCGCCCCCAAGCCGGTGCTCAGAGCGGCGATTCGCACCTTTGCCAAGGCCTACAAGGTTGACCTCGACGAGGCTGCGGACCCGATCGACTCGTTTGACACGTTCCAGGCCTTCTTCACGCGCAAGCTCAGGGCCGGCGCACGGCCCATCGACGACATGCCAGAGGTGATGCCGTCGCCGGCGGACGGCGTACTGAGCGCTTTCGGGACGCTCGAGTCGAGCACGCTGATTCAGGCCAAAGGCGTCGAATACACGCTGGATGCCTTGTTGGGCGGCAGCGACGACGCCGACCCCTATCGCAATGGCTGCTACGCGGTCGTGTATCTGGCGCCCAACAACTACCACCGCGTCCACACGCCATGGAAGGGGACAGTGACGCGGTGGCGCTACCTGCCCGGCGCTCTATACCCCGTCAACCAGATGGGGCTGCGGCATGTCCACGGCCTGTTCGCGCGCAACGAGCGCATCGTTGGCCACTGCGAGACTGAATTCGGCCCCGCGGCACTGGTGATGGTCGGCGCGACGTGCGTCGGGCACATGCGTGTCGCGTTCACCGATCTGGCCTGCAACGAGGGTCAGCCGGGCTCGGGCTTGCGCGCCTGCAACCCGCTGCTGACCACCGACCGCGGCGACGAGTTTGGCGTGTTCGAGATGGGATCGACGGTGGTGCTGGTGACCCAGCGCCGCGACCTGCGGCCCGCCTTGCCGGTGCCGTCGCCGATTCGCATGGGCGAAGCGATGCTGCGCAAGGCCGAGTAGCCGATGGCAGAGGCCGCATCGCCGCCCGCATGGGCGCTGCAACCGCTCGCGGTCATCGACACCGAGACGACGGGTCTGTACCCGGCCGCGGGTGACCGCATCATTGAGGTTGCGGTCATCGCGTTTGACGGCGGTGTGATCACCGACCGCTGGAGCACGCTCATCGATCCTGGCAAACCGCTGGAGCCCGACGTCACCCAGCTGACCGGCATCAAGCCAGAAGATGTCGAGGGCCAGCCCAGCTTTGCCGAGATTGCCCCGCAGTTGCTCGACAAGCTCAGGGGACGCGTGCTGGTGGCCTATAACGCCAGCTTCGACCGCACGTTCTTGCTGCACGAATTCGGCCGCGCCAGCCGCAAGCTACCACAGGGCGCCCGCTGGCTCGACCCGCTGGTCTTCGCCAAAGAGCTGCAGAAGGGCCAGAGCAGTCACAAGCTCGGCACCGTCGCCAAACGCCTCGGCATTGCGCTCGAAGAAGCCCACCGCGCCGCAGCCGACGCCGAGTGCGCTGGCTGGGTCCTGCAAAAGCTGGCTTGCTCACTGCCAGAGGACTTTGCCGTCGTGCTCGACAACCACGAAAAATGGGAAGCGGCGCAGGAAGCGGAACGCCAAGTCTGGAAAGGCCGGCAACAGCGCGCTCAGAACCGCGGCGGTGCGGTCGCGCTCGGCCAGGCCGACGCCGATCGGCCAATTAATGCGCTAGGGCCCGCCTACCCGTTCGGCGACGAACTCGATCCGGTGCGGGCGCTGTACGGACGCAAAAGCTAGTCAATGCAAGCGGTCAATTGCAGCCTGCCACCGACTTGCTGGTGCCACCACCGCAGGTCAGGTTCGCGGCGCCGCTGACCGTGCAGCTGCCTTCGCAGGTGATGGTGCAAGTGCCGGCGGTGCACGCAATGTTCGAGCCAGCGCCGACCGTGTGAGTACAGGCCTTGCCGCCGCAGCTCACGTTGCAGCCGGGGCCGCAGGCGCCCGAGCAGGTGGCGCCGCTGCCGCACGTGAAGTTGCAGCCGCTGGTCGTCGCCGTGCACGCGTCAAAGCCGCAGGTCTGGTCGCTTGGACACGAGCAGTTGCCGCCGGCGCAGACGCTGGTGTCGCAAGCCACAAACACAAAAACAGCCGCAGCGGCGCTGGTCAGCACGTTGAGGAATCGGCGCATGGAAGGCTCCTGGCGGTGACCGCGAACGCTGCGGCCGCCGCCATCGTCGGCCCCGCCCTTGCCGGTGTCAAACGGTGAGTGGGCGCAACCGGGTGCCGCGCGTCACGCTTTTGTCTTTCGCCGGCCAACCCTTGTGCAGCAACACTGCCCAGCGTGCAAGACGACACCAGGGGCGAAGCAACTAGGCCGCGTGGCGCACCATCCGCCAGCTGCGGTGGACTGCCCGGTTGCGGTAGTCGACCGGCACCGTCTGCTCAGTGGTCTCGACGACATCGACCGGCAGGCCCGCCAATGCGGGCACAAAGCGTTGGTGGTTGGCGCTGAACCACAGCACGCCGCCTGGCCGCAGCACCCGCAAGCACGCCTCAACCAGGGCGCGATGGTCGCGCTGCACGTCGAACTGGCCATCCGGACGGTCGGAAAACGACGGCGGATCGCAGACCAGCAAGTCCAACGGTTGCCCGTGGCGCGCCCGCCAGTCCAGCCAGGTGCGCGCGTCAACTTGCGCCGTGGTTTGGGCCGGCCCATTCTGACCATTGAGCGCAAGGTTGTCGCCGAGCCAGCCGAGGTACGTCGCGCTGGTGTCGACGCTGACGGTCGTGGCGGCGCCGCCGCAAGCCATCGCCACGGTAAAGGCCCCCGTATAGGCAAACAAATTGGCGCAGTGCTTTCCGGAGACCTCGGCCGCTACCATCCTGCGTGTCTCGCGGTGATCGCCGAACAAACCGGTATCGAGGTAGTCGTCGAGGTTGACCAGGAACTGCAGCGGGCCTTCGCGTACGATCAGCCGCGGCGAGGCGTGGCCCAGTTTGCGATACCGCTCGCCGACCTCGGGCCGCGTGCGCCGGACCTTGGTGTGCACACAATCGGCCGCAATACCCAGCGCCTCTGCCGCCGCGCCAGCCAGCGCTGGCAGCCAGTCGTCGAGGTCCCGCGTCTGAGTGCGCGCGTACTCGCCGACCACCAGGTGTCCGGCGTACCAGTCGGCGACGGCGCGAATCTCTGGAATGTCTCGATCGTAAAGGCGAAAAACATCGATCTGGCGACGCGCGAACGCCGGCGCCAGCCGTGCCTGGTTGCGCCGCACGCGGTTGGCAAACATTGCCGCTTGCTGGCTGATGAAGTCTTGATGGTCAGCGGGCAAGGCGCTCCGGTCGGGCCGCAACCGGGCCCCGCGCCGTGGAGCTACAACGACTTGAGGTATTCAATCAAGTCGGCGCGCTCGGTGGCTTTGAGCATACTGGTCTTGCCCATGCCTGGCCTGGCGATCAGCGCTTCAAGTGTGGGCGCGCTGCCGTCATGCAGGTAGGGCGCGGTGTTCCACAAGTCGCGCAGGCTCGGCGTGTCAAAGCGATTGGCGACCACCGTCGTCTCGCTTTTCGACGACAGTCCCGCGAACGACGCCGCGATCTTGTCGCCGGTCGCACTGGTGCCGACATCGTGCGACTTGCCGTCGACGCCGACGCCGCCGAGGTGACAACTGCCGCAACCCACGTCTGCGCGGTGGAAGATGTCCTTGCCGCGGGCTTGGGCCGCCGTGAGCTCGCCGTTGGCCTGCCGGTTCGGATTGGGTGGCGCCTTGGGCAGGCCGACCAGCAAGAACTGCTCCAGCGACGCCAATTCCTGCTGCGACAAACCCTTGCCACCCATCCGGTGCACGGTTTTGACCATGTTGTTCTGCAGGTCGCCCTCCGACCCCTTCCAATTGAAGGGCGCGGTGCCTTCCAAGCGGCCTGTCAGCGACGGCGTCTGGCGCGGACCCTCAGCAACCATCCATACCAGCTTGTCCTCACCGCCATCGGCATGGCAGGTCGCACAGGCAAACAGGCCGTCTTTGGACAAGTTGGCGTTGCCTGCGAATGTGAACGTGCGCCGACCCAGCCGCGCCGCCTCCGGCAGCACGTCGACGCCATAGGCGACCTGGCCCGTGGCGGCAATTTCGGCGGGCGCCAGCTGCGTCGCTGCGCCAGGTTCGTGGGCCTTGAGCCACGGGCCGAGGTCAAAACGACTGACGCCGACCTGGTGGGTATCCAGCGAGAACGCAAAGCGGCCATCGTCGCTGAACGCCACCGCCGTGGGCGCGTGGCCCGTCTTGAGGATGGCGGCCTCAACTGCGCTACCGACCTGGACATTGGGCGACGTGTGGAGCATCAGCACGTTGTCGGTACCGGTCGCCGGCACCGCTGCGAGCAAGCGCGTCGGATGGATCGCCACGTCGGCCGGTTGGTCAAAGCGCGCAGCCAAAGCCACTTCGCTCGGCGAGCCGCGATACGGCGTGCCGGCAACCTCGCGCGTTGGCGCCACAGCACCTGCGCGTACGGCCAGAACGCTTGGTTCGATCGGCCGCCGCGGGCCGTCGTTGCATTTGGTCTTGGTGCTGCCACCGTAGCCACTGCCCTTGCCGTCGGTCGACTTGGTCGGCATGTTGGCCGTTGAGATATCCTCGAGCGTGCCCGGCGCGGCAACCACCCGCGCGGCAAGCACTTGATCACCAGCAGGTTCCCAGGCCGCGCCTTGGGCGCGACGCGCCTTGCGATTGCCATCGGCACACGCACTGACCATCGACGAGCCGCTGCCGAACGTCGAGTCCTTGACCTTGGCCGGCTCAAGCGCGTTGGGCGACAGCGAAAAGCGGCGGACAATTCCGGTGTCGAAGGTGACCACCAGCTGGCTGGTGCCAGTGGCGATGGCGAGCGGCGTAGCCTCAAGGGCCGTCCACTGCTTGTAACCCGTCGCGAGATCGACCGCGGCCAGCTGCCGCTTGCCGCCGAGCACGGCATACAGACGCTTGCCATCGACGCTCAGCGCGAACGCGCGCGGCTCCATGCCGACGGCAATCGTCTTGGGCGTCTCGAGCAGCGGCTTTTCTGGCACGCCACTCTGCGAAAAAGCCAGGATAGCGTCGCCCTGCCGCGGCGCGACGTACACCGTGCCGTCGGGGCCGACCGTAGTCTTCTCCGGTGCGCCGTCTACCGAAATCGTCTGGATGACCTGCAGCGGCGCCTGGCGCATGACCACCAGCGCGTTGCGCTCGCGATCGGCGATGTACAGGTAGCCGCCCTTACCCACCATGGCGTGGCTGCTGGTCCACTGCTTGGGCGCGTCGGCAATCTTGCGTTCCATCGGCGCAAGCACTGCGCCAGGTACCAGTGCCACCTGTGTGGCGACCACGTCGGCCGGCATCGGACCCTCAAACGTTCCCACGCCCGGACCGGTGTCGATGTCACAACCGACCGTCAGCGCCGTCGCGGCGCACAACACTGGAAGCCGACGATTTGACCTGAAAAATGCCCGCAACTGCATGTGCCCCCCTTGCAACGCCCAAGATACGGATTGTCGGCGCTGCCCGCAAGGACACCAACGCCGCAGTCCCTTGGCTACTTCACTGTGTCCGCAAATTCAATTCACTGTGTCCGCAAATTCAATTCACTGTGTCCGCAAGTTCAATTCCCTGTGTCCGCAATTTCAATGTGTCAAGGTGCGCCGACCGGAACCGTCGGGATGATGAAGATGGCCTGCTTGGTCTGCGGCTTGGCCTGGCTGTCCTGAACCTGGGCCGCAAAGAAGAAGCCCTTGAGCGTCAACTGCGAGAGCGGTACCTTGAATTCCAGCACTTGCGACGCGTCAGTCACCGCGCCCGACAAGGTGCCGTCTTTGGCGAGCGACAGGCCATTGGGCAGACCGGCGTTCGGCAGAAAGTTCTTGACCACGCCGGGCAGCGGCGTCTCGCTCCACACGTAGGGCTTCTTACCGCCCTTGGCTTGCAGCTTGGCGTTGTACGGCACCGGAATCTTGTCGACCACGATGATGAGCGGCAGCACGATGACCTTGGTCAGAATCAGGTTGAGCGACTGGTCGCCGACGATGTCAAGTGGCGCCAGCTTGACGGGCAACACCAGGGACTTGCTCGCGACCAACGGCGCGTCGCCATTGTCGAAAACTTTGACGTCAAACGGGTAGTCGCCATCGCCCTGCGGTGTGCCACTGATCGTGCCGTCCGAGCCGAGCGACAAGCCCGCGGGCAGCTTGCCGGTCGTGATGCCCCAAAAGTACGGCGGCTTGCCGCCCTGAGCCGCCAGCGCAAGGGTGTACGGTTCGCCATCGGTGGCGGCCTTGAGCGGCGATGTCGACGTCACCACCAGGCCGCCGGCCTTGATGTCCAGCGCAAGATTGGCCGTCGCCTTGCCGCCGTCTTTGTCCAGCACCTGGACGCCGAAGGCGAAGGCACCAGCCGCCTGTGGCGTGCCGTCGATAACCCCTGGCCCCTGCAGCGTCAGGCCAGCCGGCAGCGAGCCTTGCACAACCGACCAGGTGTACGGCTGCGTCCCGCCTTTGCCTTCGAGTTCCGCCTTGTAGGGCGTGCCGACAAGCCCAGACGGCAGCGCGGAACTGACGACCTGCAAGGGCGATGTCTGGCACTTGCCCTGCAAGCACGCGAGCCCACCGGCGCAAGGTGCGTCTGCTGTGCACTGCACACATTGCCCGTCGCTGCACAACAACTGTCCGGCGCACGGCGACTCGACAAAGCCGGTGCCCTGGTCGTTGCAGATCCAACGCACACCGCCTTTGCAGCCGGCCGACCCGGGCGGGCAGCCAGCCTTGACCGCGGCGTCGGTGGCCTGGCCGTCAAAGCTGGAGCCTGCATCGTTGTTCGCGTTGCCGACCGCTGATTCGTCGCACGAGACTATGCAACACACGAGGGCTGCAAACGCGGCTGCGCGACACGTCGTCATGGGCCGGACCTCAGGAACTGCACAAGAACAATTCGAACGTTTTGTCTTGCTGCGGAGCGGCGAGTCGGCTTGCCAGGACGCGAGCTTGCGACCCACGGAACAAGCAAATGGGCCCAGTGAAAAATCGACTAGATTTTTCTCTGGTCCTTACGGACACTTGGCGCCGGCGGCAACCCAGTCCAGGATCGCCTTCTTTTCTGCCGCTTCAAGCGCTGGCATGCCTTTTTGGGGCATTTTGCCGGTCTCGATCTGCGACTTGATCGACGAAGACTTACTGGCCGCACTTGCGCAGTCGCCAGCCTGAAAGAACAGCTTGGCATTGGCGTTGTGGCAGGTGGCGCACTTGGCCTTCATGGCCGGTTCCGCGTCTTTCCACGCACCGCCGGCCGCGACCGTGGTGTCGGCCGGAGCGACGTCGGCAGCAACCGCGGTGTCGTTGCCGCCGGTAGCCGTGTCGCTGCTCCCCGTGTCAGCCGCAGACGCGGTGTCCGCGCCGCTAGTTGCCGTGTCCGTGGTCGCTGCACCGGTATCGCTGCCCGCCGTCGCGGTGTCCGCTGCGGTCGCGCTGTCGCCGCTAACCGCCGCGTCGCTTCCGCCCGAGGTTCCGCCGGTGCCGCCGCTGCCAGAACTGCTGGTACACGCCGACACCGCGGCAAGAATGAACATCGTCGCCAAAGCTTTCTTCATACCCCGATTCTCCTCGATGTGTGCTGGATCCTTGGCACAATGGCCAATCAGCGAACGCACGGACGGAGCCGACCTGCCCGCCGCGGCCGCGAATCCTACCTGCCTTTTTAGAAAAACCAAGTGCTTGCAGCGGCAAAGACCACGCGCTTTTGGGCGAAGGCGGTTGTTGCAGTTACAGAATCAGAGGTTGGAGGGCGCGGGGCTGTCAGCGTGCCGTGGACACCGCGCACAGGCGACGCTACGAATCTAATTGCGCTGCCCGCATCTTCTCCGCAACCGGACCGACCTCGATCGCCGACAAGTCGGCGCGCAAACGGAAGCGCGGTCCGGCCTTCCACTCGCTCCAGTCGCGCTCGGGACTGCCCGCGTGGGTCAAATGGCAGATGCTGCCGAACCGAAAGGTGCCGCCGACGGCCATGTCGCGTGTGCCATCCATCGTGCAGCTGAGCGGGCCGCCGGGCAAACCAGCACCGGCTACGACGCCGGGTTCCAGCGTCATCGTCAGCTCGCAAGAGCGCATGTCGGCGTCGGCGAGATTCCAGTTCATGCCGGCAACGGTGAGTTGCCCGTTGGGTCGCTTGGCAAGCAGCGGCGCTTGCATCTGCATCGCCAACTGCTTGACCTTTGGCCACTCGGGAATGTCGCCGTGATCGCGCGTTTGCAGGCTGACGCAACCCGGCACTGCCACCCGGCTCATCAGGTTGGCCTGGCCGGCTTCGACCGTGCCTTGGCTCGGCGGTACGCCCCACAAGCGACTGCCCAGGCGCACCTTCCAATCCGGAGCCGACCACCATCGCGACACGTAGGTGTACGGTCCGGGATGGCCGCGGCGCATGTCGCCGATGTAGACGTTGAAGACCATCAGCGCGACGGCGCGCACCCGCACCTCAACCATCGGCAGCAACGTCCAGTTCGACGGATCCGTACGGACGTAGGCCACGCAGATGGGGCTCGTGCCTTCGGGCGCGGTCGGTGACGACTTGACCTGCAAGTTGGGAGGCAGCAGCGCCTGCACCACCGCCATTGGCGCGTTGTGCACAGCCACTGTGCAGTCGAGCGCACCAATGAAGTGCGAAAAACCAGGGTCGCGCTTGGCCATGTAGTCGATCGTTTGCGGGTCGGGCACCGCGGGCCAGGTAGGTTGCCGGGAGCGCCGGAATTGGCGCAGTCGCGCCGCGCGCCCGTGGCCTGCCGGGCCGCGATCTTGCCGTGCTAGGGCGGATACAGCAAGTAGCGTGCGCGGTTTTGGCCGAAAGCCTCGAGTTCCTTTTGCCACGCCGCCTCGATCTGCAGCCACGGCTTGTGCGCGCGCAAGTCGCGCAGCACCTGATCGTTGCCCCAAATCATGCCGAAACGGTGGTCGTTGGACACCTTGATCTGCCCCGGGAACTCGTCGTGCAGAACCGACAGGATCAGCAGCGCGAGACGCAATGGTTTGAAATCATGCAGGTCGAGCAGGTGGATTTGCACGCCATGGGTGGTCTTTCCGTCGTACTGGCCGTGCCACGGCAGCCAGGTCATCGGTCGAAAACGCACATTCTGCAGGCCGGCGGCGCCTTGGGCCCGCGTGGTCAGTGCCGCCGCGAACTTCTCACCGTCGAGCCAGGGCGCGCCAATGAGCTCAAAAGGCATGGCGTTGCCGCCGCCCTCGTTGCAGTTGGGGCCCGAGCCGCACACCATGCCGGTGGCGACGTACATGGTGGCGTTGAGTGGCTTGGGGATGCCGGGCGAGGTCGGCACCCACACCAGGCCAGTGTCGTCCCAGATCATCGAGCGCCGCCAGCCCTTCATGGTCACCACCTCCAGCGACGCCTTGATTTTGAGTTCTTCGTTGTAGAACTTGGCGATTTCGCCAAAGGTCATGCCGTGCGTGACCGGGAACGGGCCCCAGCCGAGCAGGCTTTTGTACTTGGCCTCGCGGACCGGACCTTCGAACAACAAACCGCCCAGGGGATTGGGGCGGTCGAGCACGATGACCTTGACCTTGTGCGCCGCGCACGCCTGCATCACCTTGCCGAGCGAACTGACATAGGTGTAGGTCCGCGAGCCAATGTCCTGCAGGTCGAACACCAGCACGTCGACGCGCGCCAGCGCATCCGCCGAAGGTGCGGTGCGGTCGCCGAACAGGCCCTCGATGGGCAGGCCCGTGCGCGCTTCCACGCCCTTGATGTTGCTGGTGCCGTTGGGCGTGGCCGCGGCGAGGCCATGCTCCGGCGCCCACAACTGCGTGAGCTTGACTCTCTTGTCGCCCCGCAGCCTGTCGAGCGTCGCGACGAGCTGGCGATCCACGGCGGCTGGGTTGGTCAGCAGGCCGACGCGCTTGCCCTGCACCAGGTCAATCCGATCACTCAACAGCACTTCAATGCCGGGGACGACGGGTTCAGCCGGCGCCGCGTAGACGCCCGTGGACCACATCCACGCCAGCATGGCTGGCAACAATAGCTTTGCGATCATGCCGATGCTCCTCAAAATGCGATGGCGATGACGCAGTACGTGCGCACCCCGGCCGGGGTCTGTACCCGCACATCGTCGTCGACGTGCTTGCCCAGCAGCGCGGCGCCAATCGGCGAACGATAGCTGATCCGACCTGCGTCGATGTCGATCTCGTCTGGACCGACCAATGTCCAGGTTCGGCGTTGCCCTGCCTCATCCTCGGCCGTGACGGTCGCACCAAACACGGCACGATCGCGAATCCGCTGCTGGGTCGCATCCACAACGCTCAGCGCTTCGAAGCGCTTCTCTAAGAAATGCAAGCGCTTGTCGATTTCGCGCAAGCGACGCTTGCCGTAGATGTACTCGGCGTTCTCGCTGCGGTCGCCCATTGCAGCTGCGTCCGCCACGTCGCGCACGATGCGCGGTCGCTCCACACGCAGCAGGTGGTGGTGCTCGTCGCGCAACCGCTGCATGCCAGCCGCGGAGATGTACGTCGGTCCGGCCGGCCCAGGCCTGGCCTCGTCCTCGTCCTCGTCGTCGCGGTCGGTCGGGTCGGTTTCGCTCACGGCGCACGTACACCCGTCTGGCGGGCCGCCAGTAGTGTGCCCAAGGGGACGCGCGTGTCGAGTTTTGCGGTCGCCAACGGCCTTTGCCAAATCAGCCACGCCGGCCTACGCTTGCCGCATGCTCGAAGGCCGCGCCGCCATTGCCGCCGCTGTTCACGCTGATCTCGTGGATAAGCTCGGACGCGTGCGGGTGCTGGTGGGCGACGACGCCCGCAAAGCCTGCGGAATGCTGCCCGGGCCGGCAGGCGGTCCCTTGGCCATCGCCCAGCCGGCCAACGCCGAGCAGGTCGAAGCGGTCGTGCGCATCGGCAAGTCGCGCCGGGCTCCGGTGGTGCCGCGCTCGCGGTTGCCAGCGCTGTATCACGAAGAACTGCGCGACGCGCTGGTCCTGGACTGCAGCGCTTTGCAAGCGCCGCCGGTCATCGACGTTGGGCGGCGTGCGGCCACGGTCGGCGTCGGCGTGCCGGCTGCGCTGGTGGACCGGATGGCGAGGCAGGCGCGCCTGTGCCTGCGGTCGCTGCCGGCGCTCGATGACGGGGCTCGCATCGGTGGACTGGTCGCGGTCGGTGATCCCGGCGACATTGGCGCGGGTTGGGGCAGTCTGTGCCACGACGTCGTGGGCGCGGAAGTCGTCACCGGTAGCGGCCGCCTGGTGCAACTTGGCGCTGCCGATCTGCTCGGCGCCGCTCCATGGCTGGGGCAGGGGCTGGGCAATGCGCTGGGTCAGGTGCTCGGCCATGAGGGTCGCTTTGGTGTCGTCTGCTCGGTGACGCTGCGCCTGCATCCCGCGCCCGATTGCGCTTGGGCGGGCAGCGAAGTTGCCGCGGACCGCGACGCCGTGCTGAGGCTTGGGTCGCTGGCGCGGCGGGCGTTGGCATGCCATCTGGTCGATACCGTGTTGGGCGTCGAGCGCGCTGGGCGGCTGCGCATCGACCTGCGTGCGGTTGCTTGGGACCCGGCCGACCTACCGAACGCCAGCACTCGGTTGGTCGCGCTGTGCCGCGAGCATGGCCTGACGCTGCCCAAACCGGTCGCCGAGGAACGCCGCGTGCGCCTGGGCATGCAAGCTGGGGCGTGGCCACAGACGGTCGAGCACCGCGCGAGCGTCGACCTGCTGGTCGCGTGGCCGGACCTCGCCAATGTGCTGGATGTCTCGCAGGCGCTGTACGCCGAGGCCGGTCAGGCGCCCGACCGAACCTGGACGTTTGGCGCCGATGGCGCGCGCGTGCGCTGTGGCATCCCTGTGGATGGGGACGGCGTGCTGCGCGCCGAAGCCCACCCGCTCATCTCGCGTGCCGGTTGGCTGTTTGACGCTGGCGCCATTCCAGTGGGGGCGGGTTCACTTTTGCGCGCCGCCGTGCGCGAACGGATGCCGACAGCGGCCAAGGTGCTCGGCGCAGCGCTGCAGCGTGCTTGGGACGCTGAGGGCGTGTTGGCGGGGCGGACTGGGGTTTGGTAGGCGCGGGTCGCCGCGGGTTTTTCGAAAAGTGCCCGCCCAGCGCGCCCGCGTCCCGAAGCAGAAGGGTTGCGTCCGCAAGCAGAAGGGTTGCGTCCGCAAGCAGAAGGGTTGCGTCCGCAAGCAGAAGGGTTGCGTCCGCAAGCAGAAGGGTTGCGTCCGCAAGCAGAAGGGTTGCATCCGGAAGCAGAAGGGTTGCGTCCCGAAGCAGAAGGGTTGCGTCCGGAAGCAGAAGGGTTGCTTTCGGCAGCCGCAGCGCTGTGGGTGCGCGCTCGGCTTCAGTTCACGCCGCCGTCGATTGCGCACCCAACTTCATCTGGCGCCACACGGTCGCCCTCGCCCTGGTCATCCCACGACGGCGGGTTCCAGCCCGATGCCGCTGCCATCGCCGTGCATCCCAGGCGAACTGCATGCAGGGCCGCATTGAGCCACCCGGGAACCGGCAGAATGTCGGCTCGAGCTGCCGGCAACGCGACCCAAGCGCTTAAGTGCTCAGACCAGAACGCCTCGGCGGCGTCGGCCACAACCGCTTCGGCCTGGGCATCGCCATCCCGACGCGCCCGCAGCCACAGCACATGCACCAAAGCCAGGAACTCCAGCTCGCGCGCCAGTTCGTCGGGCCGCGTCTCGCCGCCGACGGCCTGGGCGCCGAATGCGGCGTAGAAGCCCGCGATGTCGCCGAGGATTGTTCCTCGGTCGCGGCGGACATACGCGCACTCACACAGGTCCAGGCCGGTCGCGGCGGCCGACCATGTCAACAGTTCCGCTGCGCGGTCCCCATCGAGCTGCGCCAGCGCCGCGATAGCGGCATCCGCGACAGACCGCGCCAGCGTAGGCCCGTCCGCCAAGCTGGCGTCGGCCAAGCCGGCCGCAGCCACGAGTTCACCGGCATCCACAGCGACGTCTTCTAGCTTGTCACGCGATGCTGGCGATGGCGACGAGATCAAGTCGCGCAGCGCGAACAGCAGGTCGGCGCGCGCGAGCAGTGCCGTATCGTCTGGCCGCGGCAGCGGCGCCCGCTCAGCCTTGAGATTGCGTTGTTCGATGGTCAACATGGCCCTGCCTCCACAATGCGGTAATAACGGCGCGCGACCACTGCCCCGACGATCGCGCGCCTGAAGTGTTGTTGCTACGGCGCGAGTTCGACGTCGTTCCAGCCCGACCAGTGTTTGCGGCCGCCGACCTGGCCCTTGCCACCGTCCCACACCGCGAATGCCAACTTGGTCGGCTGGCCCGCGGCCAGCTGCGCGTCCTGGGCGTCGTCGGTCTTGAGCGGCCGAATGAACACCACCGACCACTTGCCAGCGTGCCAAAGTCCGCGACCCGTCGAAGCCGAGCTGTGCTGGTGCGTCAGCGTGCCCCAGCCAACCGCGGCGTATTCGGCAACCGGTGTCGAGCGCTGCAGCAGTGCCACGGGATTGCCCGCCGACAGCGCGACAAGCCATTGCAGCGACTCCTTCTTTTTGAACGCCTGCGGAATCTTATGCGGGTGGCCGCCTTCGGTGAACCAATACAGGTCGCTCCAGAAGTTGGGATGCAGGTCTTGCACATCTTGGAAACCGACGTCGATGTCTTTCTGCCAGATACCCTTCCATTGCACGATCTGGACCGGCGAATCCTTGCTGCCCATGGTCGCCGGAGAGTCACCCTTGAGCGGAAACTCGATGGCCACCGCGTCGGCAAAGCGGCTGGTGTCGACGTTGCCGTCCGGGGTCGCGTCTTCCCACGTCACGCGCACCGCCAACTTCTCGCCATCGTGCGCGACCTGGGCCCGCAGGTTGGTGATGGTCGCCTTTTCCAAGAACGGCATCGCCATCTGCTGTGGCATCATCGCCACGTCGATGTAGGGCGTGTCCTTCCACCAGGCGCCATTGGGGTCGTCGGATTCCAGCTTGGCGACCTTGGGCGCCTTGAGCTTTTCAACCTTGGTCGCGGCTTCGACAACCTGTGCCGGCGCCGGCTGCCAGGCGCTGCTCGGTACCGTTGGGCTCGCAGGTTCCGGATCCGGCACTGGCTGCGGAGCGGGGATCAGCGCCGGGCCGGCGGGGGCAGCTTGCTCACCTTTGGCCGCAGCCGCAGGCATCTCTTTTTTGCCGCACGCTACGCCGAGCAACAAGGCCACGGTCGCCACGCCGGTCAATTTGCGCATTGTATTCATGGGTTCCTCCAATCAGGGGCTGTGGCTCGGTTACGGCGTGTTCTGGCGGTAGGCCTGGCGCTGCTCGTCCAAGTGGTTGCGGATGTGCACACCCTCGGTGAAGGGCACGCGGCAAACTTCCACGCCCTTGGCGTCCCAGCCGATCGCAAAGTCCGCGCCATCCTTGGTCTCGACCGCGAACTTGTCGATGATCCGATCCGTCGCGCCGAACAGCAGCAACGCACCCAGCAGTTTCTTGTCGGTCTTGAGGTTGCGGTACATCGTCCGCGCTTCCTCGACGCCGGGGCCGAACATTTGGTCCAGGTACACATCCGGCACGTGGATCGGCGGGATGTAGAACACATTCGGACCCGTGCCGAACTGGGGGTACAACGGCAGCGCCAGCTTGCGGATCCGCACGATGTAGTCGATCGGGTGATCCTCGCGCGGCTCGCCTTCGCTGGTGCGCAGCCCATGCAACCGGATATTGCCGATGCAGCCTTCGGTGCAGGTCGACACCAGGCCCTGTTCGACGCGCGGGTAGCAGCCGATGCACTTGGAACTGGTCCGTGAGATCGCGTTGTAGAACGACTTCTTGTACGGGCAGGCCTTGACGCACTCCTGGTAGCCGCGGCAGCGCTCCTGGTCGATGAGCACGATGCCG